>JAQCJP010000149.1 GCA_027592945.1 Planctomycetota bacterium
GGAGGCGGCCGCGTCGCCCTCGAGGCCCGCCTTGAGGAGGTCGTCGGTAAAGGAAAGCATCCCGCACTTGGTGTGGTGGATGAGGACGATCTCGCTGGTGTTCAAGAGGTGATGCGAGATGATCAGGCAACGGATCACGTCGTCGGTGACCACGCCGCCGGCGTTGCGGATCACGTGGGCGTCGCCGGTCTGGATGCCGAGCAGGTCTTCGACGTCGATCCGGGCGTCCATGCAGGCGACCACCGCCAGCCGGCGGGCCGGCTGGATCGGCTGCGAGCCCGGGTGGGTGGCCGCGTGGAGGCCTTCACCCTTGGCGTAGCGAGCGTTGTGTTCGAGGCAGGTATCGGTGGCGGTCGTGTGCATCAAGTTCCCTCCCGGTGGGTTGCCGAGGCCGACTGCGCGGGCCCTGAATCCGCCGCAGTGTAGCGTGGCCCGGCTGAGCGAGAATCGATCGGCATCGTCCTCAGTGCAGCGGGGGGAGGCCGGTAGCGGCCCGGGCCTGCCGGAGGCTCGTCCAGGCGGCCGGTTCGCGGCGGAAGAGCCGCACCAGTTGCGAGCCGCTCACGCCGAGAGCCTCGGCGGCCGGTGTGATCTCGTAGCCGGCAGCTGCGAGCTGATCGAGGGCTTCGGCGACGAGCACGGGGTAATCGGCATGGTCGGTGGCCACGACGATCCGGCCCGTCGCTGTCCGCTGCTTCCAGAGGGCCGACGGGCCGGCCGGGTCGGGCGGCAGCCGGTGGCCGAGGGCGAGCGTGAGCCGCAGCCGGCCGAGGGCGACCCGCCGATTCTCAGCCTGGCTGCGACGCTCTGACGCTTCGGCGGTGATGCCGGTGGGACGATGGGCGAGGATCACAGCCGTCTCGACCTTGTTGCGATGCTGGCCGCCGGGCCCGCTGCGGCGGGTGCGGGTCTCGTCGCATTCCGCCAGCAGGGCGGCGTCGGGCAGGGCGGCGGGATGCATCGGGTTGCCAGGCAGCCTCGGGAGAAGCCCGGTAAACTGCCGGGCGGGTGCTCCAGCCTATCCCAGCTGCGAGCGGCAATTCCCTGCCACGAGGTGAACCATGTCGGTTTGTTGCGTTCGCCACTGGATATGTCTCACCGCGATCGTGGCCGCAGCCGGTGGGTTCGTTGTCGGAACCAGCAGCCCGGCAGCCGAGGCGACCGAGTCCCTCAGCCGGCTGGCCGCGGCCAAGGCCGGCGGGGGCCAGGCCGACCTCGCGACGCTTGCCGACCATCTTGCCGCCGCTGCCGCGACCGAGCTCAGGCCGGCCCTGCAGGCCCTCGAAGCAGCGACGCCCACCGGGAGCAACTGGCTTCGCAGCGGACTCGATCGGGCCGTCGAGCGGCTGGGCACGGACCTTTCGAGCGACGAACTCGCGGCCTGGGCAACCGACCAGACGCTCCCGCCCCGAGCCCGCAGCCTCGCCTTCGGCTGGTTGAAGAGCCGCGATCCGGCCAGCGCCGACCGCCTGCTGGCAGGCATGCTCGACGAAACCGCCCTCGACCTGCGGCGGGCAGCCGTCGCAGAGCTCTTGGCCGACGCGGCCGAGGGCGGCGAGGCTGCGGAGCAGGCCGCCCACCGGCAGGCGCTGGTCGCGGCCCGGGACGTCGATCAGGTCGAGGCGATCGCCGGTTGGCTCTCCGAGCATGGCGAGCCGACCGACGTCGCCGAGGTGCTCGGCTTCGTGCGACGCTGGCGGGTGAGCGGCGAGTACGACAACGTCGGCGGCAAGGGCTTCGCCCGGGCCTATCCGCCGGAGGAGGGCGGGGCGGCGGCTGGCGACTGGAAGGAGATCGTTTCTTCAGACCGGCACGGCGAGGTCGATCTCAACGCTGCCGTGGCGACCAAGAAGGGCGTGCTCGCCTACGCCGAGGCCGTCGTCGAGATGCCGGCGGCGGGGCCGGCGGAAGTTCGCATCGGCAGCCCTTGTGCTGTGGTCGTCTGGGTGAACGGCCGGCGGGTGATGGGCCACGAGATCTACCACGCCTCCGAGGCGATCGACCAATACATCGGCGCCGCCGAGTTTCACGAGGGGGCCAACACCGTGCTCGTGAAGTGCTGCCAGAACGAGCAGACGGAATCGTGGGCCGGCGAGTGGAAGTTTCAACTGCGGATCACTGATCCGCTCGGCCAGCCGCTCGCCAGGCAGCCGGAGGAGGGGAAGTGATGTCTCTGTCGCGAGTCCTGCTTGTTGCCGTCAGCCTCCTGATGCTGGATTCAGCCGTCGGCCGGGCTGCTGACTGGCGGGAGTTTCGCGGGCCGGGCGGCCGGGGCGTGGCGACGGACGAGCGGATCCGCGAGACATGGAGCGAGACCGAGGGACTCGCCTGGCGGGCCGAGTTGCCGGGGCGGTCGGCGTCGAGCCCGATCGTGGTCGGCGATCTGGTCGTGACAACTGCCTCGAGCGGCGCCCGGCAGAACCAGCTGCACGTGATCGCCCTCGATCGGGAAACCGGCAAGCGTCGCTGGGAGCGGACCTTCTGGGCGACCGGGCGGACGCTCTGCCACCCGACGAGTGCCGTGGCGGCCAACACGCCGGCCAGTGACGGGGAGCGGATCGTCGCGCTGTTCTCCTCATGCGATCTCTTCTGCCTCGACCTTGAGGGGCGGCTGCTCTGGCAGCGGAACCTCGCCGTCGAGCATCCCCGGGCCGGCAACGACGTGGGGATGGGCTCGAGCCCGCGGATCGTCGACGACACGGTCGTCGTGCAGATCGACTGCCAGGGCGACGCCTTCGCCGCGGCGATCGACCTGGCCAGCGGTGACGATCGCTGGAGCGTGGCCCGCGATCGGATCGCCAGCTGGGCCAGCCCGCTGCCGGTCGAGACGCCCGCCGGCCAGGGTGTGCTGCTTCAGAATCCCAATGGCCTCGAGGCGCGAGGTCTCGCCGACGGCGAGCTGCTCTGGGAGTTGTCGGCCGACTGCCGGGGCATCCCGATGACAGCCGCAACTGGCGGGATACTGTTCGTGCCGGCCGACGGGATCACCGCGGTGGCCGCGGGAGGCCGGGAGCCGGCCTGGCGGGCCGCCCAGCTTGCGCCCGGGATCGCCAGTCCGGTCGCCTGGGATGACTCGGTGGCAGTGCTCAATCGGGGCGGCGTGTTGGCGGTCGGCAATGCCGCCGACGGCACCATCCGCGGCCGGGTCAGGCTGGCCGGCTCGTTCTGGGCAAGTCCGCTGGTGGTGGGCGATCGGCTCGTGGCGGTCAACACCGAGGGCACGGCATTCCTCGTGGACACGGCTGCCAAGCCGGCGATCGTCGCTGAAAACAGCCTCCCCGGCACGTTCACCGCCACGCCGGCGGTCGCCGACGGCAGTCTCTATCTCCGCAGCGAGACTGGGCTCTGGAAGGTGAGCCCGCCGGAGTGACTCAGCCGGAGTGACTCAACTGGCTCAGTACTCGACCGCGTCTGAGCGGGCGGCGTATTCCCGCCAGACCTCGATCGCCTCGTCGCGGAGGAACTCGTGGATCTCGGCGATCGGCCGCTTGGCTGGGTCGGCGGCGAGTTGGGCGTAGATGAAGGAGTCGTCGAAGTTGCCGTGCTGCTTGGCGTCTTCGACGGTCGAGGCCGAGATCACCGCGTCGAGATGGGTCCAGTAGGCGGCTGAGAAACACATCGGACAAGGGGCGGCCGAGGTGTAAAGGACGCAGCCCTCGAGCTTCGGGCTGCCGACATGCCGGCAGGCCTCGCGGATCGCGTGCATCTCGCCGTGCCAGGTCGGGTCGTTGCGGGCGATCACCTGGTTCCAGCCGTCGGCGAGCACCGTCCCGGAGCTATCGACCACCACCGCCCCGAAGGCGCCGCCCGACTTGTCGAGCACTCCTGCCCGGCGGGCGTTGGCGATCGCCCGCCGCATGAACACTCGATGTTGCTCGGCCGGAAAGCGGGCCAGGATCTCTGCCGGGGCGATGAACGACTTCTGGCTGGGCACCCGGCCCGGGGCGGGGTCTGGCGTTGGCTTCATGGGAGCGTCCGAGGGTGAACAGCCGCTGCCGGGCGGCTTCCCAATACCCTAGCAGACCCGGCAACCGACCGGCCGTCGTCTGCCAGAGCGGCAGCGGGCGTTCAAGGCTTCCGGCGGCGGGCCTCTTTGCGCACGTATTCTGAGAGCGACTGCCGCTTGCGGCTGCGGCGGTCGGTCTCGCCCCGGCTCATCTTGTAGCTCTGCAGGAAGATTTCTTTGCTGCTGATCGCCTCGTACTTGCGCGCAAGCGACGGGCTGAACTCGTGCAAGACGTGAATGTCCTTGGCAAAGCCCGGCAGGTCTCGGCAGTAGTCTGCCAGGAAGCGGGTCTCCCGCTCGGCGAAGGCCGTCGCCTCCTCGTATTGGCCGTCTTGATTGAGCAGCATGGCACGGTGGTAGATGTGGGCCTGCCACTGTTCGGCCACGATCCTGGCGAGCTCCCGATTGCGAGGCTGATCAACGCAGGACTCGGCCCTCTCGAACCGGACTGCGACCGGCGACACCTCGCATGCCTGGATAGCCTCGCTCTCCGGGCTCTTCCAGCGGGCCGAGATCGCGACAGGAATGGTCTCGGCGTTCTTTCCGGAAGGAAACGTCAGCTTGACGACAAGCTGGCGGCTGCCACCGGCGATCAGGGAACCGGCCAGGATCTCGCATCCCTCGGCATCGCGGTTGAGCGGGGCGGTGCCGTAGAGTTCGGCCTCGACGCCCGTCGGGAGCCGGAGGGCAAGCTCGAGGTTGTCCACGGTGGTGGCGAGGGCGTCGGTCAGTTCGGCGAACATGATCTCGGCGATCTCCTCGGGCCGTTCGGCGTCGTGCATCCGCCCGCCCCCCGCCTCGGCGATCGCCTGGAGTTGCACCGGGGAATACTGCTGGCCGATCCCGATGGTCGAGCTGAACACGCCCCGCTTCCGCAGTTCGGAAGCGTGGTGGGATAGCTGCCGGGGATCGGTCTCTCCCCGGTTGGCGTGCCCGTCGGAGAGCAGGAGCACATGGTTGCGCTCACTGGCCTCGGTGGCGGCCCGGCGGGTCGCCACCGCCTCGCAGCCACCGGTCCAGCCGCCGAAAAGGTCGGTGCATCCGCGGGTCGTCAGCGGCCGAATGGCTGCGGTCAGCGTCTCTCGGCCGGCGGCATCGAGCCGGACCGCTTCGGCGTGGCAGACGACGTCGTCGGCAAATGAGATAAGCGAGAGATGATCGCTGGCCGCCAGTTTGTCGAGCAGCGCGACCGTCGCCCGTTTCGCGGCGTCGAGCGGGTGTCCCGACATCGAGCCGGAGGCATCGATGACGAGCCCGAGATTGATCGGGTCACGCGGCTTGTCGGAGGGCGGCAGCAGGGGAGCTTTGATGCCGATCACAAGATAGCGGACGGAGCCGCCTTCGACATTGACGATCTCACGATCGAAGGCAGCTGTGATTTCGGGAGCGGCGGGCTGGTTGGTGGCTGAAGCGATCATTTGCGTGGTCCTTTCGTGAGCAGGAGGCGAAGGGCGTCACCGATTCGATGGAGCTGGGCAATCTGGTCAGAGCCAAAGCTTCCCCGGATGGAGAGCTCGATGTCGGGCGTGAGGGGCAGGCGATACCAGTGCTCGCCACGGACGCCTCGCGACGCGGACGAAAGTCCGGCGAGCTTGACGAGGGCCCGGGCGGCCTCTTCAAGCGCGGGGAGTTGGTCATCGAACCCGCCGGCCGGCGGTTCCGCGTATGTCCGATGCTCGAATGCGACGTGGTGGTGAGCGGTCTGCTTCTCGCGGAGTTGCTGCAGGTAGTCGATGGCGGAGGATCGGGGCAGGTGAGCTGCGGGATCGATGGCACGGTCGAGGACGGCACTGATCCGGAGGCGGCCGTCGGCCAGGCCGCGGAGTTCAGACGGCGCCAGTTTGTGCAGCAGCATTCGGATCTGGTCGAGCGTGAGGCTGCGGTCAGCGTCGCGAATCAACTGGAGCACTTTCAGGCGATCGACTGCTGCCCGCGGGTAGCGGGCCCCGCGTCCGAGGGATTCCGGTCCTGGAATCAGCCCCTTTTTGACGTAGCTTCGGATCGTCCGCGGCTCGACACCGGCTTCCGAGGCGAGCTGATGGATCGAGAAATCCCCATCTTCAGCGGCAGCGTCGGCGGGCATCTCGTCGGTCATGCCCTGAGTATAAACACGGCAAGCCGCCGTGTCAAGATGCCGCTATAAGTTTAATCATTCTGATGCGGAGCAGGAGCGGCGGTGCGGCGGCCAGAGCTGCCATCAGCAGCCAGTTCGGTGTATTTGCGGGCGTTCCCACGAGCGAGGGCGACCGGATATTTCCGGGCGTTGTCGGCGAGCTTGCTGGTGATTGCCGCGGCGACGTCGATCTCGAGTCGGTCGGCCATCAGCAAGGCAAACATGAAGACGTCAGCCAGCTCCTCGACCACGCCGGCTCGCCCGGCCGGGTCGGCGAGTGTTTCCGTGATTTCCTGATCGGTCTTCCAGAGAAATCGCTCTTGAAGTTCGGCAGCCTCGATTGCGATGGCGGCGGCCAGATTCTTGGGGGTGTGAAACTGCGACCAGTCGCGGTCATCCCGAAAGCGGGCGACCGCAGCCATCAGCGCCTGCCAGGTCGCGTTGGCAGGAGGTACAGCGTCGGCAGAATCAGCGGCTGGGTCTGTGGCCATGGCAACGAGTCTACCCGCTCGGCGGCCGAGAGGCTGCGCGGGGTAAACTCGAACCCATGGAGACGATCCGCCTGCTGGTCTTTACGACGCTCTGGACCGCCATCTGGGCGGCGCCGCTGCCAAAACTTTCCCGCTGGGTGGAACTCGTTGCCGGGCTGATCCCCTTTGCGGCGTTTGGCCTCAGGGTGTTCGGGGCCTGCTTCATTGGCGTGCCGGCTGACGACCCCGTGCGGATGGCCGTCGCGCCGCTCGTCGATTGGATCAACGGGGGCCCGGGCCTGGTGCCGTTTCAGTGGGTGCTCGACGTCACCGTCGCGATTGGGCTGGTCTGGCTGGCGTCGATCGGCAACATCCCGCGACGGTGGCGGCTGGCCACCATTTGGGTCATGCCGGTAGTGGCCCTTGCAAGCCTGGCCATCGAAGGAATGCGAGCGATGTCTTCTGGAGCGACCTGAGCCGCGGCGAGCGGTCGGGTGCGGTCACTTGCCGTTGACCAGCGCCTCCCAGAAGTCGGCCTCGCCGGACACGGAGTTGTGGTCGGTGCCGTCGAGGACCCGCAGCGTGGCAACGTCGGGCGGGAAGGCGGCGACCAGCCGCTGTGTGTCGGCCAGCGGCACGATCTCGTCGTGGGAGGCGGCGATCACGAGCGTCGGGCAGGTGACCTTGGGAGCGTACCGCCACGATTCGTACGGGTCGCGAAGCAGCAGCCGCATCGGCAGGAACGGGGCCACCCGCTGGGCAATCGCGCGGATGCTCTCGAAGGGCGTGATGAGCACAAGCCGCGTGACGGGCTCCTCGGCGGCGAGTTGGATCGCGAGGCTGCTACCGAGGCTGCGGCCCACGACGATCACGTCCGGATGGCGGCCGTGCACGAGCTCGAACAGCGCCCGGGCGTCGCTCCGGAGGGCTGTCTCCGCCGGGCGGCCGGTGCTGCCGCTGTAGCCGCGGTAGTGCATGCCGTAGATCGCCCGGTCGGGAAACAGCTCGGCCAGCTCCGGCACCGTGTAGGCGACGTCCTCGGCGTTGCCGCCAAAGTAGACGAGGGCCCTGGGGCCGTCGTGGGGCCGGGAGGAGATCCGCACTTCGGCCCCGGGCACCTCGAGCGTGAACGCCTGCGCGTGGGCGGGCGTCACGGGCGTCGGCATGTAGATGAACGATCGCTGAAAGACGAGAAACACGAGGCAGAGCCCCGCGTAGACGCCGATCGCGATGGTGAGCAGGCTCCAGAGCATGCGGCGTGTTTTCATCGAGGGGCTTGGGCGGAGCCGGCGTCAGGCGAAGCGGTTTTCCACCACCACCTCGGCGAGGTCGAGCTGGCCGCCCTTCGGCCACGCGGGCTTCACAGCCTTGCCGACCGCGACCATGAAGCTGATCACGTGGTCGCTCGGGAGGTTGATGATCTCGGCAACCTTGACCGGGTCGAAGCCGATCATCGGGCAGGAGTCGTAGCCCATCGACTTGGCGGCGAGCATGATCGTCTGCCCGGCGATCCCGCACGACCGCATCGCCTCGTCCCTCTGTAGTTGTTCCTTGCCCTCGTAGAACGGCACCATCCAGCCCACGGCGAGCTTCTGGATCTCGGGCGAGGCGTTTCGCCAGTATCGCTCGGGAGATTTCTTCCAGGCCTTGAGGTCGGCCGTGAGCACGATGAGCAGCGACGCGTCGGTCGCCTGCGCCTGATCGTTTGCCGCCGCCCGGATCTGCTTTCGCAACTCGAGGTCGCGGACGATCACGAACCGCCAGTTCTGCATGTTGAACGAGGTGGGCGACTGGATCGCCGCCTCGAGCAGCTGTCGTTCCTCGGCATCGCTGAAGCGATGGGCGGGGTCAAAGGCCTTCATCGACCGTCGCTGGTTGATCGCGTCAAACGTGTCCATGTAAATTGCAGTCCTCATTGCTTGGGAGCCGAAGCCGATGCCGTTGTACGAATATTCCTGCGAGAAGTGCAGCCAGAAAATCGAGTTGCTCATTCGCGGCGACGAGAAGCCTGAGTGCCCGCACTGCCACAGCAAGAAGCTCACGAAGCTCTTGAGCGTCGTCCGGGGCCACGTTTCAGGGGGCGGCGGCGGGCCGGCTCCCGCGGAGATGTGTGGCCGCCCGCAGTGCGGCATGGGCGGCTGCCAGGGCCTCGGCTGACATCGGCGCTGGCCGCCTGCTGCGGTGCCAGTTCCTATCCGGCCCCTCGCCGGGCGTGCAGGCGATCGAGCGCGTCGGGGGCCTCGGCGAGCAGGGGCGAGTGGCCGAGATACCGCTCGGCGAGTTCGCGGTGGCCGCGGACGCGGAGCGTCGCGTAGACGTGCAGTTCGAAGTGGAGCCGCAGGCGTCGTGCGGCCTCGGGCTCGCCCATGGCGGTGAGCACGCCCATAAGTGCCTCGGCGGTGCAGAGCTGGTCGGGCCGGGCCTGGTTGCGAAGCCAGTAGCGGCTGGGCTCGCTCGTGGCGGCGTCGGGCAGCCTCACGCACCGCCCGCGGCCGTGCATGCTCGCGAGCATCTCGCCGGCCTGCCGCCAGGAGCCGTCGAGGAGCAGGACGGTCGGGGGTGGCTGCGCCGTGGACTCTGCAGC
>JAQCJP010000150.1 GCA_027592945.1 Planctomycetota bacterium
AGCGTCCGGCGAGATGGCACGAGCCCGCCCCGAGCCCGCGTGAGGTGAACCCGCCAGATGGCACGGGCCCACCCCGAGCCTGCTGAGGGCCTGCCAAAACGGCACTGGGGAAAGGGAACCGCCAAGAAGGCCGGCTCTTTTTTGCACGTTTCGCCGGCAATCTATGGTTCTCGGGCGGCGTGGCACGCGGCTTGCATTCCAAGTGGGCAACCCGTGATGGGCCTGCCAAAAACGGTCGTTGGCGACCGGGGCCGGCCCCGCCCTCCGGAGGAGAGATTGTCGTGGCAAAACAGATGGTGTTTGACGATGAGGCCCGCCAGCCGCTGCTCGCCGGCATTTCCAAGCTGGCCCGCGCGGTCAAAAGCACGCTCGGCCCCCGCGGCCGCAACGCGGTGCTCGACAAGGGCTGGGGCTCCCCCAAGGTGACGAAGGACGGCGTTACCGTCGCCGAAGACATCGATCTCGAGGATCCCTACGAGAACCTCGGGGCCCAACTGGTCAAGGAGGCCGCCAGCAAGACCAACGACGTCGCCGGCGACGGCACGACCACGGCCACGGTCCTCGCCGAAGCGATCTACCGTGAGGGGCTCAAGATGATCGCCGCCGGGGCCGACCCGATGGCCCTGGCCCGCGGCATCCATAAGGCGGTTGAGGCCGTGAGCGGCTCGGTGCTTTCGATGGCCACGAAGATCGACGCCAAGAACAAGAAGGAGCTCACCCAGATCGCCACGATCGCCGGCAACAACGACCCGGCCGTCGGCGCGGTGCTCTCCGACGCGTTTCTCAAGGTCGGCAAGGACGGCGTGATCACGGTCGAGGAGGGCAAGCAGTCGGAGACGACCGTCGACGTCGTCGAAGGGATGCAGTTCGACCGCGGCTTCCTCTCGCCGCACTTCGTGACCAACGCGGAGAACCAGGTCTGCGAGCTTGAGAATCCCTACATCCTGATCTACGAGGAGAAAATCTCGAACGCCAAGAACCTCGTGCCGCTGATGGAGGCGATCAGTAAATCGGGCAAGCCGCTCGTGGTGATTGCCGAGGATGTCGAGGGCGAGGCCCTGGCCACGCTCGTCGTCAACAAACTGCGAGGGATTGTTCAGTCGGTGGCCGTCAAGGCGCCCGGCTATGGCGATCGCCGCAAGGCGATGCTTGGCGACATCGCCGTGCTGACCGGCGGTCAGGCCATCTTCAAGGACCTTGGGATCGCCCTCGACGGCGTCAAGCTGACCGATCTCGGCCGGGCCAAGAAGGTCATCATCGAAGCTGAGAACACGACCATCGTCAGCGGGGCGGGCGCAAAGTCGGCCATCGACGGCCGGGTTGCCCAGATCCGCGAGGAGATCGCGCGGACGACCAGCGACTACGATCGTGAGAAGCTCCAGGAGCGGCTGGCGAAGCTCGCCGGCGGCGTGGCCCAGATCAACGTCGGGGCGGCGACCGAGACGGAGATGAAGGAGCGGAAGGCTCTCATCGATGATGCCAAGAGCGCCGTGCAGGCGGCCCTCGCCGAGGGCGTGGTCCCCGGCGGCGGCGTGGCCCTGCTGCGGAGCGAGAAGGCGATCGAGAGCCTGGCCGTCTCTGGCGATGAGAAGTTTGGAGCTTCGATCGTCAAAAATGCCCTCAAGTATCCGCTCGAGGCGATCGCTGAGAATGCCGGCGTCGACGGGTCGGTTGTCGTCAACCGCGTCCGGCGGCTGAAGGGCAAGAACGAGGGCTACGACGCCGACAAGGGCGAATATGGCGACCTGGTGGCGGCCGGCGTGATCGATCCGGCCAAGGTCGTGCGGACGGCGCTTCAAAACGCCGCCAGCGTGGCCGCCCTTCTGCTGACCACCGACTCTTTGATCACCGAGATCCCCAAGGAGGAGGAAGAGCCCGCCGGCGACGGCCACGACCATCATGGGATGGGCGGCGGCATGCCGGGCATGGGCGGCATGGGCGGGATGCCCGGCATGGGTGGCATGGGCGGCATGCCAGGCATGATGTGAGCCCATGTGGCCTCTTTCGATTGATCAGACACCAACGATTTTCAACCACACCTTTCGGAGACCAGTGAAGATGGCAGCCAAGAACCTCAAGATTCGCCCGCTCGATGACCGTGTCGTCGTGGAACCCGTCGAGGCCGAGGAGCGGACCGCCGGCGGGATTGTCCTGCCCGATGCCGCCAAGGAGAAGCCGCAGCGGGGCCATGTGGTCGCCCTCGGACCGGGCAAGTTGCTCGAGAACGGCCAGCGGTCGCCGCTGGCCGTGTCGATCGGCGACGAGGTGATTTACGGCAAATATTCCGGGAGCGACATCGAAGTCGACGGCCACGAGGTCAAGATTCTTCGCGAGAGCGACATCCTCGCCAAGGTTCTCTCCTGAGCGTTCGAGCGCCTGACGTGCTTCCGTTCACCGTTTTTCAACGAACCAGTCATTATTTTTCGAGGAGATTCAAGCCGTGCCCAAGCAACTGATGTTCGACGACACCGCCCGCGCCAAACTGCTCAAGGGCGTGGAGAAACTGGCCGGTGCCGTGGCCGTCACGATGGGCCCCACCGGCCGCAACGTGATCATCGACAAGTCGTTCGGTGGCCCGACCGTCACCAAGGACGGCGTGACGGTGAGCAAGGAGGTCGATCTCGAGGATGCGTTCGAGAACATGGGCGCCAAGCTCGTCAACGAGGTCGCCTCGAAGACCTCCGACCTGGCCGGTGACGGCACGACGACTGCCACTGTCCTGGCCCGGGCCATCTTCCGCGAGGGTACCCGCAACGTGGCCGCCGGCAGCAATCCGACGGCGGTTCGGCGGGGCATCGAAAAGGCGGTCGAGGCGGCGGTCGGACGGCTGGCCGAGCAGGCCCGCAAGGTCGAGCGGCCCGAGGAAATCGCCCAGGTGGGTGCCATCAGTGCCAACAACGACCGCACGATCGGCGACCTTCTGTCCGAGGCCCTCCAGAAGGTCGGCAAGGACGGGGTGATCACGGTCGAAGAGGGCAAGACGACTGACACGGAGGTGCGGTTTGTCGATGGCATGCAGTTCGACAAGGGCTACGTCTCCCCTTACTTCATCAACAAGCCGGCCGAGATGGAGTGTCAGCTCGACGACTGCCTGATCCTGATTCACGAGAAGAAGATCTCGAATCTCCGGGATCTTCTCCCGCTGCTGGAGAAGGTGGCCCAGTCGGGCAAGCCGCTCCTTATCATCGCCGAGGATCTCGAAGGCGACGCCCTCACGGCCCTGGTGGTTAACAAACTGCAAGGTGTCCTCAAGGTTTGCGCCTCCAAGGCCCCCGGATTCGGCGATCGTCGCAAGGCGATGCTCGGCGACATTGCCACCCTCACCGGCGGTACGCTGATCAGCGAAGACCTCGGCCTCACGCTCGAGAGCCTCGATCTCTCCCACCTCGGCCGAGCCAAGCTCGTCACGGTCGACAAGAACGAGACGACGATCGTCGAAGGTGCCGGTGACAAGGCCGCCGTGCAGGCCCGCGTTCAGCAGATCCGCTCGCAGATCGAGAATACCGACAGCGAGTATGACCGCGAGAAGCTCCAAGAGCGGCTCGCCAAGCTGACTGGTGGCGTGGCGATCGTGTCGGTCGGGGCGGGCACTGAAGCTGAGATGAAGCAGAAGAAGGCCCGCGTCGAAGACGCGCTGCATGCGACCCGAGCGGCTGTCGAGGAGGGCATTGTCGCCGGAGGCGGCGTGGCCCTGCTGCGTTGCCGCGAGGCGGTCGAGAAGGCGCGGGCTGCGGCCAAGGGCGACGAGAAGATCGGTGTCGACATCATTCTCCATGCCCTCGAGGCGCCGATTCGGCAGATCGCCGAAAACGGAGGCATCGACGGAGCCGTCGTGGCGGATGAAGTGGCCGGCAAGGATCTGACCGTCGGCTTCGACGCCAACAAGGGCGAGTATGTCGACATGTACAAGGCGGGGATCATCGATCCTGTCAAGGTGGTGCGGGTGGCCCTCACCAACGCGGCTAGCATCGCGGGCCTCCTGCTGACCACCGAAGCCCTGGTGACCAACCTCGAGAAGGAAGACGCCAAGAAGCGGAAGATCGAAGGCAGCATCAGGTAAGCCGGCGGCGCAGCCGCGGGACCGTCGGGGAGCCATGGTCGACCAGCGTGACTATTACGAAGTGCTCGGGGTCGGTCGGCGGGCTTCGTCGACGGAGATCACAGCCGCGTATCGTAAACTGGCCGTCCGCTTCCATCCCGACAAGAATCCGGGCGACTCCGAGGCGGCCTCCCGCTTCAAGGAGGCGGCCAGAGCATTCGAGGTTCTCTCCGACGACGATCTCCGCAGCCGCTACGATCGTTTCGGCCATGCGGGTGTCGAAGGCGGCCGGCGTCACGACTTCAACGACATCTCCGATGTCTTTGAGGCATTCGGCGATCTCTTTGGCGGCAGCATCTTCGGCGATGCGTTCGGTGGCGGTCGCCAGCGGGGCTCGCGAGCCCGCAAGGGTCGCGATGTTTTCTGCCAGGTCCACCTTTCTCTGGTCGAGGCTGCCCGGGGGGTGACAAAGACGGTCGAGTTTGACCGGCATGAAACCTGTGGCGAGTGCGACGGCAGCGGAGCCCGCAAGGGAACTGCACCGCAGCCCTGCGATTACTGCGGTGGCCGCGGGCAGGTGATCCAATCCGCCGGCGTGTTCCGGCTGCAAACCACCTGTCCGGCGTGCCGGGGCGCCGGGAGCGTCGTCAAGGAGCGGTGTCCGGCCTGCGGCGGCGAGGGGGTCACGGAGGAGCATGTCAGCCGAAAGGTGACGATTCCCGCCGGTGTCGATCGCGATGTCCGCGTGCGACTGGCGGGCGAGGGCGAACCGGGCGCGGCGGGCGGCCCGCCGGGCGACTGCTACTGCGTGATCGAGATCGAAGACCATCCCTTTTTGGCCCGCGACGGGAAGGATCTTCATTGCGAGGTGCCCGTCAGCTTCACGCAGGCGGCCCTCGGGGCGACGGTGGACGTGCCGACCCTCGACGGTCCAAAGCCGCTCGAGATCGCCCGCGGCACCCAGCCGGGGGATGTGATCCGAGTCCGTGGGCTGGGCATGCCCGAGGTGCGGGGCCGTGGCGTGGGCGACCTGCACGTGCACGTCCACGTGGAGGTGCCGCGGAACGTCTCTGGGCGGGCCGAAGAACTGCTCCGCGAACTCGCCGCCGAGGAGCACGCCTCGGTCTCACCAAAACGAACCTCGTTCTTCACGAAGCTTGCCGAATACTTCCAGGGCAAGGAGACTGCCGGCGAGCAGCCGCAGCACGGTTCCGATCAAGAGGAGGAGACATGACCAGACCCGACGACGCCCCGCAGCCTGCCGACAAAAGCCCGGTCGCTGACTCCGCCGAGGATCGTGCCGAGCCAGATGCGGGCTCCGAGGTCGCGGAACTTCAGGATCGGCTGCTTCGGCTTCAGGCCGAGCTCGACAACTATCGCAAGCGTTCCCGTCGCGAGTACGAGGAGGCCCAGCGGTACCGGGAGATCGATCTGCTCCGGGACCTGCTCCCGGTTCTCGACAACGTGCAGCGGGCGATCGAGGCCGCCGACAAGACCGACGATGTCGAAAGCCTGCGGGCCGGCTTCCGGATGACAGCCAGCCAGATTGAAAAGCTGCTCGGCAGCCACGGCTGCAACGTGATTCCGACCGACGGCAGCGCCTTCGATCCCACAGTCCACGACGCGATTCAGCAGCAGGTCGTCCCCGGGACCGCCGCGGGCACGATCGTCGGCACCGCCAGCCGAGGGTTTACCCTTCATGATCGGGTCGTGCGGCCGGCCCAGGTGATCGTGGCCAAGGAGGAGTGAGCGATGCCCACCTATGACTATGTCTGCGACGGATGCGGCCATGCCTTCGAGCTGTTTCAGTCGATGACGGATGCCGTCAAGCGGACCTGTCCGAAGTGCAAGAAAAAGAAGCTCCGTCGTCTGATCGGGGCGGGAGGGGCGATCGTCTTCAAGGGGTCGGGCTTCTACAAGACCGACTACCGCAGCGAGTCATACAAGAAGGGTGCGGCCGCCGAGTCGGGCAAGAGCAAGCCCGAGGGGGGCAAGAAAGCCGACGGCGGCTCGGGGACGAAGCCCGCCTCCGGCGAGGGCTGAGACGATGCCACGCTGTCCGGTCTGCAGTCAGCCAGTCCAGCTCGAGGACAATCCCCTCGTGCCCTTTTGCAGCGAACGCTGCCGGCTGATCGACCTGGGCCACTGGCTCGATGAATCGTACGGCCTGCCGGCCCCGCCTCGGGATGACGACGAGGAGGGGGGCGACGGCGAGCTGCCTCCCGGCCAGGCATGACGGCTTGGCGGTGAGCGGCATATACTCGCCGGCCGGCGGGCAGGTTGCCCGAGTCACGCTCCGCAGGTGTTCCATGTCTGATGCCAACGGCTCGTCCGGGTCGCTGAAAGGAATCGTTCACGAGATCCGCTGGAGCGATGCGCTCCCCTGGTGGATCCTCTTTCGGGCCGCCGGCGCCGCCTTCTCGCCGACGGTGATCCTGCTGGCGGCCCTCGGGGCAGCGGCGGTTTGGGCCGGCTGGTCGGCGGCCGACCAGGCGGGGCTGGTGGTGCCTGATCCGATGACCGCGGCCGTCGCGGTGGCCGCCAAGACCGATGGGCTGGCGCTGGCTGGGCCCGACGGCACGCTCGCCGCTGGCAATCCGCTCTCCCCATCGGCCACCGCCCTTCCCTGGCTCGACGGTCTTCTCGGCTGGGTTCCCGGACCGCTGGCCGAGGCGGCCCGGATGATCGCCCTGCCCTTCCGTCCGACCACATCAATCGCCGTCGCCGGGGCGGCGGCAGCTCGCGTCGGCTGGTTCATCCTCGTCTGGGCGATCTTCGGAACCGGAATCTCCCGGGCGGTGGCGGTCAAGCTCGCCGGTGAAGAGCCGATCGGGCCGCTCGGAGCCCTCGCGTACGGATCCAAGAAGTGGCCCCCCGCCTTCAACTCGGTCTTGTTTGTGCTCATTGGGATCGCGGCCCTCAGCGTGCCGGGAGCGATCCTCGGCACGGCGATGCGAACCGAATGGGGCCTTTCCTTTGCCGGAGCCGTCTGGCCGCTGGTGATGCTCGGGGCGGTGATCCTGGCGATCCTCGCGGTCGGCGTGGCCGCCGGCTGGCCGCTGATGGTGGCGTCGGTCGGCGTGGAGCGGGGCGACAGCTTCCAGGCGATCTCGACCGCATTTTCGTACCTCTACCAACGGCCGTTGCACTACGCCTTTTACCTGCTGATCGCGGCGGTCGTGGCCGTGCCGGCCGTGGCCGCAGCCGGGCTCTTTGCCGATGCCACGGGCACGCTCGCCGCCTGGGCTGCCAGCTTCGGGATGGGGGCCGAGCGGACTGCCGCGGTGGTCGAGGGCCTGGCCGCCACCGGCCCGCTGGCCGACGCATGGGGCCTCCAGGCCCTCCGCTTCTGGCTGAGGGGACTGGAACGTTTGCTGGCCGCGTTCGGCTGGGGCTACTTCTGGGCGATCGCGACGGCGGTCTATCTGGTGCTGCGGCTCGATGTCGACGGCACGCCGCTCGACGAGGTCGTCATTGATGAGCCGGGCAGCCAGCCGGCCTAGCCTTCCCGCCACCGACGCAGCAGCCCGGCGAAGCCGCCGAGCAGTTCGCCGCGGCTGACCACGTCGTCGGCCCCGGCATCCCGGGCAAGGGCCAGCCGTTCACGCGCCACGTGCGGCCCAAAAGCGACGATCCTGGCCGGCCGCTCGCGATCTCCCGCTCCGTCGGCTGTCACCGAACGGGCCCGCGTCACGACCACGGCGGGATCCTCGGCGAGGGCCTGAAGATCGAGCAGCACGACATCATGCGGGCCCCCGTGCGGCGAATCCGAAAGGCTCCGCAGGGTTTCAAGCGACGCCCCGGCCTCCCGGCAGAGCGCTGCCAGCCGGCTCGTCGCCATCAAGTCGGGAGACACAAGCAGAACTTTTGCTTCGGCGGACATGACGCCTGGCATCTTAGCCGGAATCGAGGCTGGGGGCATCGGCTGTTCGCCGTCCCTCCGGCTCGCGCCGGGGGCCTTCTATGAAAAAGGGGACTGGCTCCGAGCGAAGCGAGGTGCCTGTACCCTTTTCCAACTCGGGGACGCACAGAATCCGGGTTCGCGAGGGGTGGCCCGTGCCAATCGAGCCGGCGTTGGGAAACCGAGCGTAGCCCGGAGGGCGAAAGCGAGGGTTCCCCCGAGCGAGCGAAGGCCGGGATGGCCTGAGCGAGCGTCCGGCGAGATGGCACGGGCCACCCCGAGCCTGCGTGAGGTGAACCCGAGCGAGCGAGCGGAGGGCAGGATGCCTGAAGTGAGCGTCCGGCGAGATGGCACGGGCCAGCCCGAGCCTGCGCGAGGTTTGTTTTGGAGACTGGCTTGGCCTGGTCAGATTGCTTCGGGGCCGCGGACCTCGCGGTAGAGCTGAACCGCCTCCCCGATGGGCAGCGTGAAGAGCCGGCCGGCCGCCGAGTCGCCTCCGGCCTCGAGGGCGGTGGTGATCGCCTGCGTCGCGGCAGCGAGGAAGTCCTCGTTGACGGCGATCTCGAGGATGGTTTCCTGCCGCAGGGTGCCGCCGCGGTCATGCCAGCCTTGGGCGTCGCCGATCGTCATTCGTGTGACGTTGACCATCACCAATGCCCGCCGCACGCTTTCCACCTGCGACGGTCGCAGGACGGCGATCACAAGGTGCATGAAACGCTCCGCCGGCGGCTCAGGGCCGGGGCAGGACCAGGTCGGCGGCGAGCACCTTGCCGATCCGGCTCTGCAGCTCGGCCAGGTGCGCCCGCGACGTGACATCGAGCGAGACATCGTCGCGGGCAAGAAGCTTCGTGATCGCCGCGTCGAGGCTCCGCAACTGCTCGGCCGCCAAGGCCTGGGCATCGGGATTGCCAGCCCCGCCGCTCATCGCGAGGCCAGCGAGCCGGGTCGCGTAGGCCCGTTGCAGGCTCCGGCGAAGGCTGTCGATCGCGGGCTTGCGGGGCGTGTAGTCGCCCGGCTCGGTCGCCTCGACTTCCCGCATCACCGCCGCGGTCAGCCGCTCGAGAAGTTCGGCGGTCGTGAACACGTCTTCGTCCGCCGGCACCTTCAGCTCGCTGTCACGGATTCGCTCGAGCACCCGAGCGTCGAGGAGCCGGCCGAGGACACGATCCTGCCAGAGCAGGATGACGTCGTGGACGGGATAGTCT
>JAQCJP010000151.1 GCA_027592945.1 Planctomycetota bacterium
CTGCTCGTCAGACTCGAGCGGCCGGGCCAGGAGCCGGCGGGCGATGAAGTTGATCCGGGCGGCCTCGTCGCCAGGCTGCCCGAGGGCGAGGTCGGCGAGGGCCCGGGCGGCCTCGACAAACTGCGGGTCGTTGAGCGTGACGAGCGCCTGGAGGGGCGTGTTGGTCCGCTCGCGGGTGACCGTGCAGATCTCGCGGGAGGGGGCGTTGAAGATGTCGAGCGAGGTCGGCGGAGCCGACCGTTTCCAGAACCAGTACATGCTGCGGCGGTAGAGATCTTCGCCCTTGCCGGGGACGTATTTCTTGGTGTTGCTCTCCGGCATCGCGACGGCCGCCCAGACGTCTGGCGGCTGATACGGCTTGACGCTCGGGCCGCCGAGTTTCTCAACCAGCAGGCCGCTGGCGGCCAACGCCTGATCGCGGACCATCTCGGCATCCATCCGGAAGCGGGGCCCGCGAGAGAGCAGCCGGTTGTCGCGATCGGCCGCGATCTTCTCGGGCGTGACGGTGGCGGCCTGCCGGTAGGCGGCGCTTGTGAGCATCTGGCGGAAGAGCCGCTTGACGTCCCAGCGGTGCTCCCGGAAATCGACCGCCAGCCAGTCGAGCAGCGCCGGGTGGCTGGGCAGTTCACCCGTGATCCCGAAGTCGCCGGCGGTGCGGACGAGGCCCGTGCCAAAGACCTCCTGCCAGAAGCGGTTGACCGTCACCCGGGCGGTGAGCGGGTGCTCGGGGAGCAGGAGCCACTTGGCCAGGCCGAGCCGATTGCGGGGCAGGTGGTCGGGGAAGGGGGGCAGCACTTCGGGCGTGCTGGCAGTGACCTGCTCCTTCCGCTTGTCGTATTCCCCGCGGTCGAGGATGAAGGCGGTGGGGGTGCCCGGCTTCTCGTTCATCACGTGGGCGATCGTGCCCCGGGCCTGGATCGCGGCGATCTCTCCTTCGATGCCGGTGAGCGTCTTGGTGGCCGCGATGAAGGCGTCGTCGAGCGTGCCCAGCCACCAGTCGTAGAGGCCGCCGGCCGCCGCCGCTCGCTTTTCCGGTGGCAGTTTGACGAGTTCGGCCAGCGTGTCGGCCTGGGAGACGCCCCCCACTTCAGCCTCCGAGAGGGCCCGGCCCAGGATCGTCAGCTCCGCCAGGCCCACCCCGTACGCGGCGTCGCCGGGCGTGCGGCTGCCGACGGTGAGCGGGACGGTTGTCCGCACCGTGTTCCGCTTGAAGCGGTTGTTTTCGACCTTCAGCTTCTGGGGCTTGCCGTCGTAGTAGATCTTCACGCCTGCGGGCGAGCCGCTGCCGTCGTAGGTGAGCGTCACGAAGGTCCAGGCATCGGCCGGCATCTGGGCCTCGGCCGCCACCTTGAGGGCGTCCTCCGGCCAGTCGTGGATCAGGTGCATCGCGGCCCGCCGGCGCTGCACCCAGAGATCCCAGCCGCGAAACTCGTTTTTCATGTCCATCCGGGCCACCACCGCGTAGGCGGTGTCGTTGGATGGCGGCTTGACCCAGCAGGAGACGGTGAAGGGCTGGTCGTGCTCGAAGTCGCCTGCGGTGGCAACCTGGAGCGCCGTGCCGGAGAGGGTCACCGCCGACCGATCATCTGGCCCCGCCTGCCAGGCCGCCTTTTTCGAGAGGGGCAGATCGGTCTCCTTGCCGAGCAGGTTGATGTGGGTCACGCTGCCCTCGCCTTCGGTAAACGGCAATGAAACCAGCGGGGTATCTGGCGGGAGGGCTGCCTTAATCGAGTCGGGCGTGAGCCCGGCCAGAAAGGCCTCGAAGGCGGGCCTGGCCCCGGCTCGCCGCTCGGCGACGGTCCGCCTCGCCGCCGGCAGGGCCTGCTCAAGCTCGGCCAGGCGGGGCCGGTCTGCGACCAGCGGCACGGGAAGCGTCGGCGGGGTGTTCTTGACGTTGCCGTCCTTGGCCTTCTGGGTCGTGTTGTTGAAGAAGGCCGAGAGCGAATAAAAGTCTTTCATCGAGACGGGATCGAACTTGTGGTCGTGGCAGACGGCGCAGCCGGCCGTCAGGCCCATCCAGACCGTGGCCGTTGTCTCCGTGCGGTCGCGGGCGTAGAGGACGATGTATTCCTCGTCGATGATGCCCCCCTCGTTGGTCGTCATGTTGCAGCGGTTGAAGCCGCTGCCGATCCGGGCGTTGAGCACGGCCTGGGAATCAGCTTCGGGTCCGAGGTCGACCAAGTCACCGGCGAGTTGGAGTTCGGTAAACCGGTCGAAGGGCAGGTTGTCGTTGAACGCGTTGATCACCCACTCCCGGAAGGTCCACATCTCCCGCTCGTTGTCGAAGTGAATCCCGTGGGTGTCGGCGTAGCGGGCGTAGTCGAGCCAGTGGCGACCGCGGTGCTCGCCCCAGGCGGGGCTGGCAAACAGCGTGTCGAGGTAGCGTTCGTAGGCGTCGGGCCGGGCATCGGCCACGAAGGCCTCGACGGCCGCCGGCTCCGGCGGCAGGCCGGTGACATCGAGCGCGGCCCGGCGGGCGAGCGTGCGGCGGTCGGCCTCGGCCGCGGGAGCGAGCCCCGCGGCTTCGAGGCGGGCGAGGATAAAGCGGTCGATCGGGTTCCTCACCCACGACTCCTCTTTGACCGCCGGTGGCTCGGGCTTGGTCGGCGGGATGAACGACCAGTGGGGCTCGTACTCGGCCCCCTCGGCGATCCAGCGGGTGAGCAGTTCCTTCTGTTCGGCCGTAAGCGTCTTCTTCGTCTCCGGCGGCGGCATCACCTCGTCGGGGTCGTCGGAATAGACCCGGTCGAGCATCACGCTGGAGTCGGGATCGCCGGCGACGAGGGCGCCATACTCGATCGCGTCGTCGCGACGGTCGAGCCGCAGGTCGGCCTCGCGGCTGCCACTGTCGGAGCCGTGGCAGGAGAAGCAGTTCTCAACCAGAATCGGCCGGATGTCGCGGTTGTAGGCGACGGCGGCGTCGGCCGCGGCAGCCGGGCTGGCCAACGGGCCGATCACGGCGATCGCGAGTGCGACAAAGCAACCAAAGCGGAGCATCAAAACACCTCCTGGATCGTCAGGCCGAGCGTCCCGGTTGCCTGGGATCGCCACAACGTGATTTTCAGGGTGTCGGCGTTGCGCTCCGCCGCCACTGACTCCGCTCACTATAGCCCGGATCCGGCTGCCGAGCCAGCCGCGGCGGGGGCCTGAGTGCCGTGGAAAACTTGTGAAACGCCCGCCGCACGAGTAGTTTTTGCGAGTGTCGCCCCCGCGGCCCCGCGGTCCCTTGCCTCTGGATGAAGCCCCATGTCCCATCGTTTCTCGGCCTCTGGTCTCGCCCTTCTCCTCGCGTTCGCTGCGTGTTGCTTGTCCGGCACGTTGCGAGCCTTAGCAGTCGAGCCGGGGCTGACTGCGGCACCCGAGGGCTCGCGGGCCCTCTTCAACGGCGAGGATCTCACCGGCTGGCGGGGGATGGGCACCGAGAACCCCTACCAACTCGCCGCCAAATCGCCTGAAGCGCAGGCGGCGTTCTTCGCCAAGAATCAGCCGGGCATCGACGCCCACTGGAAGGTGGTCGATGGCGTGCTCGTCAACGACGGGCAGGGGCCGTACCTGACCACGATCGACGACTTCGGCGATATCGAACTCTGGGTGGACTACAAGACCGTGCCCAAGGCCGACAGCGGCATCTACCTGCGGGCCACGCCCCAGGTGCAGATCTGGGACTCGACCGAGACCGCGAAGTTCAACATCGGTGCCAACAAGGGGTCGGGCGGCCTCTGGAACAACAGCCCGGGCGCCCCCGGCAAGGATCCGCTCGTGCTGGCCGACAAGCCGTTTGGCGAGTGGAATCGCTTCCGGATCGTGCAGGTCGGTGCCCGGACGACCGTCTGGCTCAACGATCAGCTCGTCGTCGACAACGCGATCATGGAAAACTACTGGGACCGCAAGAAGCCGCTCTTGCGCCGCGGGCCGATCCAGCTCCAGACCCACGGCGGTGAGATCTGCTGGCGGAACGTGATGGTTCGCGAGATCGGCTCCGAGGAGGCCAACCGCTGGCTGCGGGATCACGCCGGCGAGGGCTTCGAGCCGATCTTCAACGGCACCGATCTGACCGGCTGGGCCGGGGCGACCGACAACTACGAGGTGGTCGACGGGGCGATCCGCTGCAAGCCGGGGAAGGGAGGCACGCTCCACACGACCGAGGAATACGGCGACTTCGTGGCCCGGCTCGAGTTTCGCCTGCCACCGGGGGGCAACAACGGCCTGGCAATCCGCTATCCCGGCAGCGGCGACACCGCCTACACCGGGATGTGCGAGCTGCAGGTGCTCGACTCGGAGCATCCCAAGTATGCGAAGCTCGACGCCCGGCAGTATCACGGCTCGGTCTATGGGATGGTGGCCGCGGAGCGGGGCTACCTGCGGCCGACCGGCGAGTGGAACGAGCAGGAGGTGACGGTGCAAGGCAGCCGGATCAAAGTCGAGCTCAACGGCTCGGTGATCCTCGATGCCGACGTCGCCGCCGTGAAGGACTTCATGGGGGGCAAGCCGCATCCGGGGATGACCCGCACGAGCGGCTTCTTCGGCTTTGCCGGCCACGGCGACGCCGTCGAGTTTCGCAACGTCGCGATCAAGCGGCTCGACTGAGCCGCCACAGTTCTCGACAGACACTCCGGCAGGTCCGGGGCACCTCAGGGCAGCTTCCGCTGGTCGAGCCGTTCGCCCGCCGGTGGTCGCACTGGAATCTCGAGGCCGCCACTGGCGGCGAGTTCCTCGAAGAGCTGCCTCCGCAGCTGCTTGGCGAGGTCGGCGAAGGCAGGCACCTGGATGAGGTTGTGCCGCTCGTAAGGATCGGTCTCGAGGTCATAGAGGGCATCGAGATCCCAGACGCCGTGGTGGTAGACGTACTTGTAGCGGTCAGTTCGCAGGGCGAAGAGCGTGGGCGTGGCCGGAAAGTTCCACTCCCAGTGGTACTCGTAGAGGAAATGATCCCGCCAGCCGGCCGGCGGCTCCCCGCCGCTCGGGGTGAGGAAGGCCAGGCCGCTGCCGCCGTCGTGATGGGCCTCGGCCGCTGCCGCGACGCCCAGCGCCGCGAGGATCGTGGGAGCGATGTCGATGTTGAGCAGCATCGCCTCGACCCGCCGCGGCGCGGCCAGCCCGCCCGGCGGCCGGGCCACGAGCGGCACCCGGATCGAGGTCTCAAAGGCATCCCGCTTGTCGTAGAAGCCGTGCTCGCCGAGGTGGAAGCCGTTGTCGCCCATGTAGATCACAAGTGTGTCGTCGGCGAGGCCCGTCTCGTCAAGTGTCTCAAGCAGCCGGCCGATGTTTTCGTCGACGCCATGGACGCACTCGGCGTAGCGATGAAAGAGGGCATCGAGATCAGGCACTGGATCCTTGTCGAAGGGGCCGGTCTCCATGTGGTCGATGCCGTGAATCGAGTAGCGACGCTCGCGGACCCAGTTCGGCTGGGAGCGGTAGTTCCGCTCGGTGCGGGCCCGGGTCTCAGGCCAGTCGATTGGCTTGCCGTCGTAGCGGCCGCGATGCCGGGGCGCGGGCTGGAAGGGATAGTGAACGGCCTTGAACGAGAGGGAGAGGCAGAACCGCTTGGCCGGATCGCGGCCGTCCTCGAGCCACTGCCGGGCGAGATCGGTCAGCACGTCGGTTGTGTAGCCCGGGAAGGTCTTCCGCTGGCCGTCGACGTTGAGCTCAGGATCGAAGTAGACCCCCTGGCCGCGAAACGAGGCCCAGTGGTCGAAGCCGGGCCGGGGGGAGTCGTCGTCGTGGCCCATGTGCCACTTGCCGACGAAGGCGGTCTCAACGCCAGCCGCCTGGAGGTCCTGCGGGAAAAACCGGGTGCCCGCGGGCACGGGCCGCTGATTGTCCACCACGCGGTGGTGGTGCATGTATTGCCCGGTCAGGATCGAGGCCCGACTCGGCGAGCAGAGCGAGGTGGTCACGAAGGCATTGGCGAAATGAACGCCCTCGCGGGCGAGCCGGTCGAGGTGGGGCGTCTCGAGCCATTCGGGGGCGTCGGGGTGGAAGCCGAGAAAGTCGTGGCGGTGGTCGTCGGCGAGGATGAAGATCACATTCCTGGCCAGCGGCTCAGCAGCCAATGCCGGAGAGCCGACGAGGGCCGTGGCAGCAACGATCAAAAGGGCGGCAACACGCATGACCAAAGGATATGTTCCCCGGCCAAGCAGGTGAAGGAGCCTTGATCCGGTTGGCCGTTTCGAAACCGCCAGATCGAGTCGCCGGAGGGGACCCGCGAGAGCATCGTGTTCGAACGCAATCCGTACAAGTCTGCACCTGCGTTGGGGGCATGACGTGCGGTTTGCTGATAAATTTCTGGTTCGTTCCTCAAGAATGGTTTCCTGGTCAGGATTTGTGACTCGGGACGCCGTGCCCTTGCGAAGGCTTTGCTCCGGCTGACCGGTATCAATCGGCCTGGTGCAAAATCCCGCCACGGACTATCACTGCCGCGTCAGCACGATGGTTCGGAGCAGTCGACGCCGAGCCTCTCTTTCGTTTCCAGCAGGAGCCGAGCAGCACGATGGGGCTTGTCACCCTCGGGATCCCCGAAGGCATCACCGCCGAACTCTCTCGGCTCAACCGATCGACCGTGTTTGTCGAGACCGGGACATACCTCGGCGCGACAACGAGGTGGGCCGCGGCCGAGTTTGAGAGGGTGCACACGATCGAGCGGGCGGAGCAGCTCTTCGATCAGCACAGCCCAGAACTCGCTGCGATCCCGCACGTGACCCCCCACCTGGGAGACTCCCGGACGATCCTGCCGGAGATCGTCGCCGGCCTGGGCGACCTCAGGGCGACATTCTGGCTCGACGGCCACTACTCGGGTGAGGAGACGGCCGGCGAGCATGACGAGTGCCCGCTGCTCGATGAACTGGCTGCCCTCGCTGATCGCCGCAGCGACATCATCCTGATCGACGACGCGCGGCTCTTCCTGACGACCCCGCCCCCGCCCCACGAGCCTTCGGCCTGGCCCACCTTCGCCGACATCATCCGTAAGATCCCTGCGGCAGCAGCGGACCGGTACATCCAGGTGGTCGACGACGTGATCTTCATCGTGCCCGATGAAGAGCCGCTGAGGAGCCATCTGACCCGCCACGCCCAGGCGCGGGCCAATGCAGACTGGCAGGCCTGGCTGAGGCAGCGGGAGGAGGGTCAACGTTCCCGTCGTGGCCTTGCAAAATTCCTCCCCGGGCTGCGGAGCTGAGGACTAGGCCTCAGCCCTGCCCGACTGCATCGCTGGGGTCTGCGAGAACCGCCAGCGAGACGACCGCTCGGCTCGATGAAGAGCCTGTGACCAGCCTGCGACCTGTCAATCGCCTTGCCGATGGATACGTTCATCATTTTCAGCCGCGACCGGCCGCTCCAGCTGCACTGCACGCTGCGGACGCTGCTCGAGCAGGGCAACGGGCTTGCCGGCGTGCCGATCCAGGTCATCCTGCGGGCCACCGACGACGTTTATCTGCGGCAGTATCGGGAGGTCTTCAGGGAACTCAGCGGGCTTCGCGATGACTGCCGGCTGCTCTTCGTCGAGGAGGAGTCTTTCGCTGATGAACTTGCGGCCTGCCTGTTCGAGCCTGAGGTTCACAGCGGATTCTTCAGCCGCTTCCAGCGGCCCGGCGGCGACCCGGCCCGACCGCTCCCGCGGACGTCCAATCGGCTCGAGCATGTTCTGCTGGGGGTCGATGACTGTATCTTCGTCGCCCCGTTTGAGTTTCCGGCAGTCAGCCGCCTGCTTGCCGAGCGGCCCGAGATCCTCGGCTGCTCGCTGCGGCTCGGCCGCAACACGACGCAAAACTACATGGCGAGCACCACGCAGCGGGTGCCGCCGTTTGTCCCGATCGACGGCGGGCTGGTCAGTTTTGACTGGACCACTGCCGAGGGTGACTTCGGCTATCCCCTCGAGGTCTCGAGCTCGGTGTACCGGGTGGCGGATCTCTGGCCTGTCCTCGCCGAGGGGCGGCCCCGCAATCCCAATCTGCTCGAGTATCAACTGACTCAGATCCGGGATCGGTTTGCCGAAGAAAAACCCTTGCTGGCCGCCTTCGAAACCTCGGTCGCCTTCTGCAATCCGATCAATCTGGTGCAGACCAGCTCGCCGAATCGGGCCGGTGATGATCTCGCCTACGACGCCAGAGAACTCTCCCGGCGCTTCGCCGGGGGCCAACGCGTGCGTGAGGGGCAGTTCCAGGGCTTCGTTCCCACCGGCTGCCATCAGGAGGTACCGCTGGAGTTCGAACAGCAGGCGGCACCAGCGGGGTCTCATGCGAGCGGCGAGCCGGGCCTGGTCTCAGTGGTGATCCCGACCTTCAATCGCCGTGAGCTGGTGCTCGAGGCGATCGAGAGCGTGCTGGCGCAGACCCATGCCAACCTCGAAGTGTTGGTGATCGACGACGGCTCGACCGATGGCACCGGCGAGGCCGTCGCCTCCCGCTATGCCAGCGAGCCGCGGGTCTGCTACCGCTGGCAGGCAAACGCAGAACGGTCTGCGGCCCGAAACGCCGGGATCAAGCAGGCGCGGGGCGAGTTCATCGCCTTTCTCGACTCCGATGACGCCTGGCTACCGGAAAAACTCGAGAAGCAGCTGGCAGTTTTTGCAGCCGATCCGAGCCTCGACCTCGTCCATGCCGACTTCGCCGTGAGCGGCAGCCTCGACGCCCTCCCCCTGGCAGCAGCCCGGCCGGCCAGCGAAGGCCACATGCAGGGGAATCTCTTTCCCCGCCTGCTCGAGTTTGACCCGATCGGCACGCTGACGGTCGTGGTTCGGCGGTCGGCCCTGATTGAGCGAGGCATGTTCAGCACCGATCGCCGAATCATTCCCTTTGAAGACTGGGAGCTCTGGACCCGGATCACCTACCGGTCGCGGGTCGGCTACGTTCCAGAACGGCTGGCGGTCTATCGCAGCCACGACGGCAACACGGGGGTCCCGATCGAGCCGACGGATTACCGCATCTATCAGGAGCTGATCGAGCCGTTGCTGCGACCCGAAGACCGGGAAGCGGCAGTGGATGCCTTTGTCGAGGGATACTGGCGGGCCTTGCTTCACGGACGGCAGACCGGCTGGCGACTGCTCGCCGCCCTGCCATCGGCCGGGCGACTAACAGGCTGGCGGACCTTCGGCAGGCAGCTCTGGAAACACCGCAAACGAGTGCGACGGCAACTCTTCAC
>JAQCJP010000152.1 GCA_027592945.1 Planctomycetota bacterium
AGGCATCCTGCCTTCCGCTCGCTCGATGCTGGCTCGCTCTCGGCGTCCTTGCCTCCGCTCGCCAGCAACGCCGGCTCCCCGGCACGGGCTCACGCCTCACGCACCCGTATGCGGCGCGCGGTGACGCAGAGGAGCCTCCGGCGCGAGCCGGGCGGGACGGCGGGCCGTTGGGCTCTTCCCGGTCCCGGGAAGCCCGTTCACCCCGGCGGCTCGTGGGGCGGCGGCAGATCGGCAAGGCTTTCGAGCTTAAAGACCTGAAGGAACTTGGGCGTTGTCACATAGGCCGGCGCGGCGTCGGGCTCGATTGGCTGCTCGAGGGCGAGAAGCCCGCGGCGAACAAGCGCCCGCAGCGTCGCGGGGCGGGCATCGCAGCCGAGTTCGACGAGCCGGTCCCGCGGCACAGGCTGATGCCAGGCCACCAGAGCCAGCGCGTCGAGCGACTCCGCGTCGAGCCGAACCTGCCTGGTCCGCCGCTCGAGCACCGCCCCGAACCGGGCGAACTCAGGCCTCAGCCGCAGCAGCCAGCCATCCGCCTGCGACGCGACTTGGTAGGGGCAGTTGTTCGCCTCGTAACGCTGGGCGAGCTCGGCTGCCAGGGCATCGATCTCTTGGGGCCGGACCCCCCGCATCAGCCCTGCCACGGTCGCGCTCGAGAGGGGCTCGCCGCCGGGCAGCCCCACGAAGAGGAGCGCCTCGAGAATAGAGAGCGGACCGACACGGCAGGCGTCGTCTCCAGGCTCGTCATCGAGATCGGGCGAGGCATCAACCTTGACGACCTCATCGGCCGGTGGTGGCTCGGCCGGATGTGGCTGACCCATCATGGCGGCGAAGGCCTGGGCCAGCCGGTCGATCGAGAGGCCGCTGTCGTCGGGCGCGGACGTGAAGCCAGCCGCCTGTTGCTGTTCGTGGTCGCGGTGCTTGCGGCGCATGATTGCAGGAGCGGGAGGGGGAGAGGGGGTCAGGCCCGGCGGCGGGCGACCTGGTCTTTCATGAAGGCCAGAGCATCGCCGGCCAGTTGCTCCTCGGAGGGAAACATCTTTCGCCAGATCTTCGTGGCCGCCACCAGACTTGGCAGGGCCTCGCCGAAGGCTTCCACCACCAGCCAGCCGTCGTAGCCGACATCCTGGAGCGTGTCGAAGGTCTCCTGCCATGACACATGGCCGGTGCCGGGAATGCTGCGGTCGTTTTCCGAGATGTGCACGAGCGCCGTCCAGGGAGCCGCGGCGCGAATCGCCTCGGGAATGTTCTTCTCCTCGATGTTGGCGTGGAAGGTGTCGTACATCATCCGCACGTGCGGACGATCGACCGCCTGAACGAAGGTCACTGTCTCGGCGACGCTCGTCAGGAAATAATTCTCGAAGCGGTTGAGGTATTCCACCGCGATCGTCACGTCGGCCGCGGCGGCATGCTCGGCCACCTGCTGCATGGTCTCGACGCCCCACTGGAACTCATCCTCTGTCGGGCCGGTGCCCGAAAACTCCCCGATCGCCGAGTGGGTGGGGCCGCAGAGCGTTTTCACACCGGCGGCCCGGCAGCAGTCGAGCGTTTTCTTCATCGCGTCGACCGCGGCCGCCCGGACCGTTGCCGAAGGGCTGATCGGATTGTCACCCGGGCCGCGGACGGTCACGGCGGTGCGTTCCAGGCCGAGGTCGTCGAGCCGCCGGCCCCACTCGGCGTAGAGCGGCTCATTGAACTCGAAGATCGGCATCTCGATCCCGTCGTAGCCCAGCGACTTGATCTTTTCGACGATCGGCACCAGGCCCTCGTGCATCCGGTCGGTCCAAAGAAGGAGATTGAGGCCGTATTTCATACGAGGCTCCGGGGCGATGCGACGGATTGACTGGCCAGGGATTCAACACCAGCAGTCGCGGTGTGGCAAGGCAAGCTTTCAGAAGCGCGATCTCGTCCCAATGGCCCGCCGTCCCACCGGCTTAAGCCAGTGGGCTTTTATGCTGGGTGGCGGGGCTTTCGCGTGGGGCTGGCCGCAGGCTTTTTGGCGGGCTTACGCCGGCGGCCGGCGGCCGTGGCCGGCACGCTCTTGAGCGGCTCGGGGGCGCCGTCGAGGGGTTGGCCGGGCCGGATGGCGGCGAGCCGCTCCTCGATCCGCTCGGCGTAGGCCTCGGAGAGTTCGCAGCCGAGATAGCGGCGGCCGAGCTTCTTGGCCACCGCCAGGGTGGTGCCGCTGCCGGCGAAAGGGTCGAGCACGGTGTCGCCTTCATTGCTCGACGCCCGAATGATCCGGCCGAGCAACTGCTCGGGCATCTGGCAGCCGTGCCAGCCGGAGCGTTCTTTGAAGGTTCCGCAGACGCGGGGGAAGTACCAGGTGTCGCCGTCGGCGGTGAAGCCGTCCGGCAGATCCTGCGGGCGGAGGATCCAGGTGTCGTCAGGGAGGCGGCCGGCCGAGTTGGCCCGCTTGTCGGCGTAGACAAGCTCGCGGGCGCTGGGCACGCGGATCGCATCGACGTTGAAGGTGAAGTCCTCGGAGTCTTTCACGAAGTGGAAGAGGTGGGCGTGGGAGCGGGCAAACTTGTATTTGCAGTGCACGCCGAACGTGTAATACCAGACGACCCAGCTGCGGCAGGTGAGGCCGAGCTCCCTGGTGGCCATCACCTTGAGTTCCGCGGCGTATTCGTCGCCGATCGCCAGCCAGAAGGTGCCGTCGGGGCGGAGGACGCGGAGCACCCCCTCCATCCACTGCCGTGACCAGGCGAGGTAGTCGGCGGCGGTGCGGTGGTCGTCGTAGCTGTCGTAGTCGTAGCCGATGTTGAAGGGAGGATCGGCAAAGGCAAGGTGAACGCTGTCGGCAGGAATCCGACCAAGCAGCTCGAGGCAGTCGCCCCGGCTGATGTCATCAAGATCCGGCGGGTCGGGGAAGCGCGGCACCATGCATCGGTAGCCTACGCCCAGCATCGTGTTGCTGGGAAGTCGCCGCAGCGGCCGGCGTGCCAACGGGGCCGCCGGCCGAGCCGGCCGCTTGTCGCAATCGGCCGCTCAGGCTTCGCTGGTAGCCAGGAGAAGAGCTGCGCGGCAGGCATTCTCGTAGGCGTTCAGGTCGAGCTGCTCGTCGGTGGTATGAATGTTCATCTGGCCGCACCCGAGCGTGACCGTGGGGATGCCGTTGGCTGCCATCCAGTTGGCGTCGAGGCCGCCATTGGAGATGTCGGGCCGGGGTTCGAGGCCGATCATCCGCACCGCCTCGCGGGCCGCCGCCACGCAGGGCTCGTCGTCGGCCAGTCGGAAGGCCTCGTAGTCGACCCGGCCGGCGATGCTGACGGTGCCGGTCCGTCCGTCGCTGCTCTTCACCCGCTTGGCGGCAGCCGCAAATGCCTTTTCGATCGCCTTGACGATCCTGCCCCGGAAGGCGGCGTCGTGGCCGCGGGCCTCGGCCCGGAGGGTGGCCCGCTCGGCGACGACGTTGGTCGCCTCGCCGGCGCGGATCACGCCGACGTTGCTCGTGCCCCGCTTGCGGCCCTTCTCGACGAGTCCGTGCCAGCCGTCCTCGACGAGCGACGCGATGGCCAGCGAGGCGATCGCGATCGCCGAAACGCCCTTCTCAGGCGCGACTCCGGCGTGGCTGGGAATGCCCTCGATCACGATCTCCATCCGCTCCCCGCCGGTCGCCCCGACCGTAAGCTTCTCGACCGCGCCGCCGTCGAAGTTGAAGGCGAGCTTCGGCCGGCCGAGGTCGGCCGCCTTCACGAACCGGGCCCCGTAGAGCCCCACCTCCTCCTGGATTGCGAACAGGAAGGTCAGCGGCGGGTGGGGCAACTTCTGCCGGAGGATCTCGAGGGCCGTGGTGAGCACCACTCCCACCCCCGCCCGATCATCCCCGCCGAGGCCCGTGGCCGGATCGCTGCTCTCGATGAACCGTCCCTTGACGACCGGCTTCGCCCCGCGGCAGACCGGCACCGTGTCCATGTGGGCCATCAGCAGGCGGCGGGGGCCCTTGAGGGTGCCGGGCAGTTTGACGATCAGGTTGCCGCAGTTGCCCTTGAGCGGAGTCTTCGTATGGGCCTTGTCGAACGCGATCGCCCCGGCCGGGCAGCCCGCGGTCCGCAGCGTCGAGACGATCCGCTCGGCGACGGCCTTCTCATCCCCTGAGACACCGGGAATCGCAAGCAGGTCGAGGACGGTCCGGCGGGCCCGGGCGAGGTCAGGTGCGGGTCGAGGCATGGTGCAGCTCCGTGGTGATCGCTTGATCGGTAGTCGGTGACCGCCTGATGATAATTGAGATCACCAGACGCGTGCCCCCGGCCACCGCCTCACTCCCCGCGACGCCGGGCCAGCGCGGCGGTGCAGGCGGCCGCCGCGCGGACGGCGGCATCGGGGGCCTCGATGGCCCAGGTCTCGCACCGGCCGCACTGGTCGGCGTCGCCCTCGAGCCAGCCTTGCCAGAGCGTGGAGGCCACGTGCGCATCAGCCGCCACGAGCCCATCGCTCGAGCCCAACGCCGAGATCACCAGCCGGCGGAGCGAGGGGCGGGAGGCGGCGGCCTCGAGATCGGCCTCGGTGACGTACACCACCACCGGCGCTCCGGTCTCGACTGCCAGGTCGGTGAGGATGCCGGCGTGGAGGACGAAGATCGCATCGGGATAGAGGGCGTCGGCCGCCTCGGCAATCGTCTGTCGGGCGGTTTCCCGGGCCAGCCCCAGCAGCCGGGAGGGCACCTCGGCCACAGCCGCCAGGAATGCCTCGGGCGAGCCGTTCTCGACGGCGGCCAGGAAGGTTCGCGAGGCCGCCGCCACGTCATTGAGGTGGATGCCGTGCATCCCGGGAGGCTGCTCGTCCAGCCCGTGACGCCGCGAGGGGCCGCAGATCGCCACCCTCGCCCCCGCCGCCTCGATGCCCTGCCGCAGGCGATGGGCCCGCGTATGCGGGTGATCGCAGCAGCCGTGGTCAATCAGCAGGATCCGCATGCACTCGCCGCCTCACCCTCGGGTACCACCAGGATGATCGTTATACGGCAAACCAGCCTCCCGGCGCGAGCCGGGGGGACTGCCGGCCGTTGGGCTTTTCCCGGTCCCCGGAAGCCCGCGCACCCGTCCACCACCAGCCCGCCCAATCCGCGTTCACAACCAGCCCTGCCAGCGGGCCACCGCCAGGCAACCGGCGGCGAGGGGGGCTGCCCCGATGTCGTCGGCCATGATCCCAAGGCCCCTCGGCAGCCGTTCGAGCTGTCGGACCGGCGGTGGCTTGAGGATGTCAAAGAGTCGAAACAGCGCGAACGCGGCGGCCAGGATGACGAGTCCCCGGGCGGCCGGCGGCACCGCCAGCAGCACGACGGGCACCGCCACCGCCTCATCGATCACGACCGGTCCGGGATCCTTGCTGGCGAGCAACGAGGCGGCCCGCGTGCAGATCGGAATCGCCGCGAGGAAAAAAACTGCCAGGATCGCCGCCTCGATCGCGACGGCCGGGATCGGAACCGCAGAGGCTGCCGGCCGGCCGGCCAGCCACGTGGCCGCCGCCCCGGTGGCCAGCGAGAGCGGCAGGCCGACGAGCGAGCCGAAGGTGCCCGGGGCGAAGGGAATGCGGCCGACCCAGCCGCACGTCGCGATCAGCAGCGGCGGCGCGAGCCAGTCGGGGCGGCGACGGTGCTCTGAATCAGTCATGCTGAGCCAAACTCTACCTTCCGGCGATGCAAGTCGGTTGCCAGGCTGACTGCGACCGGGTCGCGGCCGAGGGGATATGATAGAGCGACGTTTCGCCAGTCTTGACAAGGTTCAGTCATGCCCGACACCCCCGCCCCGACCGACGCCACCGCTATCGGCCCGCTGGCTCTCGTCGAATATCCGCATCCCGCCCTCCGCCGGCCCGCCCGGCCGCTGGTGCGGCTCGATCAGGCGATCCGCGATGCCGTGGCCCGGATGTTCGACATCATGTACGAGGCCCAGGGAATCGGCCTGGCCGCCAACCAGGTGGCCCTGCCCTACCGGATTTTCGTCGTCAACTGTGCCGGCCAGCGGGGCGAGGGGGAGGAGCATGTCTTCATCAATCCGGTACTCAGCCGGCCCCGCGGCACGGCGGTTCAGGAGGAGGGCTGCCTGAGCCTGCCGGGCGTGCGGATGGACGTGCGGCGGCCCGAGCGGATCGTCGTCGAGGCCTGGTCGCTCGCCGGCGAGCCGATCAAGGCCGACCTCGACGGCCTGCTCGCTCGCGTCGTCCAGCATGAGTTCGACCATCTCGAGGGGCGGCTGTTCACCGACCGGCTGCCCGAGGCGGCGGCCCTCGAGGTCCGCGGCCAGCTCGAGGGGCTGGCCGAGATCTTTATCGGCAAGCAGTCCCGCGGCGAGCTGCCGCCCGACGCCGAACTGTTCGCCGATCTCGACCGGCTGGAGGCGGCCCGGTGCCAGGGTTGAGGCCGCTGCGACTGGTCGTGATGGGCACGGGGCCATTTGCCGTGCCGATGTTTCGGGCCCTGATTGCCTCCCCGCACGAGGTCGTTGCGGTCGTTACCCGGCCCGACCATGCCCCGCCCGGTCGTCGGCCTCCACCGAATCCGATGCGCAAGGCGGCGACGGCGGCGGGCCTGCCGGTGCTCGACCCCGAGCGGGCCAACGCGCCCGAGAGCGTCGCCGCGATCCGCGAACTCGCGGCCGACCTGTTCGTGGTCTGCGACTACGGCCAGCTCCTCTCGGCCGAACTGCTCGCGGTGCCGCCGCTCGGTGGAATCAATCTCCACGGCTCGCTCTTGCCCCGGCACCGCGGCGCTGCGCCGATCCAGTGGGCGATCCTGGAGGGCGATCCGCTCACTGGCGTCAGCGTGATCGGGATGACGCCGCGGCTCGATGCCGGCCGGGTGATCACCGCCCGGGAGACACCGATCGGCCCGCGGGAGACAGCGGCAGAACTCGAGGAGCGGCTTGCCGAGATCGGCTCCCAGGCGGTGCTCGATGCGATCGAGCGGCTCGAGGCAACAGTGGCGGCCGGTCACGATTCGGCCGAGGTCGGGATTCCCCAGGACGAAGCGACGGCGACGCGGGCGCCGCGGCTGTCCAAGACCGACGGCGTCGTCGACTGGTCGCAGCCGGCCGCGGTGATCGAGCGGATGCGGCGGGCCTTCGATCCTTGGCCCCGGGCGGTCACCTTCTTCGAGCGGGCCGACGGGGATCGGCAGCGGCTGGTGCTCACCGCAGTGGAGGTCGCTTCCCCCGAGGAGTTTCCGGCCCCGGCGGCCGTGCCGGGCACCGTCATCGCCACCGAGCCAGCCCCCGACCCCGGCCGGATCGTCGTCGCCAGCGGCGGCGGCACGGCGGTGTCGCTGACGCGGCTGGTGCCCGAGGGCAAGCGGGCGATGACGGCCGCCGAGTTCCTGCGGGGCAGCCCCCTGCGGCCCGGCTCTCGGCTCGGCTAGGGGCGTTGGTAAACTGCACCGCATGCCCAAGCGACTCTGGATCGAGACCGTCGGCTGCCAGATGAACGTGCTCGACAGCGAGCTTGTCGTGGCGGCGCTCCGTCGGCAGGGCTGGGAAATGGCCCGCGAGGCCGCCGAGGCCGATGCCGTCTTCTACAACACCTGCTCCGTCCGCCAGCACGCCGAAGACAAGGTCTACTCGGCCCTCGGCCGGATCCGTCTCGAAAAGCAGAAGAAGCCCGACCTCGTCGTCGGCGTGCTTGGCTGCATGGCCCAGAAGGATCAGGAGCTCGTTCGCCGGCGGGCTCCCTGGGTCGATCTGGTGGTGGGGCCCGGGCAGCTCCATCAGGTGCCGTCGCTTGTGGCCGACGTGCTGGCCGGCGGTGGCCCGCGGCTGGAGGTCAGCCTCGACCGCAAGGGAGCGGCCCGCGAGGCGATCGCCCGCTCCTTTGAGAGCTACGATCCCGACCGCGACCCGGCGATGCGGCCGACGCCCTTCCAGGCCTTCATCCGCACCCAGACCGGCTGCGACAAGTTCTGCGCGTTCTGCGTCGTCCCCCACGTCCGCGGCCCCGAGCAGGCCCGCTCTCCTGAAACGATCCTCGCCGAGGCCCGGAAGCTCGTCGCCGAGGGCTGCCGGGAGATCACCCTGATCGGCCAAACGGTCAACTCCTACCGCTATGCCGACGGCGGCCGGACGACGCGGCTGGCCGACCTGCTGGTCTCGCTCGACGCGATCGACGGCCTCGACCGGATCAAGTTCGTCACCAACTACCCGCGGGACATGACCGACGACTTGATCGCCGCGGTCCGCGATCTGCCGAAGGTCTGCCACTACCTTCATGTGCCGGCCCAGCACGGCTCCGACGACGTGCTCGCCCGGATGAAGCGGGGCTACACGATCGGCGAATACATGGAGATGCTCGGCCGGATCCGCGAGGCGATTCCCCATGCCGCGGTGACGAGCGACTTCATCGTCGGCTTCTGCGGCGAGACCGACGCCGAGTTCGAGTTGACGCTCGACCTGGTCAGGACGGTCGGCTTCAAGAACTCGTTCATCTTCAAATACAGCCCCCGGCCGGGCACCAAGGCTTTTCAGCGGCAGCCCGACGACGTGCCCGAGGAGGTCAAGAAGGAACGCAACCGCCTCCTGCTGGAAGCCCAGGCCGAGGCGAGCCTGGCGGGCAACCAGCGGTTTCTCGGCACCCGCCAGCAGGTGCTCGTCGAGGGGCTCTCGGCCCGGGACGAGAAGCGGCAGGTGGAGGCAGGACCCGACGACACCGTCCAGCTCTCGGGCCGGACGATGTGCGACCGGATCGTCGTCTTCGACGCGCCGGGCCGGCTGGTGGGCCGGATCATCGACGTCGAGATCGAGGAGGCGGGTGCCTGGTCGCTTTCGGGCACCGTTGCCGACGGGCTAGCCCAGGCGGTGCCGCTCGAGGGGCTCGGCTTTTCTGGGGATTCGGCCCCGGACGTCTATCAAATCGCCCCGCCCCGCCCATAAAAGCCCCCGGCGCAAGCCAGGGGGACTGCGGGCCGTTGGGCGGGGTTCACCTCGCGCGGGCTCGGGGTGAGCCCGTGCCATCTCACCGGACGCTCGCTGCAGGCATCCTGCCTTTCGCTCGCTCCTGGGAAACCTCGCTTCGCCATCCTGGCTGCGCTCGGTTTCCCAACGCCGGCTCGATTGGCACGGGCTCA
>JAQCJP010000153.1 GCA_027592945.1 Planctomycetota bacterium
GGGCGGCCTTCAGTCTTCCAGGACAGGTACCGGTTGCCCTGCATGTCGGTGGTCTCGACAGGCCGCCAGAGGGCAGAACCTTCGCCGAACATCAGCGCCACCCAAGCCTGCTGCCGCACGCCGAACTCCTGCGAAAACGCCAGGGCCACACTGGAGCCGACCCCACCGGCAGCCACCGCCTCCGAGGCGTCGACCAAGCCCGACTGGACGGCCTCCAGACCGTGCTCAGCCGCCAGCGCCTCGAGATCGGGGGCGGCCGGCAGCGGCTCCTCGAACTCGACCGCCTCCTCCACCGCCTCGGCATGGCGGGCGATCACACCGGCAACCTTTTGGAAGATTTCCGAGGTTCGCTGGCCGGCTGCCTGGCGAGCGAGCTGCTCGACAATCGTTTCCCGGACCTTCTCGAGCGGCTCGTAGCTCGCGGCAGTGTCTTCCTCTCCGGCCGCCGACTCCGATGCTTTCGCCTCGGCGACAGTTCCCCCGGCCGCTGCCGGTTCGGCCCCATCCTCACCCGCCACCGCGGCCTTCTGCGATTCCGCCGGGGCTTCCTCGCTCGCGGCATCACCCGGCTGTCGGAAAGACACCGTCTGAAAGGCCGGCTTGGAGACCGCCGCTGCCTCGCCAGCGGACGGCTCACCGTCGGCAGCATCTTCATCCGTCGCGGCAGGCGCGGCATCCGCTGCGGCTGGCGTGGCGTCAACGGCCGATTCCCCGGCCGTCGCCGGCTCGGCGGCGTCGGCCGATGGCTCCTCGACAGGGCTTCCTTCCGGAACATCCGAGGCGGCTGGTTCGCCGCCGTCGCCCTCGGCAGGCTGCTTCTCGTCAGGCGAAGCGTCCTTCGATTCGGGCTCATCGACTGCCCGGAAGAGCCGGTCCTTGTTCTCCTGATAAAACGTCGCGATCGCTTCCTCGGTCACGTCCTTGGTGGCCTCCTCGACAAACCGCTCGGCGGGGGCGACAAGGGCGTCGTAACGGATCCGGGCCGGCTCCCGGAAGCCCGGCGTCGCGCTGCGGGCCCGCGGCAGGTCGTCCTTGTATTCCGCGAACAGCGTCCGCAGTTCGGTGGGCTTCGGCTCGGCCACGCGATCACCGAGCAGTTCGGCCACAATCGGGATGACCTCGACCGTCGCGCCCTGCTCGAGCTTGCAGAAGGCGTCCCACCGCCAGCCGGGCGGCATCGTTGCCAGACTGACGCCCCCCTCCACCAGCGACCGTACCTCGCTGGCCATGATCAGCCTCCGGATCGCGTCGAACAGCGTCTGCTCGGTGAATCCGACCCGCTCCCGGAGCTGGCTGATCAGGCCGCCGATCTGGGCCGGGGTGATCCGATTCTGGGTCCACTGCCGAAGAAAGTCGTTGACGGTGACGTCACTGACAACAACGCCGTTTGACTCGGCCTCCCGGGCCAGAAGCAGCGTGCGGACCACCGCCTGCTCTCCCTCGGCCAGCGGCGGACGCACCTGGTCGTCCCCCGTGGCCTCGGCCCGCAGAACGGTCAGAAACTGGTTGAGAGCCCGCCGCGTCAGCACCTCGCGGTCAAGATCCGCCTCGCGGAGCGTCCCACCTTTCCAGGTCATCACCACCGGATTGGCCACCGACCCCCCGCCGGCATTCATCTGCAGGAGCGGAGGCAAAATGAAGAAGGCGAGCATCGCCATGATCGCCAGGGCCGCCAGGGCGGTTTTTTGGTAGCGGCGGAAGAGATTGAAGGATCCGGCCATGGTGCGATGCGTCCTCACCCCTGGAAAAAACTCGCCGTTCCTACGGAACGGCGAAAATTCCGGCACTTGACAAGCCCGAAGAGCGCAGGGTAACGCTTGAGGCGGCCGACTCGGAGCCGATTGTAGCGCCGGGCCGGTCGGCGCCAATCCCGATCGCTTTCCCTCCCTCCCCGCTGAGCCGATGGCCAAAAAGTCCACCACCACCGCCAAGAAAGGCCGCTCGACGGCCCCCCGGGGAGAATACGAACTCGTGATCGTCGAGAGCCCGGCCAAGGCCAAAACGATCGAAAAGTACCTCGGGCCCGGCTTTGTCGTGAAGGCCTCGGTCGGCCACATCCGAGACCTTCCCAAGCGGGCCCCGAAGGGTTCCAAGCAGCCCGTTCCGGGGGTCGATCTCGACCATGACTTCGCCCCCACCTACGAGGTCGACTCGGCCAAGCAGAAGACGGTCACCGAGCTCCGCAAGCTCGCGAAGGGGGCCCGCGAGGTCTGGTTCGCCACCGACTTGGACCGCGAGGGGGAGGCGATCGCCTGGCATCTCACCCAGGTTCTGGGTGTCGATCCGCTCACGGCGAAGCGGGTCACGTTCGACGCGATCACCAAGAGCGAGGTGCAGCGGGCCTTCCAGGCGCCGCGGGCCATCAACATCCCTCGCGTCGAAGCCCAGCAGGCCCGCCGGATCGTCGATCGGATCGTGGGCTACCGGGTCTCGCCGGTGCTCTGGAAGAAGGTGGCCGGTGGCCTCTCGGCCGGGCGGGTCCAGAGCGTGGCCACCCGCATCGTTGTGGAACGGGAGCAGGAAATTCGGGCCTTCACCCCCGCCGAGTCCTGGGAGATCTCCGGCTGCCTCGCCTTTGACGTGGCGGCGGCGGCCTCGCTCCACGCCGACTGGACGGCCTTCATGGGCCAGCGAGATGAACGGGGCCGTCCGCCGTTCGTCCGCGACCGGATGGCCTGGCTTGCCGAGCGGAAGGCGCTGTCGGCGACGCTCGTCGAGGTCGACGGCAAGCCCTTCAAGGTCGAGGCGGAGAACACCTCAGACGAGGATCTGGCCGTTTCCGCGGCGGCCGCTGCCGAAGCCGCCGGTCTGCTCGATGTGACGGTCGATCGCGAGACCAATCCCGACGGGAAGGGCCGCGGCCGGAATGTCGTGCGGATCTCCGGCCGGCCCGACCCGGCCGCCCGCTACGTCGTCGAGAGCCGCGAGGTCACGCCGGCGAAATCACGCCCCTATCCCCCCTTCATTACGAGCACCCTCCAGCAGGCCGCCAGCAGCCGGCTGGGCATGAGCACCGATCGGACGATGCGGATCGCCCAACAGCTCTATGAGGGCATCGACCTGCCCGCCGAGGGCCGAGTGGGCCTGATCACCTACATGCGAACCGATTCGACCAATCTCTCAGGCGAAGCGATCTCGATGGCTCGCCGCTATCTCAGCGAGAAGCACGGCGAAGCGTACGTGCCGGAGAAGCCCCGCAACTACACCAGCAGCAACAAGGGAGCCCAGGAGGCCCACGAGGCGATCCGGCCGACCGACCCCGCCCGCGATCCAGACTCAATCCGGTCGGCTCTCAGCGAGGAGCAGTATCGGCTCTACCGCCTGATCTGGCAGGGCTTTCTCGCCTGCCAGGCGACCGACGCCCAGTGGGATTCCACGGTGGTGAAGATGCGGCGGAGCGACCGCGACACCGGCGCCGTCTTCAAGACCAACGGCCGCGTGCTCCGCTTCGACGGCTTTTATGCGATCAGCGGCGTTCCCCGCGACGACGGCGAGCAGGTCCTGCCGGCCTTCGACAAGGGGACGGAACTGGCACCCTTCGACATCGACCCGAAGCAGAAGTTCCAGGCCCCGCCGCCACGGTACAGCGAGGCCTCGCTGGTGAAGAAGCTCGAGGAGGAGGGGATCGGCCGACCCTCCACCTACGCCAGCATCATCAACACGATCGAGCAGCGGGGCTACGTCGTCCAGCAGGACCGCCGCTTTCATGCCACCGCGATCGGCGAGGCGGTGACCGAGTTTCTCAAGGCCGGCTTTGCCGAGCAGTTCATCGAGATCGGCTACACCCGCGAGATCGAGCGGGAACTCGACCAGGTGGCCGAGGGCGTCAAGCGGTGGACCGAGATGCTCCACGAGTTCCATGACGAACTCGTGCCCAAGCTTGGCGAGGCGGAGAAACAAGAGCACGTCAAGGCGGCCGCCGACCCGGCCCCTTACAAGTGCCCGGAATGCGGGCGGCGGCTCGAGTTTCGGCTGGGCAAGAAGGGGGAGTTTCTCTCCTGCTCCGGATACAACGAGAACGTTGCCGAGCCGGAGCCTGAAAAGCCGCCCGCCAAGGCGAGCCGGGGCAAGAAGGCTGCGAAGAAGCCCCGGGCGAAGAAGCCGAAGCACGTGCCGGCCTGCACTTTCGCGATGCCGGTGGACCGCCAGCGGCGGCCGTTGCTGCCGGAGCAGATCGACCTCCTCTCGCCAGCCGGGGTGCCGATGGTCAAGCGGACCGGCCGTTACGGCGACTTCCTCGTCGAAGACAAGCCCCGGCCTCCCAAGCCGAAGGGGAAAAAAGCTGCGACCGAGCCGGCCGAGCCGCCACCCTTCATCCTCAACCTCGACAAGAAGGGAAACATCAAGTTTCCCGCCCCCCCGCCGCTGGTCACCGACATCGTCTGCGACAAGTGCGGGGCCCTGATGAATCTCCGCGACGGCAAGCGAGGCCCCTGGCTCGGCTGCCAGAAGTTCCCCAAGTGTCGGGGCCGGGCGGCCTTCGGCAAGCTTCCCGAGGCGGAGAAGAAGGATCTCGAGCAGCAGCTCAAGAAGCACCTCGGCGGCCAGGTGCAGATCCATCTGACCAGGCGGGACGGGGTGACACCGGTCGCTGACGGCACGCCTCTGGCCGAGCTCACGCTCCCCGGCGGCGTGGCCGAACTCCAGCCCTGGGACGAAACCGCCGCTGCCTGACCACCCAATAAAAGCCCCCAGCGCGAGCCGGGGGGACGGCGGGCCGTTGGGCCATCCCGGCCCCGGTAGCCTGCCGTGAGAAACGGGTATGCTTGGACTCGATACGTTTGCCAAACGGGTGGTGCATGATCCCGCGTTTCGTCTTCAGCTTGTGTCTGATTCCCGTCGCCGCCGTCATGGCGGACGAACCCGCTCCCTCCAAGCCGATGATGGTGTCCGAAGCGAATCTCCCCGAGGGCTTTCCTTCCCCCGGGCCGGTCGGGCAGGTGATCGTCAAGACCTACCCGGCCCACCGGCTGGCCCGCACGACCACCGCGGCCGGTGGTGACAACCGGATGTTTATGCGGCTCTTCGGCCACATCAAGCGGAATGACATCGCGATGACGGCACCGGTCACGATGGACTGGTCAGGCGAGCCGGTCGAGCAGGGCGGCCCCGAATCGATGGCCTTCCTCTACGCCGAAGCCGATTTGGGTGAGGCCGGCCCTGATCCGGCCGACGAGACCGTGACGGTCGAGGACGTGCCCGAGGCGACGGTTGTCTCGATCGGCCTGCGGGGCTCCTACGGCGAAAAGACGTTTCGCAAGGGAGCCGAAAAACTCGCCGCCTGGCTGGCAGAGCACCCCGAGTGGGAGCCGGCCGGGCCGCCGCGGATGCTCGCCTACAACAGCCCCTTCGTGCCGGGCTTGCTGAAATACTCCGAGATTCAGCGGCCGATCCGTCCCGCCCCGAAACCCGCTGACCAACCCTGAGGCGACAGGAAAATCAGTCCGTCGCAGGCACCTCGTCGAGGGCGACGGCATAGGCGGTCGCGTGGGAGCGGCAGTGGGAGATGCTCACGAGCACGCAGCGGATCCCAAGCGACTCGGCGACCTCCTGGGTGCCACCGGCAAGAAACGCCTGCGGGCGGCCGCCGGGCAGGTTGCGAATCTCGACGTCCCGCCAGGAGATCCCCCGCTTCCAGCCGGTGCCCAGGGCCTTGAGCACCGCCTCCTTGGCGGCCCAGCGGCCAGTGAAGTGCTGCGTGGCCATCCGCCGGCTGCGGCAGTATTCGATCTCCAGCGGGGTGTAGACGCGGCCGACGAACAACTCGCCATGTCGCTCGATCATCTGGGCGATCCGGAGGCACTCCGTGATGTCGGTTCCGATTCCGAGGACGTTCATCGCTTTTTTCCCTGCGTGGCCGGCGGCATGGACCGATCAAGCCCGCAGGCACGCCGGGCCCGAGCCAGCACCTCGCCCGCCTTGGCCCGAGCCTTCGCCGCCCCAGCCGCGAGCACCGCCTCAATCCGCCCTGGATCGGCCTCGAGTGCCGCCCGCCGCTCGCGGGCCTCCGCGAAGAAATCCCCGGCGGCGGCCAGCAGCTTCTTCTTGATCTCACCGTAGCCGAATCCGCCCCGGCGATAGAGGTCGGCCATCGCCTGCCGGTCGGGTTCGGCCGCGAACAGCGAGTAGAGCTGGTAGAGGTGATCACCCTCCGGCTCCTTCGGCTCCTCCATCGGGCGGGAGTCGGTTGTGATCCGCATGATCTTCTTCTTGAGGGCCGGCGGCTCCTCGAACACCTCGATCGTGTTCTCGTAGCTCTTGCTCATCTTCTGGCCGTCGGTGCCCGGCACCTTTGCACCTCCTTCGACGAGCCGTGGCTTCGGCAGGGTGAAGACCTCGCCGTAGAGGTGGTTAAAGGTGCCGGCCAAGTCTCGGCAGACCTCGATGTGCTGGACCTGGTCCTCACCGACCGGAACCACCGTTGCGTCATAAGCGAGGATGTCGGCGGCCATCAGCACCGGGTAGGTGAATAGTCCCGCGTCAGCCGGCAGGCCGCGGGTCTTCTTGTCCTTGTAGGCGTGGCACCGCTCGAGGAGACCCATCGGCGCGACGGTCATCAGCAGCCAGGTGAGCTCGGTCACCTCCGGTACATCCGACTGCACAAACAGCACCGCCCGCTCGGGATCCAGCCCCAGCGAGACGAGGTCGAGCGCCGCGTCGCGAACAAAGCCCCGCAGCACGGCGGGATCGCGGACGGTCGTCAGGGCATGGAGATCAGCGATGAAGTAGTAGGCCTCGGCGGCGGCCTGATCATGGCCGCCGGGCTGGAGCTCGATGTATTGCCGGATGGCCCCGAAGTAGTTGCCCCAGTGAAACCGGCCGGTCGGCTGGATGCCTGAGAGGGCACGGGTCGGCTGCGGTGGCGTGGGATCAGTCGCCATGAACCATCTCCTGGGAAACCTCCTGCGATGCCGGGGGCTGGCTGCCGGCGGCCGCCGGCACCTGGAGGCTGCCGACGAGGTCGGCGAGGCTCGTCACGCCTGCCTCGGCGACCACCACCGGCAGCTCGTCGAGCAGCCGGCCCGAGACGACCGGTTCGGCGAAACTCGCCGTGCCGATCTGCACGGCCGAGGCCCCGGCCACGAAAAACTCCAGGCAGTCGTCGATCGTCATGATGCCGCCCACGCCGATGATCGGGATGCCGACCGCGCGATGCACCTGATGAACGCACCGCAGGGCCACCGGCTTGATCGCCGGGCCGCTGAGGCCGCCGACGACGTTGCCCAGCAGGGGCCGCCGCCGCCGCCAGTCGACCGCCATGCCCTGGAGCGTGTTGATCAGCGTGACCGCGTCGGCGCCCCCCTCGGCCGCCCCCCGGGCCACCGCGACGATGTCGGTGACGTTCGGCGTCAACTTGGCAATCACCGGCAGGCTCGTCACCTCCCGCACTCCGGCCACCACGCCGCGGCAGATCTCGGGATCGGTGCCGAGATCCACGCCATGGCTGACATTCGGGCAGGAGATGTTGAGCTCGATCGCGGCGATGCCGGGCACGCCCTCCAGCCGCCGGGCCAACCCGACGAACTCGTCGGCATCGCCGCCGGCGATGCTGACGATGACCGGGGCCCCGCACCCGGCCAAAAACGGCAGTTGCTTTTCCAGAAACGTCTCCACACCGTCATTGTCGAGGCCGATCGAGTTAAGCAGCCCTGACGCCGTCTCGACCGTCCGCCACGGGACGTTTCCCTTGCGGGGCCGGGGCGTGATCGTTTTGGGAATGATCCCGCCGAGCCGGGCCAGATCGACGAAGCCGGCCATCTCCTGCCCGTAGCCGAACGTGCCGGAGGCGACGAGGATCGGATTGGGCAGTCGCAGCCGACCCAGCGACATGGCGAGGCTGGGCGGCGGACCGGCCGAGGCGGGACTGGACGGGGGCGGCATGCGAGACGAGCAGGGGCGAGTGGACGCTCCCGCCGAGTGTAGTGGGTTTTCCCAACCCCCCAAGCCTGCCCCATCGGGACCAGGGAAATGCGATTCTGCCCGGACGGGAGCCACCCCTGCCGATTCTGCCGAATGCGTCAAGTTTGCCGGCCGGGAGGCCGATACCTTCCGATGGCAGGTGACTGGTGGCCGCTCGCCGCGGTGGCGTTTGGTTGACACTACCCCTTGCCAGTCCTAGGCTTCGGGCTCTTTACACCCGTCTGCCGGCTGCTCGCCCATCGGGTGGGGTCGGCGGGCCGCGGTCGGAGCCCCCGAGCCGTGACCAAGAAAGACATCGTCCGGACGATCGCGGAGGAGATCGACCTTCCCCAGTTTCGCACCCGGGCCCTCGTTCAGCGGACCTTCGAGGCACTCATCGAGGTGCTGGTTCGCGACGGGCGGGTGGAACTGAGGAACTTCGGCGTCTTCCAGATCAAGCAACGGGAAGCCCGGCTGGCCCGTAATCCCCGCACCGGCGAACCGGTGCCGGTCGAGGCCAAGAACGTGGTGACCTTCAAGCCCGGCAAGGAGATGGAGGAGCGTGTCCGTCAGTTCAAGGCTTCGGAGGGAAAGACCCCGGAGACACCGCACGACGCGGCCGATTCGCCCCCTCCGTCGCAGCCCTGAACGACATCTTGGAGAACTTGGGAGGAATGGCTGGTGCCGCCGGTTCCTCTCGCGACGAAACCGACCGATCGGGTACATCCTGGGAACGGGCAAGGAAGCGCGTCCCACATCGAACAGATCACGAGCACAGGTCAGGAGGACCAGTCGATGAGAAAGGCAGTGTGGCTGCTGTGTGCGGTGGCGGTGCTCGCGACGAACACGGGCTGCCTGATCCCGCTTTATTCGGGCGACCCTGTGCGGCGGGCCCAGGAGTTGATCTACACGTCGGAGGACCTGCGGGCCATCACCGACGAGTGGGAACGGATCTGGTTTCTCGACCAGCCGTCGCATATGAAGCCGTGGCGGACGCACGGCGGGATCTTGTAGAACCGGTGGCAGGGCCATCCATGGCCCCTGCCACCTCGCCGGGCCTCCGCCCGGCCGCCGGGCTTCCTGCCCGGC
>JAQCJP010000154.1 GCA_027592945.1 Planctomycetota bacterium
CGTCCGGCGAGATGGCACGGGCCCACCCCGAGCCTGCGTGAGGTGAACCCGTCGCGAGCGTCCGGCGAGATGGCACGGGCCCACCCCGAGCCTGCGGGAGGTGAACCCGATACATTGGGGCCTCCCAGGAGACCTTCCCATGCGAATCGTGATTCTCGACGCCTACACCACCAACCCTGGCGACCTCGACTGGGAGCCGGTCGCGGCTCTCGGTGACCTGACGACCTACGACCGCACCCCGGGCGACCAGATCATCGCCAGGGCCGCCCGGGCCGGGGCCGTCCTCACCAACAAGACGCCCCTGGCGGCCGCCACCCTTGCCGCCCTGCCCGATCTGAAATATGTGGGTGTGCTGGCGACGGGAGTGAACGTCGTCGACGTGGCCGCCGCCCGGGCGGCCGGAGTCACCGTCACCAACGTGCCGGCCTACAGCACGCCAGGAGTCGCTCAGGCGGTCTTCGCCCTCCTGCTCGAACTCACCAACCAGGTCGGGCGGCTCTCGGCGGCCGTCCACGCCGGCCGCTGGCAGTCGTGCGACGATTTTTGCTTCTGGGACGGCGAGCTCGTCGAGCTCGACGGGCTCACCCTCGGCATCATCGGCTACGGCGACATCGGCCGCCGCACCGCCGCGATCGGCCAGGCGCTCGGCATGGACGTCGTGGCCGCCAGCCGCAGCCGCCAGCCGGGCAGCGAGGAGGGGGGCGTGCGGTTTCTGACGATCGACGAGGTCTTCGCGCAGGCCGACGTCGTCAGCCTTCACTGCCCGCTGGCACCCGAGACGCAGGGTCTGGTCAATGCCGACCGGCTGGCGGCGATGAAGCCGACCGCCTACCTGATCAACACCGCCCGCGGCGGGCTCGTCGACGAGCAGGCCCTCGCCGACGCCCTCGCCAGCGGCCGGATCGCCGGGGCCGGCCTCGACGTGGTCGCCCATGAGCCGCCCCGCGATGGCAGCCCCCTCTGCGGGCTTGCAAACTGCGTGATCACGCCGCATGTCGCCTGGGCAACCCGCAAGGCCCGGGCCCGGCTGATCGAAGCCGCCGCGGCAAACCTGGCCGCCTTCCAGGCGGGCAGCCCCCGCAACGTCGTGAGTTGATCGGCTCCCGCCGGAGGGCTTCTCTGCGGTCCGCTCGGCGTGGGAGGTTCGTGCAGGCTCACTGGGGGGCGAGGCTGCGGCCTCGCCAACGTGTCTGGAGGCCGAGGGCCTTGCGGGCCAGGGCGATCCACTGGATCGCGAGAAAGACCGCCACCGCCAGCGGCTGGAAGACGACACTCGAGAGACGCTGCCGGAACCGGATCGCGTCGAGCAGGCGGGGCAGGTAGGCGACTGCCGCGGCAATGACCGCCACAATCCCGCCACCGACCGGCCAGCCGGCGAAGCCGGTCGCCAGGCCATATGCCGCCAGCAGGGGCGGAAGGATCTGCCCGCCGCCGAGCAGCAGCGTGAAGGGGAGGATCGTGGCGGCCGAGCCAATCCCCTCGGTGGCGTTCTTGGAGAGCCCCCGCCAGACATCGATGCTGCGGTCGTACATCCGGCAGGAGGCGATCGGCGTCGCATCGAAAATGTCGGTGACCAGCCCGACCCGGCGGTAGGCCCGCGGCAGTTTGACGCCGTCGTGAAGCGAGGCCCTGATCACCGCGTGGCCGCCGGCCTGCTCGTAGGCGGCCCGCCGGGTGATGAAGAACTGCCCGCAGCCGGCCGCCAGGCTGGGCGAGTTGACCTCCCGGGAACGGGCGATCGGCAGGTAGCCGAGCAGCACGAAGTTGATCAGCGGCAAGAGCAGCCACTCGAGCAGGCTGCCGGTCTCCTGGCGGGGAAAGCCGCTGGCGAGATCGGCCCCGCTCGCCTCGAGAAACGCGATGCCGCGGCGGATGGCGTCCGGAGCCGGCGAGACGTCGACGTCGAGAAAGACCCAGAGGTCGTGCCGGGCCGCCTCCGCAAGCTGCCAGCAGGCATGCTGCTTGCCGCACCAGCCGGCCGGCAGCGGCCGCCCCGCCACCAGCCGCACCCGGGGGTCCCGCGCGGCCCTCGCCGCGACGATGCTGCCGGTGGCATCGCTGCTCGAGTCGTCGAGGATCACCAACTCCAGCTCGACGCCCTGGCTGGCCAAGACATCGTCCATCAGCCGGCCGATAGCCTGCGCCTCGTTGCGGGCCGGCACGAGCACTGAGACCTTCGCGACAGCGACGTCGGCCGGCGGCTCGGGCGGCGGCCGGAAGAGCCGCAGATTGGCCCGCGTCAGCAAGGCGGGAATCGCCGCCAGAATCAGGCCCGTCCAGGCCAGGACCAGAATCACCGTCGGGCTCACAGGGCGGCCTCCCCTTCTCCGCCGTGCGACGGATCGAACTGGCGGCCCCGCAGCCAGGCCGAGAATCGGCGGATCGAGTCATAGGCCGCCCCCACGCCAACCCGGCCGGTATGGATGGTTGCGAATGCCGCCGGGTCACGGGCCATCGCCGCGGCGGCCAGCCGGTCCTGCGTCGCCTCGAGGTCGGCTGCCAGGGCGGCCGTCCAGTCGTCGGCCGACCAGTCCGGCTGATCCGCGATCCGCCGGGCAGGGCCGAAGGCGGCCACCGCCTCAGGGAGCCGCTCGCTCCAGAAGGGATACTCGACCGCCAGGGGCACGACGATCCCCCGCTCGGCCGCGGCCACCGCATGGCCAACCCCCGGGCGGATCACGATCGGGCGGGTTCGCGGGTCGGTGAACTCCCCCTGGGCTGTGATCCAAAACAGCACGTCGCCGCGGCCGAGCGCCGCCCGGGCCATGCGCAGAAAACGGGCCGAGCCCCGCCACGTGCCTGGCTCGATCCCGATGAAGCCAATCCGTTCGAGAAACGAGTATTTGCCTAACGCCGCAGCGTCGATCGGGCCGTAACTCATCCGCCCGGGATAGAGGCAGGCTCCCAGGGTCAGGAAGATCAGCGGATCCCACCAGCCGGGGTGGTTGGTGGCGATCAAGACCGGTTCGTCACCGAGTTCGGGGTGGCCGGCCGCTCCGTCCTCCCCTTTGAGCAATCGAACGGCATGAAAATGCCGCCGCAGGTACTTCCGCACGTACCACATGAACCAGCCGTTGAGCTGGTGCGAAAACGGCGGCAGATCGTGCTCGTGCATCTCCGGGCCGCCAATCATCGGCGGGATCAGACCGCCACGGCCGCCGGCTTCGCCGGCGCCGCGAGTTTGTCGTCATCGACGCAGTCGGCGGCGATCCATCCGGACATCAGGGCCATCGGCATCCCCGGCCCGGGATGGGCCGAGCCGCCGGCGAGGTAGAGCCCTTCCACGTCGGGCGAGCGGTTGGCCGGCTTGAAAGCCCCCATGAACTTCCCGTGGCTGGCCAGCCCATAGATCGCCCCGTTGAGCACATGGTAGCGATCGTTGATGTCCTGGGGCGTGAGCGTCCGCTCAACGACGATATGCCGCTCGAGGTTCTTCATCCCGGCGGTCTCGACGAGCTTGCGGATGATCCGATCGCGATAGGGAGGCAGCATCTGCGACCAGTCGTGATGGGGCCGCAGGTAGGGCGTGTGGACGAGCACGTAGAGCGCCTCGCCGCCCGGGGGAGCCACTTCCGGCTCGGTAATCGCAGGAGCGCAGACGTAGCAGGTGGGGTCGGGGGCCGGCTCGCCGCGGTGGTAGATCGCCTCGAACTCCTCGTGCGGATCCTCCGAGAAGACGAAGTTGTGGTGGAGCAGCTGCTCGTAGCGGCGATCGAGGCCGAGATAAAGCACGACGCCCGAGCAGGCCGGCTCGTATTTGCGGCGGCCCAGGAATCGACGCCGGGAATCCCCCTCGACGAGTTCCCGGTGGGTCCGCACGGTGTCGGAGTTGCTGACGACGACCGCGGCGGGAATCGTCTCGCCATCCGCGGTCTCCACGCCCCGCACCCGCTTCCCCTCGATGATGATCCGACTGACGGGCGTGTTGGTACGGATCTCAACGCCGAGGTCGACCGCCAAATTCGCCAAAGCCCGGGGCACGGCGCCGGTGCCACCCCGGGGATACCAGACGCCATCATGCGACTGCATGTGGGCGATCCCGCAGAGCACCGCCGGCGACGACTCGGGCGAGCTGCCAACATACTGCGTGAAGTGGTCGAGCATTTGGGCGGCCCGCTCGTCGGGCACAAACGACCGGACGGTGCCAGCCACGCTTCGGCCCATCCGCATCCCGAGGATGTCCTTGAGGAACGAGACCGAAAAGCTCTGCTTCGGCTCGAACATGTCCTTCATCCCGCCGACGCTCCGCCAGAAGAAGAACTCGTCGGAGATCCGGTGGAGCCGCTTGGCGAGCTCCATGAATCGGCCGTAGCCGTCGCCCGCCCCGCTGCCGGGAGCGAAGGCGTCGAGCGTGGCCCGCATCGCCGGCACATCGGCCAGAAGATCGAGGGTCGTGCCGTCGGTGAAGAAGCTCCGCCACTGCGGGTCGAGCGGCACGAGGTCGAGCGAGTCTTCCAGGTCGCGGCCCGCCTCGGCCCAGATCCGCCGCAGCACGCGGGGGATCGTCAGGATCGTGGGCCCCATGTCGAAGCGGTAGCCGGCCTCGGAAAGGACGGCCGCCTTGCCGCCGACCCAGGCGTTCTTGTCGCACAGCGTCACGGCGTAGCCGCGGGCCGCCAGGGTGCAGGCCGCCGCCAGGCCACCCAGGCCGCCGCCGACCACCACCACCCGTCCGTCATCGCCCGTTTGCCGCATGGTTCCTCACCGCATCCCGGTTCTCGATTGTCAAACGTCTTGCCGTGCCGTGGTCAGACCGCCGCCGCCGGCTGCTTGCCGATCACCCTGGCTTCCCGCGGCCGCCGCGAGGGTGATGGCGGGCTGATGCCCAGGTCGCCCAGGAGGAGATCCGTGGTGATCCGGGCCGAGGAGTAGATCACCGGCAGGCCGCTGCCCGGATGGGTGCCGCCGCCGACGAGATACATGCTCTGAACGTCTTCAAAGCGGTTGTGAGGCCGCATGTGGAGCATCTGGCCGAGATCGTGGGCGAGGTTGAAGGTCGCCCCCCGGTAGATCTCGTAGCCGTCCTGCCAGTCGTCGGGAGTGAGCATCTTCTCGTAACGAATTCGCTCTCGGATGCCGGTGATCCCGACCCGAGCCATCTGGTCGAGGGCCACCTCGCGGAACCGCGGCGCTTCCCGTCGCCAGTCGATGTTGGGATGCCGGTGGCTGACGGGAATCAGCAGGTAGAGCGTGCTCATGCCGTCCGGCGCGAGGCTGGGATCGGTGATGCAGGCGTTTTGCACGTACATCGAAGGATCAGCCGAGAGGGCATGGCGATGCTCGATGTCGGCGAGATTCTGCCGGTAGTCTTCGGAGAGGTAGATGTTGTGATGGGCGACGTCGTCGTAGCGGCCCTCGATGCCCAGATAGAGCATGAAGGTCGAGCACGAGAACCGCCGCGAGGCAATCCGCCGGTCGCTCCAGCGACGGCGGAGTTCGTCGGGAACCAGCCGCGTCATGCTCCGAGCGAAGTCGGCGTTGACCACCGTGGCATCGGCCTCGTAGCGGCCGGCGGGCGTGCGGAGGGCGGTGATCCGCCGGCCGGAAAACTCCATTTCCTCGACCGGCTCCTCGTAGCGGATCTCGACCCCCATCTCTTCGGCGATCCGGGCCATCGCGGTCGAGACGGCTCCGCAGCCGCCGATCGGATGAAAGACGCCGTGCTCGTATTCGAGGAACGAGAGGATCGAGAACAGGCTCGGGCATCGAAACGGCGACATGCCCAGGTATTTCGACTGAAACGTGAAGGCCAACCTGATCCGCTCGTCGCTGAAGAAGCTGCCGAGTTCCTGATCGAGGCTCCGCCAAGGCTTCAAAAGCGGCATCAGCTTCAGCAGGTCGGGGTTGGCCAAGTCCCGCCAGGACTGGAAGGGCTGCTCGAGGAAGGGAGCAAATCGTGAGAACTTCTCGCGGGTCGACTCCATGAATCGCGTGAAGGAACCCTGGTCGGCCGGTGAGAGCCGGGCCACTTCCGCCTCCATGCGGCCGATGTCAGGCGTCGCAAGCAGTTCGCCACCGGCCCCGAAGACGAGCCGATATTGCGGATCGAGGCGGACCATCTCCACCTCCTCCCGGAGGTCGCGGCCGCAGGCGGCGAAAATGTCTTCCAGGACCCGGGGGTAGAGGAAGAAGGTCGGCCCGAGGTCAAACTTGAACCCCTCAGGCGTGGTGATCGTGCTCGTCCGTCCGCCCGGGACGGGCAGCCGCTCGATCACGCGAACCCGCAGGCCGGCATTGGCCAGGAGCATGGCACAGGCGAGCCCGCCCGGGCCTGCTCCGATAATGTTGACCGTCCGAGTCATCCGCAGCGTTCCGCCGCCGGCGCGGCCCCGCAGACAGTTGCGGGAGCCGCTGAAAACGACCGTACTATAGGACGGCAGCCGGGGTGGTCAACAACGGAGACCGACGCCGGCCCGGTCCAACCGCCGCCACATCGTCTTCAATAGGCGATGTAGTAGGCGTTTCGCACAGGTCGAAGGCCTCCAAAAAGCCCGCGTCGATAGAGCGGGGCCGCCACCGCCGTGGGGGCGTAGTAGGTGGTGACCGGGGCCACGACGGGCGAGTAGGCGACCGTTGGGGCCGGGGCGTAGTTCACGACCGTCGGGGCGTAGTACGAGGTGACCGCGACCGGGGCGACGGCCGGGGCATAGTTCGCCGTCACAGCGACGGCGGCCGGCGCCGTGAGGACCGGGGGCGAGTAGGCGGTGACGGCGGCGTAGTTGCCCGTCGGCGTGTAGTTGGCGACATAGGCCGGGGCGGCGGCCACCGGCGCGGCGACCAGCGGAGCGGCCACCACCGGACGCAGCGTCGAGTAGTAGACGACCTGGGCATCGGCAAAGCCGGCCGACAGGGCGAAGCACGCCACCGTCAGCCCGGGGATCATGCAGCGGAGAAACCTGTTCATCGCATCCTTTCCTGGGTGCCTGTCCTGGATGTCTGTCTTGCGTTCCCGGATGCCGCTGCGACATGGCTGCCGGGCGGTTCCGTGAGCGTGCGAGGGGCCGGGAATCCCGACCGCTACTGCCTGCTTGAGGATACGCACGCTTGGCAGCCCGTTCAAACGGCCGGTAAAGTCTGCCAGCCCGGCCGGCAACCTGGGAAAGCGGCGGGCGATGCAGGGGCCGAAACCCCTCCCAAAATCACGTACGCCACCACCTTCGCAGAAAACGACACCTTGCACGCATCCGCCGCCCCCGTCGGGCCCGCCGGTCGTTCCCTGGCCGCCGGATTTCAGGTTCTGCTGATCGTGCGGGTTTTGACGGTCCTCAACGACAATCTTGCCCGTTGGCTGGTGATCGGTCTTGGAAAGCGGGCGGCGGCAACCACCGGGGCAACCGAGGCGGCAGTGCTGGCGGTCGGGACGGTGATCTACGTTCTGCCCTTCATTCTCTTCGCCTGGCTGGCCGGCTGGCTGGCCGACCGGTTCGCCAAGCGGTCGATCGTGGTCGGCGGCAAGTTCGCCGAAATCCTGATCGGCGGAGGCACCGCGGCGGTGGTCTGGTGGGGCGCGGCCGCTGGCCCGGTGATGCTCGGGATGCCGGCCGGCCTCTGGCTCCTGCTCGGCATGATCGGGCTGTTTGCCGTCCAGACAACACTCCTCAATCCAAGCCTGTTGGGCACGATCCCCGAGACGGTGCCAACACCGCGACTCTCGGCCGCCAATGGCATCTTCGCGATGGTCTCCCTGGCGGCGACGCTTGCGGGCATGGCCGCGGGCAACTGGCTTGCCGATGCCACCTGGCTCTCCGGCGAACCGGATCCTGCGCGACCGCTGCCGACCTGGCTGGCAACGCTGCCGGGTGGCCATGCCCTGCCAGCAGCGGCGCTCCTGGCCGGGATCGCCACGCTCGGCTGGCTCGCCTCGCTGCTGTTGCCGCGGATTCAGGCAGCCGACCCGACGTCCCGCTTTCCGGCCAACGCCCTCTCGGCGACCTTCAAGGATCTCGGCCAGCTGCTGCGGGCTCCAAAACTCGCAGGAGCCGCGGCCGGGATCGTCTTCTTTTGGGCGCTGGCCGCCGTGGCCCAGTTGAACGTCGATCAATACGCTTACGAAAGCGGGGCGACCAGCCAGGGCGAGATCGTGCCCCTCCTGGTGGCGCTCGTCGGGGGGATCGGAGCGGGGAGCCTGATCGCCGGTCGGCTCTCCCGGCGGGGCATCGACCCCGGCTCGAAGGTCGATCTCGGCTTTGTGCCGCTCGGCGGCCTCGTCATGACGATCGCCTGCGTGGCCCTGGCCCTTTCGTCGAGCGATGTCTTCGGGGGCGACGGGGGGGCGACGCTCAGGCTCGTGCCGCCGATCGTCTGGCTGGCGGTGCTCGGGATCGGGGCGGGGATGTTCGATGTGCCGCTGGAGGCATTCATCCAGGAGCAGAGCCCGGCCGGCCGGCTCGGCACGGTGCTGGCATCGACCAACCTCCTGGTCTTCGCCGGGATGCTGCTCTCCTCGATCGGCTACTACGGCCTGCGGGTTCCGGTCGGGCCGGCCGAAGCCGCCGCCCCGCTCTTTTCGGCCCGCGGCGTCTTCGCCCTCTTTGGCCTGCTCTCGCTGATGGCCACCGGCGTGGCGATCTGGGCGGCGCCCCGGGCCTCGCTGCGGATCTTCGTCGGGAGCATCGTCCACGCGACCTGGCGATTTCGCACCCGCCACGAGGAGCGGGTGCCGCTGACCGGGCCTCTGGTAATCGTGGCCAACCACCTCTCCTGGCTCGACGGCTTCCTGCTGCCGCTGGCCGCCCCGCGGCCGGTCCGGATGGTCGTCTACGGGCCGAACATCAAGGGGAAGTTCCTCAACATGCTCGCCGGGCAGTGGCGGTTTGTCCTCTTCGACCCGAAACCCAAGTCGATCGGCCGGGCTCTCAAAAGCATCCAGACTGGCCTGGCCGACGGCGACTGCATCGGCATCTTCTGCGAGGGGGGCATCTCCCGAACCGGTCAGATCATG
>JAQCJP010000155.1 GCA_027592945.1 Planctomycetota bacterium
CCAGCCGGCAGGCCACGGCGACGGCGAGCGACACCGCCCCGGCACCGCCGGCGATACCGGCAGCCGCGTGGCTGCCGGCAGTCGCCTTGTCGGTTGCGGTGCCGGCTGCCGTGGTTCCCGTCGGGCTACTTGTGGCACCGTCTGCCAAGGCGGCCTCGCCGGCAAGCCATTCAATGAGGCTGCCCCGCCGCAGGCCACCGCCCGGCAGCAGAGCATCGATCGCCGCGAAGCCGCTGGCGACCAGTTCCCGCCCTTTCTGCTGGCTCTGCAGTTGGCCGCCGCTGACCAGGCCGGACCGCAGCAGGCCGGCTGCTTTCAGAGCAATGGGTTGGGGGTGAAGCGTCACCATGGCTCGACCTGCTGGAGTGGGTGTTTTCCTGGGGGAATATCAGCGGCTTTGCGGATCTGACAGGTGTTGTGTACGCCTGTACATTATCTATCGGCAGCCGGGCTGTCAAGCATTCGGCGGTCCAAAAAATCACGGCCTGCGGGCACGTCAACCCGCGGGGAAGGGCCTGCAGTTCTTTTGATCCGCAGGTTGCAAGCCTGCGGCCCCGGGAGGTCGGACGATCGCAGCAGTACCATGGATGAAGTCGCTTCCCTGCCACGCATGCCATGCCCCCTGAGATCACCTGCCGCCGCGTCGCCGTCGCTGAAATCCTGCCGCTGCGGCACCGGATCCTGCGGGCTGGGCTGCCGGCCGAGACCGCCCGCTTTCAAGGCGATGACGAGCCAGGCACACGGCACTACGCGGCCACCGCCGGTGACGGACCGTTGGCCTGCCTGACGCTCATGCCGTCCGCATGGAAGGGGCGGTCCGCCTGGCAACTCCGCGGAATGGCGACCGACGCGGCCGTGCAACGCACGGGGCTGGGCCGCAGGCTTCTGGAGGTGGCCCTGGCCGAAGCCCGCTGCGACGAGCCCGAGCGAATCTTCTGGTGCAACGCCCGCACGACCGCGGTCGGCTTCTACGAGCGGCTCGGCTGGCGAGTCGTTTCCGAGACCTTCGAGGTCCCGACTGCGGGGCCGCACGTCAAGATGGTCTGGGACGCGGAGGGTGTGGGTGGGTCGACCGATGCCCAGGACAGGCTGCAAGCCTGTGCCCGCGGGGGTTCGGATGGGGCGAGCGCGGGTGAAGTTGCGGTCGAGCCCACGCGGCCGCCGGTCGCGGGCTTCATCGCAGCGGAGTTGGGCTTCCTGGCGGCGGCTCACCTGCTTGGCGGGCCGCCCTGGGTGGCGATCGGCGTCGTGGCGATGATTGGCCAGGTCGTGGCCGACTTCCGGCTGCGGCCGCTGGTCGGGCTCGCTCCGGCTGTTGGCTGGATGGTCGCCCATCAGCTCACCGGCAATCGCGAGCTGTTCTTTCCTTACGCGATGGCGCTGGCGGCTCACCTGGCCGGGCAGTTCGGCGGCCGGGACCGGACGGCGGCGGCCGTCGCCGGCGGGCTCGTCGTGGCGGCCTTCATGGGAATCAGAGTGATCCAAGATGCGACCGCCCGGGTCTTGGCGGTCGAACTGGCCGTGGCCGTCGCGATCCTGGCGGCCGTGACCGTGGCAGTGCCCCTGATGGACAGGCGGCCCTGGGGGGCGGTGGCCGTGGCTGCCGTCGCATCGCTTGCGGCCTACGCCGGGCTGGCCTTGTAAGCCGGGCCGGGAACGAGCCGGCCGATCGGCGGCCCGACCGGCTCGCCGTCGCGGGCGATCACCTGCCCGCGGAGCACCGTCTGCCGGATGCCGCCGCGGAGGATGCGGCCGAGGTAGGGAGAGAGGCGGTGGCGATCCCGCAGGGCCGCCGCTTCCAGCGGCCGGGCCACGCCGAGATCGACGATCGAAAAGTCAGCCTGGCAGCCCGGCTCAAGCCGGCCGCGGTCCGCCAACCCGTAGCGGGCGGCCGGGGCGGCGGCGACCAGCTCGGCGAGTCGGACCAGCGGCAGCTGCCGCCGGGCGTGGCCCTCCTCGAGCATGAGCCCCAAGAGCGGCTGGCAGCCGGAGATGCCCCCCCAGATTTCGAAGAAGTTGGCCGACTGCTTCATCGTCGCGGGCGCCGGCGAGTGGTCGGAGGCGATCAGCATGATCCGGCCGTCGGCCACCGCCTCCCAGAGGGCCGCCTGCTCGGTGGCGTCCCGCAGCGGCGGGGCGCACTTGGCGACCGCCCCGAGCCGCCGGCAGTCGTCGGCGGTCAGCACGAGATAGTGGGGGCAGGTTTCGCAGGAGACGTCGAGGCCGCGGCTGCGGGCCTCGGCAACCATGGCGACGCCCGCCCCGGAGCTGACGTGCACGATGTGCAGGCTCGCCCCCGTCTCGGTGGCCAACGCGATCGCCCGGCCGATCGCGATCGTCTCCGCTTCGATCGGCCGCGAGGCGAGGTAGTCGGCGGCGGAGAGCCGGCCGGCTGCCATTGCCTCGGCGGCCAGCCGCCGGGTGAGGGCGTCGTCTTCGGCATGCACCGCCACCGGCAGGCCGAGGGCGGCCGCGGCGGCCATCCCGGCGGCGAGCGTCGCCTCGTCGGCCGCGGGGAAGTCGGCGATGCCGCTGTCGCTCATGAAGGCCTTGAAGCCGATCACGCCCCGCTCGGCGAGTTCCGGCAGCCGGTCGACGCGGCCCGGCACGATCCCGCCCCAGAAGGCGAAGTCGGTGCGGGCGGTGCCCCGGCAGGCGGCGAGCTTGGCGTCGAAGGAGGGGCCGTCGAGCGTCGGGGGAGAGGCGTTGAGCGGCATGTCGATAAAGAGCGTGCCCCCGCCGGCGGCGACAGCGGCCGACCCGCTGGCCACCCCCTCCCAGGCCGCCCGGCCGGGATCGTTGAAGTGAACGTGGGAATCGATTACGCCGGGCAGCAGGTGGCAGCCGCTGGCGTCGATCGTCTCGCGGGCTTCGCCGGCGAGCCCGGGGCCGATCTCAGCGCAGCGGCCATCGGCCACGGCGAGGTCGGCCGCCACCGGACCGGCAGGCGTGACGACCGTGCCCCCGCGAACGAGCAGATCCCAACGCATCGCCCGCTAGCTCCCGCGGTAGGTCGAGTAACTCCAGGGCGAGACCAGCAGCGGCACGTGGTAGGCCGCCGCCGGATCGCCGACGACAAACTCGACCGGCACCCGCTCGAGAAACCGGCCGGCGTCGGCCTCACCCGCGGCCCGAAAATACTCGGCGACGTGAAAGACCAGCCGGTAGCTCCCCGCCGCCAGGGCCTCGCCCGCCAGCAGCGGCCCGTCGGTGCGGCCGTCGGCATTGGTCGTGACGACCACGAGCGGCTCGGCTGCACCGTCGTCGAGAAGCCGGAAGAGTTCCACCCTCATCCCCGCCGCCGGCCGGCCCCGGGCGGTGTCGAGCACGTGTGTTGAGAGCCGGCCGCCGCCGGATGCCGCCGCTGCCATCGCTCAATCCTCCCGCCGGACGGTCGCCCGGATCAGCCCGTAGGGCTCGCTGGTGGTGACGAAAATCGCGTTCTCGTTCGCCAGCCCGAAGGGAGTCAGGTCGATCGGGACCCGATGCTGGTTGGGCATCTCGAGCTCGATCTCGATGACCATCGGGGCGGCAGCCAACGCGGCGATGGCCATCTCGTAGAGGGTCTGCTGGACGGCCAGGCTCTTGTGGTGGGCAAAGACCTCGACGAGCTGGCCGCGGACGGCGGCGTAGGCAGCGTTGAAATCGCTTGCCGGCAGGCCGCCGGCAAGGCCCGGCTCGTATCGCCAGCGGGCCTCGATCACGGTGCCGAAGATCCGGTCGTCGGTGTCGGCGAGCGTCGTGAAGTCATCGCGGTGGAAGTCGCGAAAGGCCGAGTCGGTCGTCTTGACGACGGCCAGACCGGCGATGCCCGCCTCGACCACGACCGTGGCTTGATCCTGCCGCACGCGGCAGGTCCGCCGGCCGCCGCCGGCGGCAACGAAGGCGTGGCGGTGGGGGCTGCCGGAGCGGTCGACAATCCGCTCCCAGGCCGCCTCCTCGATCTCGACCGTGGCCGCCGTCACCTGCTCCTTGCCGGTGACGAAGTGGTCGGCGAGGGCCGCCGCGAACGACTCGGGCGAGTCGAGCGGATGGCTGGCGGCCAGGGCGTAGACGGTGTTCTTCATCGTGTCGGTCGCGATCACCGCCGTGTTGTCGCCGCTCGTGTAGGAGGGCTCGAAGGCCCCTTCCAGCAGGATGTCGACGGCGAGTTCGGCGAGGTCGTGCCGGTCGGGATGGCGGGTGACTTTCGTGAGCCGCACCCGGCTCTTGCCGTAGCTCTGGCTGGCGATGCGGGGCGACATGGCGGAGGCTCCAACAACGGGGAGGGGGCGGGCGGCTCAGGGCTCGCTGACCCGATCGAGCAGCCGCAGCCAGGCGATTCGGCCGATCTCCCGGAGGGCCGTGGCCCGCTCATCTTCGAGCGAGTGCTCCAGGCGAACGGGGAAGGCGGCCAGAATCGCCTCGGTGCGGTTCTCGCGGGCGCAGATCACAAACGGAAAGCCGAACCGCTCGCGATAGGCGGCATTGTAGCGGCCGAACGCCTCCCGCTGGGCCGCCGAGAGGTCGAACAAGCCGGCGGCCGCCTGCTCCGCGGTCGACTCGGCCGTCAGTTCACCGGCCGCGGCGGCCTGCCCGACCAGATCAGGGTGGCCGCGGATGAGGTCGAGTTGCTGTGACTCCGGGGCCGCCGCCACCGCCGCCTGCATCGCCGCGTGGAGCGTCTCGCGGGAGGCGAAGGGCCGCTGGGCGACGACCTGCTCGGCGACCCAGGGGGCGTGTTCGTAGACGGGGCCGCAGGCGGCCACGAAGGCCACCGCGTCGCAGGCGTTGAGATCGCGAAGGGAGTGCATGCGGCAGAGCGTAGCGAATCGGCGGGCGGCGGGGCACGGCCCGCAGCCTGGTCAGGCTGGGGCTTCGCGGACCGTCTCGTGGAGCAGCCCCGCGGCGACGGCGATGTCGGCGACCCGGCTCTCCTCGCCCGGGTTGTGACTGATCCCGTCGCGGCTGGCGACGAAGAACATCACCGTCGGCACCAGCGGGGCGAGGATCGCCGCGTCGTGCAGCGCGCCTGAGACCGCCTCGGCCAGGTCGGCGATGCCCTGCCGGGCGGCGGCCTGCCGGACCCGCTCGGCCAGCCTCGCGTCGAGGGCGACCGCCGGCTGGCTCTCGGTCAGTTCTAGTTCGAGGGTGAGCCCGCGGCGAGCGGCGATCGCGGCGAGCCCTTCGCGAATCTCTGCCTCGGCCTCGTCGAGCTCGCGATCAGTCGGAGCCCGCAGGTCGATCGTGAACCTCGCCTCGCCCGGGATCACGTTGACCGCATTGGGCCGCACCTCGAGTCGGCCGACCGTCGCCACCACCTGCGGGCCCACCCGGGCCGGCACGACCTCGATCGCAGTGATCGCTTCGGCGGCCCCGGCCAGGGCGTCGCGGCGGTCGGTCATGCTCGTGGAGCCGGCGTGGTTGGCCTGGCCGGTGAGCGAGCCGCGAAACTGACGGCGGCCGGCGATCGCCGTCACGAGCGCCAGCGGTCGGCCGCTCGCCCAGAGAGCCGGCCCCTGCTCGATGTGCACCTCGAGAAAGCCGGCATAGCGTCCCGGCTCGAGCCGGTCGGCGGCCAGGCGATCGGGATCGGCGCCGTGGGGCCGGCCGGCATCCCAGTAGGTCTCGCCGGCGGCGTTGCGAAGAGCGGCCAGCGTGGCGGCGTCGAGCGTGCCGGTCCAGCCGCGGCTGCCGAGCATGCCGAGGCCGAAGGTCGTGCCCTCCTCCTCGGCGAAGATGATTACCTCGAGCGGAATCGTCTGGCCCTCGTCGGCCGCCGCCCGCAAGCACTCGATGCCCGCCAGGACGCCGGCCACGCCGTCGTAGTCGCCGCCGTGGGGAACGCTGTCGAGATGCGAGCCGGCCAGCCAGACCGCCGCCTCGTCGGGCAGGCCCCGCGGCCGGATGTGGATATTGCCGGCGGCGTCGGTCCAGCTCCGACAGCCGGCCCGCTCGGCCTCGGCTAGGCAGTGGTCGCAGGCCTGCCGCCAGGCGGCCGAGAAGGTCGGCCGAGTCGCGCCGGCCCCCGGCGAGTGCGTGCAGCGTGCGATCGCGGCGAAGTCTCGCGTTAGCCGCTCGGCGTTGACGGGCATTGCGGCACCTCCTTGCGGTCAGTCAGGGTCGGTTGGCGGTCGCATTGCCCGGCCCGGGGTTACCTGTGCCGCGTCGCCCGGACGTTCGCTGCGGCCATCCCGGCCTTCGCTCTCTCCATACTGGCCACGCTCTGGCCATCCCTGGCGTCGCTCGCCAGCAAGGCCGGCTCCCCGGCACAGGCAACCCCACGCAACGCCGCCATTCACCGGTCGAACTCCTCCCGCCAGCGGCGGCCGGTCTCCTCCATCTCGCTGGCGGCGGCGGTGCGGCGGAGGCGGTGGAGCGTCGGCATCCCGAGGGCCCACTCCTGCATCCAGTCGCGGGCGAACTGCCCCGCCTCGGTCTCGCGGAAGATCTCCCGGACCGCCTCGGCGTCGATCACCCGCGGCCCGCGGGTCCGGATCGCAAACTCGGCCGTCCGGCTGCAGCGGCGGCTGACATACTCCTCGATCCCGACCTCGTCCATCACGTCGATCACGCTGCGGAGCGAGCGGATCGCCTTGGCGTAGGCGAAGCTGGGGGGATAGCCGGCCTCGACCATCGTCTGGAAGCAGAGCTTCATCAGCTGGATCGTGCCGCCGTAGAGAATCTGCTCCTCGAAGTTGTCGCCCTCGGTCTCGTGCTGAAACGACAGTTCGACGACGCCGGCCCGGGTGCTGCCGACCGCCTTGGCGATCGCCAGCACGATCTCGCGGGCGTTGCCGGTGGCATCGTGATCGACCGCCACGCAGCCGTAGATCCCCTCGCCGGCGAGGTACTTGCTGCGGACGAGATGCCCCGGGGCGTTGGGCACGAAGAGCACGCTGTTGACCTCCGGCGGCGGCTGGATCGCCCCGTAGAGGACGTTGAAGCCGTGGCAGAAGCAGAGCGTCTTGCCGGGGCTGAGGTGGGGGGCGATCTCGGATTTGTAGATCGGGGGCTGGGCCGGATCGGCCAGCTCGATCAGGAGGATCTCGGCCCGCTTGGTCGCCTCGGCGATCGACATCGCCTCGAAGCCGTCGGCCTCGGCCTGGGCCCGGCTGGGCGACTCGGCCGCCGAGCGGGTGCCGACGATAACCTCCACGCCGCTGTCGCGGGCATTGGCCGCCTGGGCCTTGCCCTGGATGCCGTAGCCGATCACCGCGACCAGCTTGCCCTCCAGCGGCGCGAGGTCGACGTCGGCATCGCGGTAGATCTTCTCGGCGGGGCGGGATTCCATGCGGCTCTCCGGTGGCGGGCGGGGTCAGGCGGGGGGCACGTCGCGGTTGACGTTCTTGTAATAGATGTAGCGGGCCGGTGTCGGGCCGGTGGCGTAGAACGACTGAGGCACGAAGGGGCCCATCCAGATGAAGTCGTCGGTATCGACCTCCATCCAGGTGTCGTCGAGGTAGTAGAGCCCCTTGCCCTGGAGCACGAGCAGGCCGTGCTCCATCACGTGGGTCTCGACGACCGGCAGGCCGTGGCCGGGCGAGAAGGTGAAGATGTTCATCGCCAGGTCGTGGGCGGGGGTGTCAGGGATGAGCGACTGAAGCAGCGCCCCCTCATCGCCGAGGTAGACCTCCGCCGGCACGTCGGCCTCCCGGCCCACCAGCAGCTCGGGGGCTGGGCCTCCCGGGAGCGGCTCATAGGTCTTGCGGAGCACCAGCAGCGAGGTCGCCTCGGCGGCCGTCAGCTCGAAGCCGGCCGTCGCTGGCACCAGCGCGAAGCCGCCGGCCTCGAGGGCCTCGGGCTTGGCCCCGTCGACCGAGAGCCCTGCCTGCCCGGAGCGGATGTAAAGAAAGGTCTCGGTGCGTCCATCGGCGGCGTAGCCTCCCGCCTGACCGGCGGCGAGATCGACGAGGCTCTCGACAAAGCCCGCCCCGAGGGCCGGCGAGGCGAGCACCCGGGCGGCGGCTTCGGGCCAGGCCGGCAGCCGCGAGGGGGGATAGCCTTCGAGCGGAAAGAGGGCGTACCGCTGGCGGACGCGGGCCCGGGAGTGGAGGAGTTCGTGGGGGGCTCGCATCGGGTCGCCTGCCGGGCCGCGGGACGGGGGAAGGCAGTCGCTGTCTTCCTCGAGGATAGCGAGGATAGGCCGCTTAGCCGCCCGCCTGCAACTGCCCGTTGCGGCGGCCACGCAGCTCGAGCAGTTCGGCGACAAGGCTGACGGCGATATCGCCGGGCTGGTTGCCCCCCAGCGGCAGGCCGATCGGGCAGCGGATCGTCTCGGTGGCCGCCGGCTCGATGCCGGCTGCCACGAGGTCCCGCACGAGCACCTTCCGCTTGGCGGCGCTGCCGATCACGCCGAGATACCAGGGGCGGGCTTCCGCGGCGAGGATCCGCTCGAGCACCGGCAGGTCGGTGCGGTGGCCCATCGTCATGCAGACGACCGCGTCGTCAGCGGTGAGTTGGCCCGCCCAGTCACGCGGCTCGGCCAGTTCGAGCCGCTCAAGCCGCGGCGACTGGGGCAGCCGCTCGAGCCAATCCCGCCGGGAATCGATGCAGACGATCTGGCAGTCGAGCAGCAGCAGGCAGCGGACCACCGCCTGGGCCACGTGGCCGGCACCGAAGATCACCACCCGCCAGGATCGGACCAGCTGCGGCTCGAAGAGCAGCTTGACCACGCCGCCGCAGGTCATCCCGACATCCTGCTGGAGGTTCCACTCGACCAGCAGGCAGGCGGGCGGGTCAGGCCCAGCGAGCAGTTCCTGCGCCCGGGCAATCGCCTGGGCTTCGACGCGACCGCCGCCGACGGTGCCAAACCGCAGCCCGTCGGCGTCGACGAGCATCTTCGTGCCGACGTCCTGCGGGGCGCTGCCGACGACCTCGACGAGCGTCACCAGCACGAAGGGCCGCCCCTCGGAGGCCAGTTCCGCAAGCCGCTCGATGATTCCATGCGGGGC
>JAQCJP010000156.1 GCA_027592945.1 Planctomycetota bacterium
CGAGGCGAGGGCCCCGATCTGATGGCGGACATGCTTGCGGAGCGTGTCCTTGAGGGCATCGCCCGGCTCCCCGTCGCGGAGGGTGACGAAGACCGCGATCGCCTCCCCCTTGACCTCGTGGGGCCGGCCGACCGCCGCCGCCTCGGCAACGGCCGGATGACTCACCAGGGCGCTTTCGATCTCGATCGTCGAGAGCCGGTGGCCGGCAACGTTGAGCACGTCGTCGATCCGTCCCATGATCCAGTAGTAGCCATCGGCATCCTGCCGGGCGTTGTCGCCGGCGAGATACTTGCCCGGCACCCGGGCCCAGTAGGTCTCGACAAAGCGGGCATCGTCGCCCCAGATCCCGCGGAGCATTCCGGGCCAGGGCTGCTTCATGACGAGCCAGCCGCCCTCACCCGGCTCGACCGGGTGGCCGGCGGCATCGACGATCTCGGGCACCACCCCCGGCAGCGGCAGCGTGCAGCTGCCCGGCTTGGTCGGCGTGCAGCCGGGCAGCGGGCTCATCATGATCCCGCCGGTCTCGGTCTGCCACCAGGTGTCGACGATCGGACACCGCTTGCCGCCGATCACCTCGTGGTACCAGATCCAGGCCTCGGGATTGATGCCCTCGCCGACCGTGCCCAACAGCCGGAGGCTGGAGAGGTCGCGGCCCTCGATGTGGCTCATGCCCCACTTCATGAAGGCCCGGATCGCGGTCGGCGCGGTGTAGAAGATCGTCGGCTTCTCCTGTTCGATGATCTCCCAGAAGCGGCCCTCGTGAGGAGCGTTGGGGGCCCCCTCGTAGATCAGGATGCTGGTGCCGGCGGCCAGCGGGCCGTAGGTGACGTAGCTGTGGCCGGTGATCCAGCCGCAGTCGGCGGTGCACCAGAAGAGGTCGTCGTCTCGCAGGTCGAAGACCCACTCCGCGGTGGTCTTCGCCCAGAGCATGTAGCCGGCGGTGGTGTGCTTGATGCCCTTGGGCTTCCCGGTCGAGCCGCTCGTGTAAAGGATGAAGAGCGGCGACTCGGAGTCCATCGGCTCCGGCGGCAGGTCGGCCGGCATCCCCTCGACGAGGTCGTGCCACCAGACGTCCCGGCCCGGCTGCATCGTGATCTCCTGGCCGGTCCGCTTGAGCACGACGACGTGCTTGACGGTCGTGGGCGGATGAGTCGGCGAGGCGAGGGCCTCGTCGACGTTGTGCTTGAGCGGCAGTTGCGCTCCCCGCCGCCAGCCGCCGTCGGCGGTGATCACCGCGACCGCCGCGGCGTCGTGGTTGCGGTCGGCGATCGCCTCGCTGGAGAAGCCGCCGAAGATCACCGAATGGACCGCCCCGATCCGGGCGCAGGCCAGCATCGCGATCACGAGTTCCGGGGTCATCGGCATGTAGATCGAGACGACGTCACCCTGCTTGATCCCGAGCTTCTTGAGGCCTGCGGCAAACCGGCAGACCTCGGTGTGGAGCTCGTTGAAGGTGTATTCCTTCCGTTCGCCGGTCGGCTCACCGACCCAGACCAGGGCCGTCTTGTCGCCCCGGCCCGCCGCGATGTGGGCGTCGAGGCAGACGGCGGACGCGTTGATCGTCCCGCCGGGGAACCAGCTGGCGAACGGAGGCTCCCATTCGAGCACCTGGTTGTAGGGCGTGATCCAGGGAAGGGCCTTGGCCCGCTCGTCCCAGAAGGCGATGGGATCGGCGGCGGCCGCGTCGTAGAGCCGCTGATAGTCCTCGAGCGAAGCGATCCGGGCCTTGGCTGAGAACTCCGCCGGCGGCGGGAAGATCCGCGCCTCGGTCATCACGCTGGCCACCCGGCCCGCCGCCTTCGTGCCCGTCTTCGCATCCGCCTCAGCCATGTCGCCGTCTCCCTGCGTATGTTTCCGCGTGCCGCTCGCCCGCGGTCGAACCAACTGCTGTCACTCTGCCACCGCGGTGGCCGGCCGCACCGTCAGCCGGGCCGGGCGAGCGTAGTCGGCGGCAATCCGGGCCGCCTCGGCGACCGCCATCTCCCCCGGCTGCACCCAGAACCGATAGCCCACCAGGAGCGGCCTGCCCGGCTCGAGGTCGTGGGCAAAATACGAACCAAAGCGGGCGTAAGACCGCTCGCTCATCCGGGCCTCGCCCGGATTGGTCGGCCGATTGGCCCGCACGACGGTGTATCGCTGGCCGCCCACGACAAAACTGGCCGCGTGCCAGGCCGCGTCGACGTAGGTCTTGTCCTGCGGCCAGTTCCGCTCTTCGCCCGGCTTCCCCTTGCCGTCGGGCCGGAGGTAGTAGGTGTCGCCCTTTGTCGCATCGGCGACTTCATTGGAGGCCCGGAAGTGAACGCCGGCATGCTGGGGATCGCCGTCGAGGCGGACCGGTTCGGTTGCGACGAGCCGGCTGCCGAAGTCGATGACCGTGCCTCCTGCCACGGGCACCACATCCAACTCGCGGGCCTCCGCCACGAGCGGCTTCCCATCGCTGCCGATCCAGTCGATGGCCACGCGTTGCACGCCCGCCACCGGGCCGGCCGTCTCGAGGATGGTTTCCCGGTGCTCCTGGCGGGCCTGGCCCCGACAGTGCCAGCAGTCGGACTGGCGTGAGCGGCCGTCGCCGTGGCTGATCCGGTTGTAGCCGAAGAAGATGCCGCGGTGGTGGGTGTAGAGGCCGCCGTCGCCCTTGGTCAGCCGGATGCCGGTCACCGGATCGAAGACATGATGAAACGGCTTGTAGGTCGCCTCGCGGGTTGCCTCGTCGGCCGGGGCATAGGCGGGCTTCTCGTACCGCACCAGCGGCTTGCCTGCGAGCATCAGCGACGCGGCCGTCGGTTCGTCGGTCCAGACGAGCCGCGGCGGGGGGGCGTTGTCGGCCGGAGCCGGCGTGAACTGGGCGGTCACCTCCAGCGATTCCCCGGCCGGGAGGCTCGGGAGCACGAAGATCACGTCGCGGTCGACAGTTCCGGCCGGCGGGTCTGGCCGTGGCTCGGTCCCAAGGGCCGGCTCAGTCAGCTGGCCGTCCACCTGGGAGCCGTCGGCCAGCAGAATCCGGACCGGGGCTGCGGCCAGCTTCGCGGGCACCGCGAGCGGGCAGCGGAGCGGCAGGTTCGAGCGGTCGACATCGCCGGCGGCGACGGTGATCTGCCAGGCAGCCGCGGGCTCGTCCGCAACCCCGGTCGCCGGGCCACCAGCCGCCAGGGCAACCAGCAGCAGGAACCAGCAAACCGTCAGCGACGGGCACCCGGGAACGCTCCAAACCGGCCCGTTTCTCATCAAGGGTTCCTCCCTCCGCCCGCCCCGATCTCTGTGCCGCGGCAGGGCGTCTAGCAAACCATCCCAGCGGCCGTCAGGCAATGCCCCCGGCCCCTTCCGCGGGCTGGGCTGCGCCTCGCGCAGCCCGGGCAAACGGATCGCCGCGATCGGCCGCATCACCAAATCCGATCCCCAGGGCCCGGGCCGCCTGCACGGCCGACCCAGCGGGGTTGACCGTCGAGAGGTGGCGGATCGCCTCGCTGATCGGGGCGGCTGCAATGTCGGGCGGCCGGTAGCAGACGGTCTGGCCGAAGCTGCCCTCGTGCACGAGCCGCACCGCATGGGCGCCAAACTCGGTGGCTAGCATCCGGTCGAAGGCGGTCGGCGTGCCGCCCCGCTGCAGATGGCCAAGCACGACGGTGCGGACATCGCGGCCGATGCGGGCGGCAATCTCGGTAGCCACGATCTCGCCGATCCCGCCGAGCCGCACCTGGCCCTCTCCTTGGCCGTTGTCGTGGTTGTGGATAAGCCCGGCGCCCGGCAGCGTGGCCCCCTCGGCCGCCACGACGAGCGTGAACTTCTTTCCCTCCGACTCCCGTTCGAGAATCTTGCGGCAGACATGCTCGAAGGTCCAGGGAATCTCCGGCAGCAGGATCACATCGCCGCCTCCGGCGATCCCGGCGTGCAGCGCGATCCAGCCGGCGTGGCGGCCCATGACCTCGAGCACCATCACCCGCTCGTGGCTGGCGGCGGTGGTGTGGAGCCGGTCGAGGGCGTCGGTGGCGGCCGCGACGGCCGAGTCGAAGCCGAAGGTGAAGGCGGTCGCGCCGAGATCGTTGTCGATCGTCTTGGGCACGCCGACCACGGGGATGCCGTGCTCGTGGAGCTGCTGGGCGATCGCCAGCGAACCGTCGCCCCCGACGCAGATCAGGCCCGCGACCCCGAGCTGGCGAACGGTGGTGGCGGCCCGGTCGAGGAGGGCCGGGTCGATCTGCACCCGCTCCCCCTCGCCGACCAGCGCGGTGAACCGGCCCTTGTTGCTCGAGCCGAGAATCGTGCCTCCCTTGAGGAGGATGTCGGCGGTCACCCGCGAGTCGAGCGGCATGTAGCGGACCGGATCGACGAGCCCCTCGTAGCCCCGCAGGAACCCGATCACGTCGTAGCCGAGCCGCTCGGCGGTCTTGGTGGCCGCCCGGATGACGGCGTTGAGCCCGGGGCAGTCGCCGCCGCCGGTGAGGATGCCGATCGTTGGTCTGCGGGACGACATGGCCAAGGATTCTACACGCCGGCCCAGGTCTTTCCGGCCAGCCGAAGGAGGTCGGCCGAGCCCCGGATGATTTCGCGGGGGCTGGCCTTGCTGGTGCCGGCGGTGCGATCGCGGAACGTCACGGGCACCTCTACGATCCGCCCGCCCGCCCGCGCGATGAGCCAGAGCAGCTCCTCGTGGAAGGCGTAGCCCGAGGTCGTCGCCGGGCCGAGCCGATCGAGCAAGGCCAGGCGGATTGCCCGGTAGCCGCTGGAGGCATCGCGGACGGGCACGCCGAGGATGCGGCGAGTGAAGAGGCCGACCAGGCGGCTGGTGAGGTGGCGGGCCAGCGGCCAGCCGACCGCCCGGCCTCCAGGCACCCGCCGAGAGCCGACCACCACGTCGGCCGGCCGGCCGGCGACCGGATCGAGGGCCGCCAGCAGCCGGGGGATGTCGGCCGGATCGTGGCTGGCATCGGCGTCGATGTTGACCGCCATGGCGAAGCCCCTTTCCCGGGCCAGCCGCAGCCCTTCCATGATCGCGGAACCCAGGCCGCGGCGGCCCCGGCGAACCAGCACATGGAGGCGGGGCTCGGCCGCGGCGGCCTCGAGCGCCGCAGTGCCGGTGCCGTCGGGCGAGTCGTCGTCGACGATCAGCAGGTGGAGTTGCGGATCGACCGAGAGAATCCCGCTGGTCAGGCGGGCGAGGTTGTCCCGCTCGTTGAGCGTGGCGGCGATCACGAGCACGCGACCGGGCGGCCAGTCGGCGGCGGAGTGGAGGTCGGACAGATCGGGATGCGTTGGCATGCGGGCAGAGAGCGGCTGGCGAGGGGACGCAGGCGGCTGAACGGCACCGCCGCTCAGTCTTCGCCCTGGGCGGCCAGCCACCGCTCGGCGTCGAGGGCCGCCATGCAGCCGGTGCCAGCCGCGGAGATCGCCTGCCGGTAATAGTCGTCGGCCACGTCGCCGGCGGCAAACACGCCCTCGACGTTCGTCGCGGTCCGGAAGTGCTGCGTCCAGACGATGTACTGCTTGTCGGTCAGGGTCAGCTGGCCGTCGAGGAAGGCCGTGTTGGGCGTGTGGCCGATCGCCAGAAAGACCCCCGCCGCCTCGATCGTCTGCTCGGGGCCGCCGGTCGTGCTTTCCAGCCGCACGCCCGTCACGCCGGCGGTGTCATCGCCGAGCACCTCGGCGAGCGTCGAGTCGAAGTGGATCTCGATCTTGGGATTGTCGAAGGCCCGCTGGGCCATGATCTTGGAGGCTCGCAGCTCGTCGCGACGGTGGATGAGGTGGACCGTGCTGGCGAACTTGGTCAGGTAGGTGGCCTCCTCGACCGCCGAATCGCCGCCGCCGACCACCACCAGCGGCTTGCCACGAAACCGCGGCAGGGCGCCGTCGCAGACGGCGCAGGCGCTGACGCCCCGGTTCTTGAAGGCCTCCTCGCTCGGCAGCCCCAGCCAGTTGGCGCTCGCCCCGGTCGCCACGATCACCGCCTTGGCCTTCACTTCGCCTCCGGCGGCGGGCACGAGCGTGAAGGGCCGCTTTGAAAAGTCGACCTTCACGATGTCGTCGGTGATGATCCGGGTGCCGAAGTTGGCCGCCTGTTGCCGCATCAACTCCATCAGCTCGGGCCCGGTGACGCCGTGCCCCTCGTGCGGGGCCATCATCATCCGCCGCTCCTTGGGAAGGGCCGAGTCGAGAAACGCCCCCAGGTCGCCGGCCGGGAAGCCGGCGTAGTTTTCCACCTCGCTGGTCAGCGCCAGCTGGCCGAGCGGCAGCGTGCCGGCCATCCGGTTTTTCTCAGTGATCGCCCCCTCGAAGACGAGCGGCTCGAGCTGGGCCCGGGCGGCGTAGGTGGCCGCCGACCAGCCGGCCGGGCCGCTTCCGATGATGACGACGTTCTCGAGGGGCTTGGCGGTCATGCTGGCGATGGTCTCCGGAGGGCGGCGGCCGGCGGCGGGTCGACCCGCCGCTGCAAGTCCGGCATGATAAACGGTGATGGGCCGTTCACGACAACCCGCCGCGTCGCCAGGATCCCGCCGCGGTGGCCGGCCCAAGCCGACAAAGGCCTGCGCCGCCTGCGGGCGGCCGTTCGAGTGGCGGCGGAAGTGGGCCCGCTGCTGGGAACAGGTCAGGTACTGCAGCGACCGCTGCCGACGGCTCGGAGCTGCTCGCGAATGACCTCAGGCGGCCATCGCCAGCCCGAGCCGCTCAGCGGGCCAGTTTCTGTTCCAGGAAGGTCCAGGCCAGGGCGTCCATGAAGGCCCGCTGCTTGTTGTCGGCCGCGCCGCCGTGGCCTCCCTCGATGTTCTCGTAGGAGAGCACCCGCTTGCCAAACTCTAGCAGCCGGGCTGCCATCTTGCGGGCGTGGGCGGGATGGACGCGGTCGTCGCGGGTCGAGGTGGTCAGCAGCAGCGGCGGATAGTCACGGGCCGGGTCGATCATGTGGTAGGGCGAAAAAGCCTTGATGAAGGCCCATTCCTCGGGCAGGTCGGGATTGCCGTATTCCCCCATCCAACTCGCCCCCGCCAGCAGCGTGTTGAACCGCCGCATGTCCAAGAGCGGCACCTGGCAGACGACCGCCGCAAACAGCTCGGGCCGCCGAGCGTACATGTTGCCCACCAGGAGGCCGCCATTGCTGCCCCCCTTGATGCCCAGCCGCTCGGGCGAGGTGACCTGGCGGGCGATCAGGTCTTCGGCGACCGCCGCGAAGTCTTCGTAGGCCCGGGGCCGCTTTTCCTTGAGCGCCGCCTGATGCCAGGCCGGGCCAAACTCGCCGCCGCCGCGGATGTTGGCGATCACATGCACGTGGCCCCGCTCAAGCCAGGCGGCGCCGGTCACCGCCGCATAGCTCGGCACGAGCGGAATCTCAAACCCGCCGTAGCCATAGAGGAGCGTCGGGGTGGAGCCGTCGGCCGGGAGGTCGGCCGGGCCGATCTGGAAGTAGGGAATCCTCGTGCCGTCGGCGCTGGTCGCCTCGTGCTGCGTGACGGCGAGCCCCTTGGCCTCGAAGAAGGCGGGCGACCGCTTGAGGACCGCCGGGTCGGCCCCGCTGCCGTCGGGCCGGAGCGTGCCCATCAGGAAGGTTGTGGGCTCCAGCGGCGTGGCGGTGGTCAGGAAGTAGTCGTCGCTCTCGAGATCGTCCACCGCCGAGACGCTCGCCGTGGCGACCGCCGGCACTCCCGGTAGCGGCTCTCGCTGCCAGCTTCCGTCGCGGTGGGTGAGCACGAACAGCCGGCTGCGGACGTTGTCGAGCGTCGTCAGGAGGACGTGATTCCGCGTGGGGGCATAGCCGGCCAGCGACGTCCGCGGGCCGGGCTCGAAGAGGATGTCAAACGACCGCTCACCGGCGAGGAACCGCTCGAGGTCGGTGGCCAGCAGGCTGCCGGCGGGATAGGTCGTGCCGCCGACCTCCCAAGGCGACCGCAGTTCGAGAAACAGCCACTCCCGGTGGATGCTCGCCTCGGCGTCGGCGGGCTTGGCGATTTTCAGGAGCTTCCCGTCGCGCCGCAGGAAGAGCTCGCTCGTCCAGAACGTCACCTGCCGGAAGACGACGTCACGTTCGAAGCCGGGCGTGGGGTCGTGCCAGGCTCCGACCGACATGTCGTCGGGCTGGCCCTCGTAGATCAGCGGCGCGTCGGCAAGGGCTTCGCCGCGGGTCCACTCGCGAACCGTCCGCGGATAGCCGGAGGCGGTCAGCGAGCCGGGGCCGAAGTCGGTCGCGACAAAGAGGCTGTCGCGGTTCCTCCAGGCGACCCGACTTTTGGCCTCGGGCAGCGTGAAGCCGTCGGCGACGAACTGCTTCGTTTCGAGATCGAACTCGCGGACGACGTCGGCATCGGCCCCTCCGCGAGACAGCGAAATCAGGCAGAGCCGCCCCTCCGGTTCGAGCACCCGGGCACCGTGCCAGACCCAGTTCTCCCCTTCGGACTCAGCCAGGGCGTCGAGGTCGAGCACCGTCTCCCAGGCCGGCTCGGCACCGCGATACTCGGCCAGCGTCGTCCGCCGCCAGAGGCCCCGGGGGTGGGCGGCGTCCCGCCAGAAGTTGTAGTAGCGGCCGCCGATCTTCCGGATGAAGGGAATCTTGTCGTCCGAGTCGAGGATCGCCAGCAGCCGCCGCTCGAGAGTCGCAAAGCCGTCACCCTCGGCCAGGGCCGCCACCGCCTCGGCGTTGCGAGACCGGACCCATTCGAGTTGCTTTTCACCGGCGACCTCTTCGAGCCAGCGGTAGGGATCGGCGGGCTCGGCGGCGGCGACAGGCATGAGCAAAATGGCGAGGAGAAACGGGGCGATACGCATCTGACGTTCCGTGGGGGCGAGCGATTTGGAGCATATCGAAACGGCCGCAGAAGCGTCGGGATTGCGGATTGGGCGTGTTGGCGGTGAGCGGTTGCTTGGGCTTCCGGGGACAGTGAAGGCCCAATGGCCCGCCGTCCCCCGGCTCGCGCCGGGGGGCTTTTATGGAAAAGGGG
>JAQCJP010000157.1 GCA_027592945.1 Planctomycetota bacterium
GCGGATTTCCCCACCCGCCTTGTCCACCGGAAACAGGGCCTGTTCGGCGGCCAGGGCTGCTGTCATCTCTCCGGCCAGCCGGCGGAGTTCCATCGGCTCCTCGGCGGCCAGATCATGCTTTTCAAACGGATCGCTGCCCAGATTGAAGAGCTCGTAGCGAGCCCCCTCGCCGTCGGCGTCCGAACGGTCGGGTCGATAATGGTAGATGAGCTTCCAGTCGCCATCCCGAAAGACGGTGAAGTAGCTGCTGCGGTGGTCGTGGGGAAAGTGCATCAAAAAGCGGTCCCGACGACGAGGGTTCGTCCGGCCGGCGAGCTGCGGGGCCAGATCGACACCGTCGATTGGATGGTTTGCCGGCGGCTCGATGCCGGCGAGATTGAGGATCGTCGGATAGATATCCATCACTGTTCCCGGCTGCTGCTGAATCGCCCCTGCCGCGATCGGCAGCCGCTGCTGGCAGGGCTGGTCGGGATTCGGCTCGGCCCAGGCGGCGATGAAAGGCACCCGCATCCCGCCTTCGTAGTGCGTGCCCTTCTTGCCTCGCAGCGGGAAGGAACTCGTGTGGCCGTGGGCCGGGCCGAGGGGAGCGTCGCTGCCGTTGTCACCGAGAAAAAAGATCAGCGTCTCGTCGGCGATCCCGAGCGACTCGAGGTGCTCGAGGATCTCGCCGAGCGACCGGTCCATGCCCTCGATCAACGTCGCGTAGGCCTGGGCCTGCTGCGACCGGCCGGAATCAGCATAGTGGTCGGCGAAGCGCGGGTCGGACTGAAACGGCGCATGCACGGCATAGTGGGACAGGTCGAGAAAGAAGGGTTCGCCGGCGGCGACGGCGGCGTCAATGGCCGCCTCGGCCTCGAGCGTGAGCGCCTCGGAGAGAAAGGTGTCAGTGCCGTGGTACTTCTCGAGGTGCGGCACCGTCCGTCTCTTGTTGCCCCGGATGGCGCCGTAGCCGTCCTCTCCGTAGTAGCTCCCGGGCTGGCCCCATGAGCAGCCGCCGATGTTGACGTCGAAGCCGAGATTGTCGGGCCACTCCGAGGGTTCGCCGATCGGGCCGAAGTGGGCCTTGCCGACGAAGATCGTGCGGTAGCCGGCTCCTCGCAGCACCCCTGGCAGCGTCACGGCCGCATCCTGCACGCCCTCCCACCGCCAGTCGGGCGGACCGAACGGGCCACGGTTGTTGCCCTCGGAGCGGATCCACTGGGTGACCCGATGACGGGCGGCGTTCTGGCCGGTGAGCAGGGAGGTCCGGGTGGGGGAGCAGACGCTCATCGCGTAGAAGGTGCTGAAGCGGATCCCGCGGGCTGCCAGTTGCTCCATGGCGGGCGTCCGATAGAAGTCATTGAGCGGATACCGCTCGGGCTGGCCCGCGGCATCGACCATGAAGGGCACCGAGGTGTCGAGCGGCCCCATGTCATCAACCAAAAAAATGATCACATTGGGGCGATCGGCTGCCGCGGCTTCGCCGCCCATCACAAATAGAGGGCCGAGAATGGCGACCAGCGTGGAGCAGATTCGTGGCAGCATGGGGCTTCCTTGGTGCGCGGAGCAAGCAATCTTCGGCAGCGTACCTGCCCCAGGGCCGCCTTGCATCGACCGTCGGCGTAGACTGTGATTGCCTGAGATATGCCCGATGTTTTCCTGCCAGGCGTCGGCGATTGGTCGGTAGGCCGTCGGTGGCAGCCAATCCTCCCGCGGAGATCCAGCCATGATCGAGATGATCCCGGATATGCCAGCCCATACGGTGGGCATGAAGCTTAGCGGCACACTCCACGACGAAGACTACAAGGCCTTTGTGCCGATGGTCGACGAGGCCATTGCGTCGGCCGGAAAGACCCGGATTCTGGCCTGGTTTCATGACTTTCATGGCTGGGACGCCAAGGCCCTCTGGGACGACATCGCCTTTGCCACGACCCACTGCACCACGATCGAGCGGATCGCGCTGGTTGGGGAGAAGGCCTGGGAGAAGTGGATGGCGGCAGTCTGCAAGCCCTTTACGATGGCGACGGTCCGCAGTTTCGATGCCTCCGAGCTCGAGGCGGCCAAAGCTTGGATTGCTGGCGAGTAAGGCATACCCCGTCGGTCCGCCGTCACGCGTTGGTTTCAGAGTCCTGCACCATGCCCGTTGTCGCTTTTTTCGACACCAAGCCCTATGACCGCCAGCCAATGACCGCCGCGGGGGCCGACAAGGGGCTCTCGTTTCGATTTCACGACTTTCGGCTCTCGGCTGAGACGGCTGCCACCGCCGCCGCCGTGCCGGCGGTCTGCGGCTTTGTGAACGATCGGCTCGATCGATCCTGCCTGGAGATTCTCGCGGCGGCGGGGGTGCGGCATGTGGCCATGCGGTGTGCGGGTACCAACAACGTCGATCTCGCCGCGGCCGCCGAACTGGGACTCGTGGTCACCCGTGTGCCGGCCTACTCGCCCCATGCGGTTGCCGAACACACCGTGGCCTTGGTGCTCACGCTCAACCGCCGGATCCACCGGGCCTTCAACCGCGTGCGGGAGCAGAACTTTTCCCTGGCAGGACTGGTTGGCTTCGACCTCTACGGCAAGACCTGCGGGATCGTGGGCACCGGCCGGATCGGCCGGGTGGCCGCCGAAATCTTTCGCGGCTTCGGGATGCGGGTGGTGGCCCACGACCCCGTGCCGGCGGCCGGGTGGGCGGAGGCCCATGGGGTCGACTATCTGCCGTTCGAGGACCTGCTCGGCACGAGCGACATTGTCTCGCTTCACCTTCCGCTCACGCCCGAGACGCACCACTTGCTCAACGCCGAAACGGTGCCGCAACTCAAGCCTGGCGGGATGGTGGTCAACACCAGTCGCGGCAAGTTGATCGACACGACCGCCGTGATCGAGGCCCTCAAGGCTGGCCGGCTCGGCGGGCTGGCGATCGACGTCTATGAGGAAGAGGAGGGAATCTTCTTCGAGGATCTCTCTGATCGGGTGCTCCAGGATGACGAACTCTCGCGGCTGCTCGTCTTTCCCAACGTACTGGTGACCGCCCATCAGGCCTTCCTGACCAGGGAGGCACTCGCCGAGATCGCCAGGGTCACCGTGGAAAATGTCACCCGTCTGGCCCGCGGTGAGCCTCCACTCGAAGGAACGCTCGTCGCCTAGCCTGGCTGTGATCCACGTGCCGAGAGCCCACGGGCTCAGTCGGCGGCGAGGCGGGCGAGGAGCTGGCGTGTGCGGGCCAGATCCTGCTGCCACTGGTGATTGTGTGGAGCGGCCGTCGTGATCGCGACGAGGATGTCAGCCGCCGCCCCGAGGTGTTCCCGGGCAGCGGCTGTGTTCCCGGTGCGGGCCGCCGTGCCGCCAAGCTTCTGGAGGGCGACGGCCAGATCCCGTTGCCAGTCGAGGTTGTCGGGCTCGTTCGCCGCGAGCCGTCGCATGATTGCCTCGAGTACCGTGAACTCTCGCATCGCGCCGGAAGGGTCATCGTTGGCGAGGGCGAGTTCGCCGAGCCGGTCGAGGATGCCGGCGAGATCCCATTCGCGGGTCGGATCGTCCGGCGCGAGCATGACGAGGCGCTCCCGGATGGCCCGCGAGGTCTCGAAGTGGCGGCGCGCGACGCTGGTGTTGCCGGCATCGGCGGCGAGCATCCCGAGCTTCTGGTGGCTCACCGAGAGGTCGCGTTGCCACTCAAGGCTGTTCGGAGTCTCCGCGGCCAGGGCTTCGGCGATGGCCAGTGCCTCGTCGTACGCGGCCTTCGCCTTCAGCGGCCGGCCAGCCACCCGCTCGAGGTCGCCGATATTGTTCAAAAAGACCTCATGCTTCCGCCGCTGCTCGGGCGTTGGTTCCTCGAGGCCGGCGGCGGCCAGGGCCGAGCGTTCGGTGTGATAGCGGGCGAGTTGGTCGAGCACACCTGCCATCAACTCGGGCCGCCCCAAATCCGCGAACTGGTCGCGGAGATTGAACGTCATGAAGCGGACGAGTTCCTCGGCGGCGGCCCGGCCGCGTTCGGCCCGCTCCGTGGCCCGAGTCGCCTCGGCTCGCTGCTGCGCGGCCAGCCGTCGCTGCTGTTCGGCCCGGATGGCAAAGGCCGCGATTGCGATCGTAGCCACGACCACGGCGACGAGGCTGGCCACGGCTGCGGTTGCGGCCGCCCGATGCCGCCGGGCCAGCCGTCGCAGCCCTTCGGCAAAACCGGGCGGGCTGGCGTGAACAGCCCGACCCTCGAGATACCGCTCCACGTCGTCGGCCAACTCGACAGCGCTGGAATATCGTCGCTCCGGGTCTCGCTCAAGGCAGGTGCGGGCGATGGCCTCGACCTCGACGGGGATCCGGGAATCCAGCGATCGCAGGGACGCCGGCTCCTCGTCATGCACGATCCGGATCGCCTCGGGCACCGGCTTGTGGCGGAGTTCGTGGGGCAGCCGCCCGGTCAGCAGTTCCGTCAGCAACACGCCCAGGGCGTAGACATCGGTACGGATGTCGAGCTTGTCCAGGTCACCGCGGAGTTGCTCCGGGCTCATGTAGGGGAGGGTGCCCACGAGCTGGCCAGCATCGGTCTGCCGAGAGACGAGGCTCGCCTCAGCGTCGGTGGCCCGAGCGATCCCGAAGTCGATCACCCGGGGACGACCGGCCAGCGGGCCTGAGCTGGCCACGAGGATGTTGCCCGGCTTGAGGTCGCGATGGATGACGCCTCGCAGATGAGCCTGGGCCACCGCGGCGCAGACTTCTCGGAAGATCGCCAGCCGCTGCCGGAGCGGGAGCCGGTTGGTGGTGCAGGAGGAGATGATCGGGACCGCATCGGGGATGAACTCCATCACGATCGCGGGCACACGAAACCCGCGGACATCGTGGATGCCGACACCGTGGATCCGGGCGATTCCGGGATGATCGAGGCGGGCCAGGAGGCGGGCCTCGGCATCGAAGCGGCGGAGCAGCCCGGGCGAGACGACAGCAGCCCCGATCACCTTGACGGCCACCGTCCGCTCCCCCGCCGCCTGTCCGGATTGCTCGGGAAAGCCGATCCGCTGCCGTCCTTCGTAGACCCGGCCCATCCCGCCGGTCGCGATCAGTCTCACGAGGACGACGTCGCCGAGCACCTCGCCGAGAAGCGGATCGCTCCCCTCGCTGAGGGCGAGACCAAAGTCGTCGTCTGCCCGCGAGAACCGGGCGGTGTCATCGAGATGCTCTGCAGCCGGCGTCTCGGCGGCGGGCTTTGGATGAGCATTCATGCAGCCGCCTCGGGACACGAATGGTCACGGGAACGGGAAAGAGCCGCGGTCACCAGTTCTGAGCGAAGCGGGCCAGACTTATTCCACGACTTCTCCACACCAGGCGCCGAACGACACCCGGCAGGTGCGGAGGTAGTCCTTGATCCGGGCCTCGGTGACCCCGCCGGCCAGATCGAGATCAAGCTCGAGGTGGGGATCGCCTTCGTCATCCAGGTAGGTCCTGGAGAATCGTTTGGTGGCATTCCAGTCATTGACTTTCTGAAGGGTCGCGTTGCCATCACCAAAGGAGACGTGAAACTGGAGTGCCTCGGCATCGTCGGCAATGAAAAGCTGGCAGCGAAAGCCCTCGATTTTCCACTGGAGGAAGCCGAGTTTGTGGGTCTCGACGGCATAGCCTTCGCCTTCCATCAGTTCGATCAGTTCATCGACCGTGATCGATTCGATAACCTTCTCGAGCAGCATCGCCGCTCGAGTTGGCTGGCCCGACGGATGGAGCGCCGGCAGCAATGCCAGGCAGGGGATCAGAAAAACCGTCAGACGGGCCGCGGCCGGCCGGCCACGGAGCGCAGAAGGGCAGGGCACCATGAAACTGGCTCCTCAGGACAAAACAGCAGGACAGAAGCAACGACCCGAACAGCTTTTTGTCGCACGTGAGGCATGCTCCCCCGTCGGGCTGGGCCACCCCTCGATGCTTGGAGTATACGCCGGGCGGCGGCAGGGTTTTTTCGCGTGGAGCGGGGGTTCGGCGGGCCACCGAGCAGCCGGGGAGCGGCTGGGCGGATCGGTCGTCGTCTCCGCCGCCGAATAGACTTGGGGCCAGCTGCATGCCTCACCCGCCGGCGCGGCTGCGGCACGTCGGGCGGTACCATGCTGACGGTGATTCCCCGAGAAAAGAGGCTCTGATGCGACACCTGGTCATCGTCCTCGGCGACCAGCTCGACCGCGGCGGGGCTGCCTTTGACGGCTTCGACGCGAAACAGGACCGCGTCTGGATGGCCGAGGTGGCTGAGGAGTCGACCCACGTCTGGACGCACAAGGCCCGGATCGCCGTTTTCCTCGCTGCGATGCGGCACTTTCGTGATGGCCTTGCCGCCGAGGGCATCGGGGTCGACTACACCGAGCTGCCCGCCACCCGTCGCCCGGGAGAACCGGAGTCGCTCGCCGCGGCGCTCGGCAAGAGCCTGGCCGCGGCCCGCAAGGCCCGGCGACTGCCCGAGAAGCTCGTCATCGTGGAGCCGGGGGAGTGGCGGATCCGGGAAGCGATCCAGGCGGCGGCCCAGGAAGCAGGCGTACCCCTCGAGATCCGCACCGATCGCCACTTCTTCACGACGGTCGACGAGTTTGCCGCCCACGCGGCAGGCCGCAAGCAGCTGCGGCTCGAGTATTTCTACCGCCCGCTGCGGAAGACCTTCGACATCCTGATGGATGACGGCGAGCCGGCCGGCGGCGCCTGGAACTACGACGCCGAGAACCGTGGTGCCTTTCCAAAGAGCGGCCCGGGCACGCTCCCCGCCCCGCGGCGGTTCGAGCCCGACGCGACAACGCGGGGTGTGCTCGCCTTGGTCGAGCAGCGGTTCGCCACGCACCCCGGTCGCCTCGATCACTTCGACTGGCCGGTGACGCCGGCCGATGCCCGGGCCGCGCTCGACGACTTTCTCGCTCATCGCCTGGCCAACTTCGGCCGCTACCAGGACGCGATCTGGACCGGTGAGCCGTGGCTCTGGCACTCGCGGCTTTCGCAGGCGATGAACCTCAAGCTCCTCGACCCGCGGGACGTGGTCGCCGGAGCCGAACGCGCCTTTCGCAAGGGCAAGGCCCCGCTCGAGGCGACCGAGGGCTTCATCCGCCAGGTGCTCGGCTGGCGGGAGTATGTCCGCGGCATCTACTGGCACCTCATGCCCGAGTATCTCGACCGCAACGCCCTGGGGGCCGAGGCGGCCCTGCCGGCCTTCTACTGGTCTGCCCAGACCGAGATGAACTGTCTCAAGGATGCGATCGGCCAGACGCTGGAATACGGCTACGCCCACCACATCCAGCGGCTGATGGTGACGGGGCTGTTCGCGATGCTCCTGGGCGTGAAGCCGCAGGAGGTCCACCGCTGGTACCTCGCCGTCTACGTCGACGCTGTCGAGTGGGTGGAGCTGCCCAACACGCTGGGGATGAGCCAGTTTGCCGACGGGGGCGTGATGGCCTCCAAGCCGTACTGCGCGACCGGGGCCTACATCGACCGGATGAGCAACGCCTGCAAGGGCTGCCGCTACGACCCGAAAAAAGCCAGCGGCCCCGAGGCGTGTCCCTTCACGACGCTGTACTGGGACTTCCTCGCCCGCCACGAGAAGCTGCTCGCGAAGAACCAGCGGATGACGATGCAGCTGAAGAACCTGGGCCGCAAGGATGCCGACGATCTCCGGGCAATCCGCCGCCAAGCCGACGACCTCAAGGCATCGCTTACCTCATAGAAGCCCCCCGGCGCGAGCCGGGGAGACGGCGGGCCATTGGGCCATCCCGCTCCCGGAAGCCCGAGCAACCGTTCACCACCAACCCGCCCAAAACGCGATCACCACCATCGAAGCTCGGGGCGGACCCGTGCCATCTCGCCGGACGCTCGCTTCAGGCATCCTGCCCTCCGCTCGCTCGATGCTGGCTCGCTCTCGGCATCCCTGCCTTCGCTTCGCCAGCAACGCCGGCTCGATTGGCACGGGCCCACCCCTCGCGCACCTGTATTCCGGCGCGTCCTCGAGTTGGAAAAGGGTACAGGCACCTCGCTTCGCTCGGAGCCAGTCTCCTTTTCCGTAGAAGCCCCCAGCGCGAGCCGGGGAGACGGCGGGCCCTTGGGCCATCCCGCTCCCGATTCCCACCCCGCACCGTCGGCGAGCAGCCCCTCCATGTCGTAGACGTATGCCTTGCTGGCGGGCTCGGTGAGGTGGCGGGCCGCGGCGGAGAGTCGCCCCTCCATCGCCTCCGGCGGCACGGCATGCACCGCGCCGCCGGCGTCGATGAGGTAGGGGCCGATCAGGAGTTGGTTCGTCTCGCGGTGGATCAGCCGCGCTGCCGGCGTGCCCCCCACGCTCTCGGGGCGGCGGGCGATCGCCAGCGACGCGTCTACTTCATAGAGGCCATCGTCGCTGCCCAGCGGCCGATGGGGCGCGTAGGTGAGAAACCAGAGTTTGCCGGCCCAGGGCACGACCGCCCCAATCCCGCACTCCCCCTGCTCGTTGCTCACCGCCAGATGCGGGTAGCGACCGCCGTAATCCCGCGGCGGCTCGGCAGCCACCTGGCCGGCGGAAAGCATGCCCAGGAACACGACCAGCGAACCGCCACACAGCCAGTCGTTGAAACCTGTGCAGAGCATGCGTTGTGACCGCCGATTCCGCCGCAGAAGTTCCGACGGAATCCGAGCGCTAGCCCGTCACTTGGCTTCCGGGGTGGGCAGGAGCTCGACGGGCGGCTGGGTGACGGCGGGACCGGCTGCCGGCGTCGCGGGCTCGGGCGACTCGTTCGGGGCCGGTGGACTGCCACCGGCCGAGAGCACGCTGCGGGTGCCGTCGGGGGCGACTTCTGCCGCGGCCGGAGCGATGCCCTCGTCGGGATCGAGCGTCCAGACGCCGGGCTCGGTGATCGCCACCGGCGGGACGGGCCGGGCGGCGGTGGCCGAGGGGGCTGGTCGCGGCGGAGTCGCCGTCGCCT
>JAQCJP010000158.1 GCA_027592945.1 Planctomycetota bacterium
GAAGGCGGCCAGGCTGGCGGGCATCACCGGGGCGTTGGCGATCGAGGCGGTCGCGTAGGCAGCCAGGGCGACCGGCGGCGTGACCATCGCCATCATCCCGAAGTAGAAGATGAACAGGTGGGCCGCCAGGATCGGCACGCCGAGGGCGGGATCGGTGAAGACCGGGCCGATGATCGTCGCCAGCAGCAGGTAAGAGACGGCGCTCGGCAGGCCCATCCCGAGCACCAGCGAGCAGCCCATGATCGCGATCAGAGCGAGCAGGAGGCTGTCGCCTGCCAGCGGGATGATCGCCGCCGGCACGCCCGTGCCGATCCCTGTCCGCGAGACCAGACCGATCACGATCCCGACGCAGGTCGCCGCGGCCACCAGCGGCACGCCCCCGGCAGCCGTGGCCCGCATGGCCGCCAGGATCCGGTCCCGCCAGCTGCTGCTGGCCAGGCCGATAAGGAGCGTCGCCGCCAGCGAGACGATCACCGCATCCCCCCAGGTCGCCACCGGCGGCAGCAGCCAGCGGCAGGCGACCGCCAGGCCGGCCCAGGTGGCGGCCGCCGCCAGCCGGGAACTCGCTGCCGCCGTGGCCGGATTGACGAGCATCACCCCGACCACCACCGCGAGTGCCAGGCTGACCGCCCGGAAGGGCGAGAAGCCGGCGAACAGCAGGGTCATCAGGGTGCCGAGCGCCGCCACGAAGGCGAGACCGGCCAGGCTGACGATGGCCGGCCTTTCGGCGGCGGCGGTGTCACGGGGCGGGGCGTCGCCGGCGGACGGCTCGCGATCCTGCTCCGCCGGCGGACGGCCGTTGTCGAGCCGGCGGGCGTAGAAGTGGACGACGAGAAAGAGCGAGAGGTAGTAGAGCACCGCCGGGATGACCGCCGCCCTGACGATCTCGAGGAACCGGACCGGCGGGTCGCGGTCGATGATCTCAAGCATCATGTAGGCCCCCGCCCCCATCACCGGCGGCACGAGCGCTCCGCCCGAGGAGGCGGCCGCCTCGATGCCCGCCGCCACGCTGGCCGGGAAGCCGATGCCCCGCATCAGCGGAATCGTGAAGCTGCCGGTGGTGACGGCATTGGCTACGGCACTGCCGGAGAGCGAGCCGGTCAGGCCGCTGGCGAGGACCGCGACCTTGGCCGGGCCGCCGGCCCGCCTCCCGAAGAGCCGCTCGGCCAGGGCGATCACCCAGCCGGTGGCCCCGGCCGCCTGGAGGGCGACGCCGAAGAGCACGAACAGGAAGACGTAGCGAAACATCACCGCCAGGGCCGTGCCGAAGACCCCCTCGCTCCGCAGCCAGCTCTGGCCGACGATCGCCGGCCAGTCCTGGCCGCGATGGGGAAAGAGCCAGTCAGGCAGGCCGCGGGCCACGCTCTGATAGGCGTAGAGGAGAAACAGGATCGCTAGGGCCGGCAGCGACCAGCCGACGCTGCGGCGGGCCGCCTCGAGGACGACGAGGATTCCGATGCTGCCGATCGCCACGTCGAGCGGCGTGTAAGCGGCCGCCCGCTGGCCGAGCGAGCCCGATTCGACGACGAGGTAGCCGCAGCAGACCGCCGCAGCGACCGCCAGGGCCGCGTCGCCGACCTGGCCGAGCCGCCCGCCCCCGCCCGGGGTGCCGACGAAGCAGAGCACCAGGCCGAGCCCGGCGAAGACCGCCAGTTCCGCCAGCGGGGGCAGCAGCGGAACGTTCGCCTCGACGAGCACGAACAGGGCCAGGGCGGTCGCCAGGGCGGCCGTCAGCAGCGACCGACCGGCCGCGACGGCGGAGGGTTCACCATGCGATGCAGGGGCCAACGCGTCCGCCGTCCTGCCCGGTTCTTCCTGCCCCGGCTCCCCGGCCATCGCTCAGTCGTCCGGCCAGAGGCCAGCCTCGCGGTAAAAGCGAATCGCCCCGGGGTGAAAGGGGGTGCCGGTACTGCGAGGGGCGTTCTTCTCGGTGATCGCCCGAGCGGCCCGATGCCGCTCGGCGATCCGGGCCCGGTTTTCCCAGACGAGCTTGGCGAAGTCGTGGACGAGCTGTTCGTCGGCGGAGGCGGCGGCGATCAGGTGGGCCGAACCGACGTTGAGCCCTTCGTAGTCGTCGTCGATACCGGCGTAGGTGCCGCCGGGAATCGTGGCCGGCTCGAAGAAGGCGTAGTCGGCGATCAGCTTCTCCCGGGCCGCCTCGTCATAAGGAACGAGCCTGACCGGTCGGGCCTGGGCGATCTGGGCCAGGGCGGGGTTGGGCACGCCGCCGCCGATCATCGCGGCGTCGACCGCCCCGTCGCCGAGCAGGTCGACCGCCGCCTGCTGGCTGCCGTAGCGGGGCTCGAGATCGGCAAGCGCAAGGCCGTGAGCCTCGAGGATCGGCCGCACGAAATACTCGAAGCCCGCCCCTTCGGGGCCGAGGTAGACACGCCGGCCAGCCAGGTCGGCGACCGACTCGATCGGCGAGTCGGCCGGGACGACGAACATCGCCACGTTGGGAAAGAGCGTCATCACGCTTCGCACGTCGTGGGCCTCCTCCCAGCCCGCCTCGCCGCGGACGGCGAAGTAGGTGATCGAGGAGTTGGCCATCGCGAACTGCAGCTTCCCCTGGGAGAGCAGGCGGATGTTTTCCATCGAGCCGCCGGTCGACTCCGCCGCCACCCGCCAGCCGCGGTCGCCCTGGCTGTCGTTGACCACCTCGCAGATCGCACTGCCGACGGTGTAGAAGGCGCCCCCGATCGGGGCCGTGCCGACGTTGATGAACTCCCGGTCGCCACCGCCGCAGCCGGCGAGGGATAGCGCCAGGAAACCGGCACAAGCGACGAGCCGCGGAATCATGGGCGGGCCTCTGGAGCGAGCAACCGTGGGCACGCTGAAACGAGGCGTGCCGGGCAAGCATCAAAGCCTACCCGGCACGCATTCGCGGCGGAAATGTGCCTGCCTGCGGCCCGCCACCAAGCGTGTGGCTGGCGGCGGAGCCAGGCTCAGGGGCCGATCGACGGCGGCCGCTTGGCGAGGAAGTCGCGGGGGCCGCGGGTCGTGTAGTAGGGATAAGCGACCGCCCCCGAGGGCGGGCCGGCCGGCGCGATCGCCCCGTAGTCGGAAGCCTGGAGCATCGCCTTCTCCTCTGGAGAAAGGTGATGCTTCGCCAGCCCGCCGTAGCGGCCGTTGTGCGGAACCTTGCAGACCCCGCCAGGGCAGTCCTGGCAGCCTCCCGTCTGGCAGCGGCCGTCGGGGCAGCCCGGCTCGCAGTCCTGGCAGGGGACCTCGCAGTCGCGGCAGCCGCCGTGGCCGCCGTGACCGCGGGCATAAGGGCCGTCGGCATTGAGCAGGAAGAGACGGTCGATGATCGAGCAGCCGCTGCTCGAGGCAGTGATGGCCGCAGCCACAAGCAGGCCGAGGATTCGGAGGCTGGCAGGCGAGCGATGCATGGGAGGGCTCCCGCTGGGCGGACCGTCGCAGCCGATGGCGAACCACCTCGGCGGACGCTTCCGCAGTCACCGGTCGTATCGGTCGTGCCGCCGGAGCCGGTTGAGGAAACCCTGCTGCTGGCAATCTGGGCAAGCCCGCCGGCAGGCCCGGGCGGGCCCGTATTCCGTGTCTCCTCGGGTTGGAGAAGGGTACAGGCACCTCGCTTCGCTCGGAGCCAGTCCCCTTTTCCAGAGAAGCCCCCCGGCTGCCACGCTGCAGCGTTGGCTCTACCCCGTGAACCGGCTCACGATCAGCGAGATGTTCTGGCCGCCGAAGCCGAAGCTGTTGGAGAGAGCCCGGTCGCATTTCCCCTCCCGGACCTTGTTGGGAATGTAGTCGAGGTCGCAGTTGGGATCGGGGTTCTCGTAGTTGATCGTGGGGGGGAGCAGGCCGTCGCGGATCGCCAGCAGGCAGACGATCGCTTCGGTCGCCCCGGCCGCCGCGATCAGGTGGCCCATCATGCTCTTGGTGCTCGAGACTGGAAGCTTGTAGGCCCGCTCACCGAAGACCTTCTTGATCGCGAGCGTCTCCACCTTGTCGTTGACATCCGTGCTCGTGCCATGAGCGTTGACGTAGTCGATCGACTCCGTCTCCAGCCCGGCGTCGGCCAGGGCCATCCGGATGCAGGCCTCGGCTCCGCGGCCCTCCGGGTGGGTGTCGGTGATCCGGTAGGCGTCGGCGGTCGAGCCGTAGCCGACCACCTCGCCGTGGATCTTCGCGCCCCGCTTCTTGGCGTGCTCGAGTTCCTCGAGCACCACCATTGCCGCCCCCTCACCGAGCACGAAGCCGTCTCGCTCATTGTCGAACGGCCGGCTGGCCCGCTCCGGCTCGTCGTTGCGGGTCGAGAGAGCCGTCAGCAGGTTGAACCCGGTGACACCGAAGGGATGGATCATGCTGTGGCAGCCGCCGGAGAGCATCACATCGGCCTCGCCCCGCCGGATGATCTCCACCGCCTCACCGATCGCCTGGCTCGAGGCGGCGCAAGCGGTCAGGCAGTTGACGTTTGGTCCTTGAGCGTTGAAGAGGGCGGCCAGATGGCCGGCCGGCATGTTCGGCTCCTGCTCGACCTCGGCCAGCGGGTGGAGCGTCTCGAGACCGAGCTTTGTGAACTTGGCCACGTCAAGCGTCTCTCCCTCGATCGCCGCCATCATCATGCTCGTAAACGGGTCGAAGGCCTGCTGGCCCTCGCCGCTGCCGAGATAGATTCCCAGCCGGGTCGGATCGGCCTCGAGCCCCTGAGGGAGTCCGGCATCCCGCATCGCCTGGAGAGCCGCCCCGGCCGCGAATCGCGTGTGGCGTCCGCAGTACTGCCAGTCTTCGGCTCGCTCCCCTTCAGCCGTGATGTCCCAGTGGCGGACCTCGGCCGAGATCTTGGTGGGAAACCGCGAGGCGTCGAAGACCGTCGTCGGACCCACCCCCGAGCGGCCGGCGATCAGGTTCTGCCAGAGTTCCTCGACCGTCACACCCAGCGGAGTGACGCATCCCACTCCGGTGACGACCACCCGTCGCCTGCCTGCCATGTTGCTGCCTCTCCTCGGCGGCCGCGGAACCCGCGGCCGACTCACCAGTCTGGCCGTGCCAGCGGCTGGCCCGCCTCGTCACGGCCGATGTCGTAAATGTGCATCTGATCAAGCCACCGAAGCAACTCATCCGGCTCGAAGAGCTTCGGCACCCCCTCGCCCGGCTCGAGATGAGCGAAGAAGAGTTCGGCCTCGCCCTGGGTGCGGTCACCCACAGTGCTCGTCACCTTGGTGAGCGAACCGGTCGGCTTGAGATCGAGGACCTCCGCCTTGAAGACGAGCGTATCACCCGGCACGGCATCGAAGTGAAACTCGGCCGCTGCCACCTTGGCGAGCACCACACGCCGGTTGTATTCGATCGCATCCGCCACCAGCAGGCCGGCGGTCTGGGCCATGCCCTCGACCACCAGCGAGTTGGGCATCAGCGCCGCCCCAGGAAAGTGATCGTGGAGATGCTCCTCGGCCAGCGAGACATTCTTCACGGCCGTGGCATGCTTGCCGCGGACGAACTCGTCGAATCGATCAATCCAAAACCAGCGCATTGCTGCAACTCCGGCGTCGGAGCCGGCCTCCCTGGCGGGGCCCCGGCCCCCGGCATGCAACAGCCTCAGGCTGCCAACTTGTTCTCGACGTAGCGGACCATGTCCTCGACCGTGAGCGTGTTGGGAAAGTTCTGCACGCTCGGATTGGCCTCGAACTTGGCCAGGTCAAGAAACGGCATCCTGGTCTTCAACTCCTGAAGACCAGCCTCGTTCACCTTGCCGTTGGTCACAAACTCGCTGCTCGAGAGGACGTCCTCGGGGAAGAGCTCGCCCCGTTGGATTTTGATGCCGAAGGCCTTCTCGAGCCGAAACACGATGTCGAGAAAGTCGATCGATTCCGCCCCCAGGTCTCCCACCATGGTTGCCGACGGGGAGACCTCATCCTCGTCGACCCCAAGGGCCTCCACCAGGGCGCCCTTCACCTTGTCGAAGATTTCATCGCGAGACGGCATCGACTGTTCACCTCGGAAACTAGGAATACAAGTGGAACCAAACCACCCAAGGTTGTAATGCGACCCCGCCCGCCTGGAAACCCGAACTTGCCCGGAACCGCCGAGAGGCAGCCGCCGCAGCCAGAAAACCGTCTCCCGCGGGGCCGTTCCAGCCCGCCGCCGGGGACTACGAACTGCCCGAAAAAGTCGATTCCCGGGTCACCGTCGCCCCTGTCCCGGGGATCGCGGCGGCGTAGGTGACCGGGCGGCCGCGGCCCTCGGCCCGCGCCGCCGGATGGAGCACCGACCAGAGCCGCCGGAGTTCGGACCGTACGCGGGCATCGACCGCCGCCCCATGCGGCTGACGGTCGGCCAGGTTGTACCGCTCGAGGACGAGCCGGGCGGTGAGGCTCGTCCGGTCGCCGATCATGCCGCTGGCCTTGACCTTGGTGGTGGTTTCGTCCTGGCCGAGCACCTCGGCCTTCACCGTGAGGATCTTGCCGGGCTCGGCGAAGTCGCCGTATTTGACGTTCCGGGCGGTCCGCAGCACGACGATCGAGTGGGCGAAATCCTCGCCGAGCCGGATCGTCCAGGCGGCCGCCTGGGTCATCGCCTCGAGCATCAGGACTCCCGGCAAGACCGGGAAGCGGGGGAAGTGGTCGGCCAGGTACTCCTCGGAGAGGGTCACCGTCTTGACCGCCGTGATGGTTCGGCCGGGATCGACGGCGATGACCCGATCGAGCAGCGTGAACCGCATCGCAAACTCCTGAGATTCAGCCGGCCCGGCCCGCCAGCGATCGCGGCAGTATAGGAGATGTCCACATCCCCACAAGCAGCGGCAGTCGCTGCTGCCTGTGGCTGCCATGCTGACAGTCCTCGCCACCGGCACGACCGCGCAGGTCGAGGGACCCCACGGCTCGGCCGGGCGGTTTTTCTCGGGTTTGCGGCCTCCACCGGCCGGTGTTCGGGTGTTCATGCCGATTGGCACGCTGTTTGCAACTGCATCTCGAGACAACTGGGTGCGGGTTGCCTTTCGGCACCGCCGCCGCGAATCATTCCGGGCAGAGCACGAAAAGGCGACGTCAGGAATGACGCTCCAACGGCGGTGCAGGGAACGGTTCGCGCCCGGCCCACACCTGCAACAAGGAGCTCTTACCATGACGACGTTTCGTGCGGGATTCGCGCTCCCGCTTGAAGAGTTGCGCGACGAGATGGATCGCCTCTGGTCTTCTCTGACAGCCGCGCCTCCGCTCCACGGCTGGGGCGTGCGTGGTGACGCCGCCGCCTTCCCGGCGGTCAATGTCCGTGAATCCGATCAGGCGATCACCGTGGAGGCGGAGTTGCCCGGCCTCGACACGGGCGACGTCGACATCACCGTGAGCGGTGAGGAACTCGTGCTCAAGGGGAAGCGGCCCGCACCCGACCAGGGTGTCGAGCCGCAGATATCGGAGGATGGCGGCACGGTGACCTGGCACCGTCGTGAACGGGGCTTCGGCGGGTTCGAGCGGCGGATTCCGCTGCCGACGCTCGTCGACGCCGCCGGCGTGACGGCCCGCCTGGCCGACGGCGTCCTGACGGTCACCTGCCCGAAGGCGGCCGAGGCCCAACCCCGCCGCGTCGAGGTGCGGTCAGCCTGACTGGCTGCCCCGCATCTTGCGAATCGGCATCCCCTGTGCGGACTTCTGTTCTGACATCTGCCATGAAAGGAGCGACAATCCCATGACAACCCAGATTCAAACCACCACAGCTGAAACCCCTCCCACCGGAGCCCCGCCGGCAGCCACAAGTCAGCCGGCACAGACCGTCCGGGAGATCACCTACCAGCCCAACGTCGACATCCGCGATCGTGGGTCCGAAGTGGTCTTCGACGCCGACATCCCCGGCGCCCAAGCGGAGGGCATCGACGTCACCTTCGAGGAAGGGGTGCTCGCCGTGCAGGTCAGCGTGCCAGCCCGCGACCTGCCGGGTCGTCCGATCCGCCAGGAATACGGCATCGGCAACTACCGACGGAGCTTCCGGCTCGGCGAGGGCTTCGATGCCTCGCAGATCACGGCCGACTACCGGCGGGGCGTGCTGACCATCCGGGTGCCTCGGCTGGCGGCGGTCCGGCCTCGCAAGGTCGAGGTTCGGGCAGGCTGAATGCGGCTCGCTGATGCATGCAGCGAGGAATACAACGGCGCTGGCCGGCGGGTGGCGGATCGCCGCCCGCCGGCTCACCGTCGATGTGGTGGCCGGCCCGCTGGGGGCCGGTCGAGTTGTGATTCCGATTGTTCGAGCACGAGAAGAGGAGACATTCCGATGAGTCTGATTCCTTTTCGCACGAAGCGGTCTTCCGGCATGGAGCCCGGCCGCTGGCTGCCGTCGATCGACATGAAGGAAAACGACACCGGCATCCATGTCCGGGCCGAGCTGCCCGGCATCGATCCGCAGGATGTCGACGTCAGCGTCTCGGAAGACCGGCTGGTGATCTCGGGCGAGAAGAAGACGGAGCAAGAGGCCAAGGGAGAGGGCTGGACCCACCGCGAAAGCAGCTACGGCAGCTTCTCCCGCTCGATCCCGCTGCCCGAGAGCGTCGATCCGGAAAAGGTGACCGCCCGCTACGACAAGGGCGTCTTGACGGTGGAGCTCACCAAGTCGCCCACGGCCACCTCCCGCAAGGTACCCGTGGTGACCTAGCACGTCGTTGTCTCCCGTTGCCCCGCTCATTCCGTGAGCGGGGCAACGCCGGAGCGGCGTGGGCCCGTATTCCGTGTGTCCTCGGGTTGGAAAAGGGTACAGGCACCTCGCTTCGCTCGGAGCCAGTCCCCTTTTCAATCGAAGC
>JAQCJP010000159.1 GCA_027592945.1 Planctomycetota bacterium
GGCTTTGAAAAGGCCGCCGATCGGGTGTTCCAGCAGTATGCGGCCATCGCAGGCGAGGGCATTCTCAGCCGGATCGAGTTCCTGACCCGTCAGGGACGCTCCGCAGAGGCCCTTGATCTGATCGAGCAAAACTGGGACGCCCTCTCCCTCGAACGGGCCCTGTCACTGGCCACGGAGGTCATCCGCTCACAGCCTGACGATGCCGCCCTGGCCACCGCCTCCCCGCGGGTGGCAGCCTGGATCGAGAAGGGTAAACGGGTCGACCCCGGCAGTATCGTCATCAAACTGCTCGACGCAGAGTTGCAAACGCTCCTCGGCCGCGATGCAGAAGCCGAGAGCGTGTACCGTGATCTCCTCAAGACCAAGAATCTGTCGCCAGCGCAGTCTGCGATCATTGCCAATAACCTGGCGTTTCATTTGGCCAAGCCCGAGACTGCCGCCGAGGCGGACTCCCTGATCAACAAGGCCATCGATGAACTTGGCCCGCTGCCCGACCTTCTCGACACCCGCGGCCTGGTTCGGCTTGCCAGCCAGGATCCGGCGGGCGCCGTCGAGGATCTGCGGCTGGCGACGCTGGCTCCATCGGCAGCGAAGTTTCTTCACCTGGCCTCCGCGGAACTGGCTGCCGGCAACGACGCCGCAGCCCGCGAGGCCTTCGAGAAAGCCCAGAAAGAAGGGTTGGCCCGCATGAGGCTCCCTGCTTTAGACGCTGAAAGACTCGAGCAACTCGAGCAAAACCTCGGGCCGGCGGCGGAAGTGACGGCCGCCACGGAGGGCTGAGCCGCCACGGCGATCGCGGAGACGGCCTCCGCGGTCAGCCCTGCAGCATCCGAGACTTGGCGAGTGCTTCTTCCGCCTCCGGGATCAGGCCAGCCCGCATGCAGGCGACGGAGAGGGCCGTATAACTGAAGGGATCGCGGGGCTCGAGTTCGCAGGCTCGACGGGCATGCCGCACCGCCTCCTCATGCCGCTCCAGCCGCGTGCACCACGCGCCGAGGGCGGAGTGGGCCAGGGCGAAATCGGGCTCCTCGGCGACCAGCGCCTCCATGGCGGCTACGGCGCCGGCCAAATCGCCGTCGTTCTTGATCTTTTCAGCCGCGGCGTATCGTTCTTCACGGTTCATGCGATTCCTCGGTGGTGGACTGGGCGTTCATCGCATGATACGGGGCTCCGGCTGCCCTGGCGAGGGCCCCGCCACGGGGGAACGGGGGCGGCGGGGCGGGCAGCGAGGTCTGGCGGCCTGGCGAAGACCGGGCAAACTCACGCGTCGGGAAAAACTGGCATTGAATCATGGGGCGTCGGCTGCCGATAACCCCGGGATAGTCTGCGGTTGGCCCGCCGGGCAGCGTTCGAAAGGCCCTCGCGGGCACCTCTGAAAGGATTGTCGTGAGCATCCATCCGCTGGCCGTGGTGAGCCCTGGAGCCCGTCTGGGCGCCGGCGTGACCGTTGGCCCGTTCGCGATCATTGAGGACGGCGCCCAGCTCGGCGACTTCTGCACCGTGGCCAGCGGGGCTGTCATCAAGGCAGGAGTGATCGCCGGCTGCCACAACGAGTTCCACGAGCACGCCGTTATTGGTGGTGCTCCTCAGCACGCGGCCCGGCCGGCTGAAACCGGCCGCGTCGTGATTGGCGATCACAACGTCTTCCGGGAACACGTCACGATCCACCGGGCGATGAAACCGGATGGCCTGACAACAGTTGGGCACCGCAACTACGTCATGGCGGGAGGCCACTTCGGCCATGACGCCGTGGTGGGCAGCAACTGCATCTTTGCCAACGCATCCCTCTTGGGCGGCCATGCCACCGTCGAGGATCGGGCCTTCGTGTCAGGGGCCGTGGTGGTGCACCAGTTCTGCCGGATCGGTCGGCTGGCGATGGTCGGCGGCCACGCCCGGGTCACGCAGGACATTCCTCCGTACATGCTCGTCGACGGCCATAGCAACTGCGTTGTTGGGCTCAATATCGTCGGCCTGCGACGCAGCGGGCACAGTTCGGATGACATCGCCGAGCTGAAGGCGGCCTATCGGGCGGTCTATCGCCGAGGCCTGCCTTGGCGGGAGGTGCTCACAGTGCTCGAGCAGGAGTTCGCCGCCGAGACGATTGACCATCTGCGACGGTTTCTCGCGACGGGGAGCCGAGGCTTCGTGCAGGAGCGGCGGGCCCCGCCGACGCCCACGCTCAGGCTCCGGGTTCCAGATGACGAGACGCCTGCCGTTCGGGCGAAGGCTGGCTGAGGCACCGCGGCGAAAGCGACTGGCCGAGCCCGCCCAGGATCATTCCTCGTCTTCGGCGAGCAGCCCGTATCGAACCAGCTTCCGCCGCAGGACGGAGCGGTCGATTCCCAGCATCTTGGCGGCGAGCGACTTGTTGTGCACGGTCGCAGCGAGCGTACGCTCCAAATGGAGCCGCTCGACGTCAGCCAGCGTGGGCCAGTTGTCGGTATCGACAACGTCCTCCAGACCTGCCGGGGCGTCCATCTTGGGTTCGACGCGAAAGACGCCAGGGACCGGGGTGGCCGACACGATTCCCTGATTGGCAGCCGCAGCAATCTGGGCCATTCCCTTCTTGGGGACTTCCGACGCCGCGGGATCCGACATCAGCCCACCAAGGGCATCGGGCTCAATCCGGTCACCCGAAGAGAACATCACAGCTCGTTCGAGCACGTTCTCCAGTTCCCGGACGTTGCCAGGCCAGGCATAGCCCCTGAGCACATCAAGGGCCTCGGGCGAGAGCGTGCACATCGGCATTCCGTGGCGAGCGGCGAGTTCTGCCAGATAGCGATGAGCCAAGATCGCCACATCTTCCGGACGCTCCCGTAGGGGGATCGTCCGAATGGCCACCACATTGAGCCTGTAAAACAGGTCTTCGCGGAAGCGGCCTTCATTGACCTCAACCGCCAGATCCCGATTCGTCGCCGCGAGCACTCGGACATCGACCGGCGTTTCCTCGTGGCTGCCGACCGGCACAACGACCCTCTGCTGGAGCACCCGCAGGAGTTTGGCCTGCAACTCCAACTCCATCTCCCCGATCTCATCGAGAAAGATCGTCCCGCCACTGGCGGCGCGGAAACACCCAAGGGTGGAGGAGGTCGCCCCGGTGAACGAACCCTTCACATGCCCGAACATGTGGCTTGCAAACAACGTGCCGGTGGTGACGGCACAGTCGACGGGCACGAACGGCTTTTTGGCACGCGTGCTGCAGGCATGCACCGCCCGAGCTATCAGTTCCTTGCCCGTGCCGCTGGGCCCCATGATCAGCACGCTCGACTGGTGGGCAGCGACGAGTTCGATCGACCGCCGCACCTGGTCCGACCAGGCCGAGACACCCACAATCCGTTCGATTGCTCCGTGGCCCGGGTTTGCGGCGGTTTCTGCCTTGGCCTTTTGGGTGCTCAGATCCATGAATCACTGTTCCTTCGTGTCACCAGAATCCGGAAAGCGAAAAAGCACCCGCGAGATGATCGCGGCCCGGTCGCTGGGGCAGCGTGCTATTTCGCCAACCGCAGCCTACCCGCCCGTCCTACCTAGGCCAAGAACTTCCCGCTCAGCGGCCGCGTTGGCCGCGTTGCCATGCACTTGCACTGAGAATACTCATTACCGCCCCGACTGCCAAACGATTGGACGGTTCAGGGCGTTTTTTCCGGATATTCTGAGTCTCTGGGTTGAATCCAGGTCTCGCGGTGGGACTTCCCGGCACCTCCCCCCCAAAAATTGGCAAAAAAACCATGAAAAACCAACTTTTCCGACTCGATCCTCGCCCGGTCGGGAAAGATGGTCAAAGATTGCAGGGACTGCCGGCATGTGCCGCCTCCGCCTCACATAACTCCTCAGCGGCCTCTCCGCCGCCAATTCGCGATGGCCGACGCCCCGCTGACCCTCCCCTCACCTGCCGCCGAATCGCCTGCCAGGCCGCTGCCGCAGCGTCGCTCACGGTGGCCGTGGCTGCTTGGCCTTGCGTTGGCCCTCGCGGCAGCCTGGCTTTTCATCGACCGCTGGTTCGTCGATCGCCGCCCGATCGTTGTCGGGATCCTGCACTCCCAGACCGGGCCCATGGCCGTCAGCGAGCGGTCGATGATCGACGCCGAAGTCCTGGCCCTCGAGGAGATCAACCGGCAGGGCGGCCTGCTCGGCCGGCCGGTCCGCTGGGTGATCGCTGACGGCGCCTCCGACTGGCCCACCTTCGCCCGTCAGGCCGAGCGGCTGATCCGTGAGCACGAGGTCAAGGTGATCTTCGGCTGCTGGACGAGCGCCTGCCGCAAGGGGGTCCTCCCGGTGGTCGAGTCTCACGACCATCTCCTCCTCTACCCGATGGCCTACGAAGGCCTGGAGCAGTCGCCCAACATCGTCTATACGGGTGCCGCGCCAAACCAGCAGATCACACCGGCCGTCCAGTGGTGCCACGAAACGCTCGCCGCCCGCCGCTTCTTTCTGGTCGGATCCGACTACGTCTGGCCGCACTGCGTCAATCGAATCGTCAAGGATCAACTTACCGGCCTCGGTGCCGAATTGGCCGGCGAGGCCTATGTGCCTTTTGGCTCAACAGACGTGGCGGACGTGGCCGCACAGATTGCCGCAGTCGAGCCTGATGTGATTCTCAGCACCGTGGTCGGCGACTCCGCGCTGCCGTTTGCTCGGGCGATTCGAGCGGCTGGCCTCGAACCGGAGACGACGCCGATCGTCACCTTCGCGGTCGGCGAGAACGAACTTCGCGGCGTCGCCGCCGCCGACATGGCCGGGCACTACGCGGCCTGGAACTACTTCCAGAGCCTCGATCGTCCCCAGAACAAGGCCTTCGTAACCGCCTTTCAGCAGCGGTATGGCAACGACCGAACGACATCGGACGCGATGGTGGCTGCCTACAACAGCGTGCTCCTCTGGGCCCAGGCTGTCCGGGAGGCCGAGACCGCCGACACCCGTCAGGTGCGGGCCGCCCTCCGCCATCAGAGCCTCGACGCGCCCGAGGGAATCATCGCGGTCGACCCTGAAACCCAGCACACATGGCGGCCCGTGTTCATCGGCCGGATCCGGCCCGATGGCCAGGTCGACATCGTCTGGAGCAGCCGGACAGCAGTGCGCCCGATGCCGTTCCCGATCAGCCGTTCGCGGTCGGAATGGGAGCAGTTCGTCAGCGATCTCTACCGCGGCTGGGGTGGCCGCTGGACGGCCCCGGGCACCCCCGAACAGGCCGCTACGGCGGGAGGCCCGCGATGACCGAGCCTCTCTCCAACCCGCCGCCCGCCATGCGGCGGTCGATCGCCGGGCGACTGCTGTTCTGGTTTCTCGTCATCGCCCTGATTCCCTGCGCGATCCTGACGGCGATCACCGCCCGGATTGCCGCCTCGGCCCTGGAGCGATCGGTCCGCGACACGCTCGTGCAGACGGCCGCGGGCAAAGCTGGTGAACTCGAGGCCTACGCCGGTGAGCGGGTCCGGGACGGCGCAGCCCTGGCTCGGGGCCCCACCGTGATTCGCGCCGTTCGGGAAATCTCAGCCGCAGCGACCGCCGCCACGGACAACTCCCGGACCGCGATCAAGGCCGCCGGCGAGGGTTTCAACGATTACCTCACCTACGTCGCCAAGGCCTTCGGCTACGAGCAGCTCCTGCTGATCGACCGCTCCGGCCAGGTGCTCTTTTCGCTCGACGAGGCGATCCCCGCCGGCTCGTCGCTGACCGGTGGCAGCCTGGCGTCGTCTGAACTGTCTATCGGGTTCGACCGGGCCCGCACCCTGCTCCAGTCCGACCTGAGCGGCTTTCAGCGGTACGGCACAGGGAGTCGCCCGCTGGCCTTTGTCACCTGCCCGGTCTACGACGAGGGCCGGCTGACCGGCGTCCTGGCCCTGGGCCTCGGACCGCAGCGGATCTGGCAGGTTCTCTCCGACTTCAGCGGCCTTGGCGAGACCGGTGAAATCGTGACCGGCCAACTCGACGGCGACGCGGTGCTCGTGACCACGCCGCTGCGGCATGCCCCGGACGCCGCCTTCACGATGCGAATCCCGCTGGGCACATCCCAGGCCACCGCCGCCCAGGAGGCGGCCAGCGGCACCCGCGGCTACGGCCCGCTCACGGATTACCGTGGCGAAGAGGGCGTGGCAGCCTGGTGCTACCTGCCCAGCTTCCGCTGGGGGCTAGTCGTCAAGCAAGACGCCTCGGAGGCCTATGGACTGGTTCGCTTTCAGCGGTCGGCCGTGATCGGGCTCTCCCTCGCCACGATCGTTGGTGTCACCCTGGCGGCTCTGATCGTGGCTCGCACGATTTCCGGCCCGATTCGCACGGCGATGGCAGTCGCCCGGCAGGTTGCCGGCGGTGACCTGCGGGCGGCGGTCTCGGTCACCAGCGACGACGAGACCGGGGCCCTGCTTGCCTCGATCGCCACCATGACGAGCGACCTGCGCGGTCTGATCGGCAGGATCCAGCACTCCTCGGTGGCCCTGATGAGCACCGCCACCGCGATCCAGGCCACCGCCAGCGAGCAGCAACAGGTCATCAACGACTACGGGGCATCGACGAGCCAGGCGGTGGCGGCCGTCAAGCAGATCTCCGTGACGAGTCAGGAACTCGTTCGGACCATGACAGAGGTCAACGACATGGCCGGTCGCACGGGCACCATGGCCGCCGACGGCCGGACCGACCTGGCAGGCATGGACGCCACGATGCGGACCCTCGCCGACAGCACTTCGTCGTTCGGAGCAAAGCTGGCGACGATCAGCGAGCGGGCTTCCAACATCAATCTGGCGGTTACCACGATCACGAAAGTCGCCGACCAGACCAACCTCCTCTCGATCAACGCCGCCATCGAAGCGGAGAAGGCCGGCGAGTACGGCCTCGGCTTTCTCGTCGTGGCCCGGGAAATCCGCCGCCTCGCCGATCAGACCGCGGTCGCCTCGCTCGATATCGAGCGGATGGTCAAGGAAATGCAATACGCGGTCTCAGCCGGCGTGATGGAGATGGACAAGTTCGCCGAGCAGGTCCGGGCCGGTGTTCACGAGATCGGCGAGGTCTCCACGAAACTCGGTGATATCATCGAGGGCGTGCAGGGCATCTCCGGACGATTCGGCCAGGTGACGGAGGGCATGCGGGCCCAGTCGCAGGGCGCCGAACAGATCCGCGAGGCGATGGTCCGGCTGGCCGAAGGGGCCAGTCGCACCGCCGGCGCGCTCGATGACTTCAACTCGGCCACCGTCCACCTCCGGGAGGCGGTGGGTGACCTCAAGGAGGAGGTGTCGCGGTTCACCATCTGACGCCGCCGCTTTTCCCGGCGGGCTCCGCGGCTGTGCTCGCCGCGACGGGATGGCACCCGGCAGGAAACCATGCAACTGCTCACCTTCAATGTCGCCGGCCAGCCCTATGCGATTGAATCGCGGCGGGTGATTGAGGTGCTCCCGCTGGTGCCGGCGCGGCCACTGCCGCAGGTGCCCGACTACCTGCTGGGCATCTTCACCTATCGCGGGAGCCTCGTGCCGCTTGTCGATCTGGCCCGCCGCTTCGGGGTGGCGGCCGCCAGCGAGCGGCTCAGCACGCGGGTGATCGTGGTGGAGTATCCCCGCCCCGTGACCGACGAGCCGGCCCTCCAAAAGGACGACAAAGACGAAGCCCCGGCCGGAGGCCTCGTGCGGCTGGGCCTGGTAGCCGAAAACGTGATCGCTGTCCGCGCGGCCGAAGAGGCTGCGGCGTCGCTGCCGCCGTTGCGACTGCCAGCCGCGGAATACCTTGATCGCGTCTACCGGCTCGGCGGAGGAACGGTCCAGCTGATCGACATAAGCCGGCTGCTGCCGGCAGAACTGCTGGCGGGCCTGCCCAGTGTCGCGGCGGCCGCGGGGACCCGGTCATGAGCGGCCTCGACGACATCGAATCGCTGCTCCGCGACTGGATCGGCCTCGACGTGGCGACGGTCGGGCGAGCCGCCCTGGAGCGGGCGGTCCGGCAGCGGATGGAGCGGCTGGAACTCACCGATTCGGCCACCTACGCCCGCCTGGTTCGCGGCGAGACGGCCGAGCGGGACGAACTCGTCGAGGAGGTGATCGTCGCCGAGAGCTGGTTTTTCCGTGATCGGCAGGTGTTCGAGTTTGTCGCCGACTTTGCCGCCACGCGGGCGTCCGTGCCCGGTCGCTCGCCCGTCCGAATCCTTTGCGGTCCGGCGGCTGGCGGGGAGGAGCCCTACTCGATGGCGATGGCCCTCTTCGAAGCGGGGCTCGCGGCCGAGCAGTTCACGATCGACGCGATCGACATCAGCCGACGGGCCCTCCACCGGGCTGCCGCCGGCCGTTACTCGGCCAACGCCTTTCGCAACGCCGACGCGAGTTTTCGCGACCGCTGGTTTACCGTTAGCGGCAGCCATGCAGAAATCAGCGTCCGCATTCGGAACCAGGTGCGGCTGGAGTGGGCCAACCTCCTCGATCCCGCCTTTGCAGCACATCGGCCCCCGTACGACGTGGTCTTTTGCCGCAACCTGCTGATCTACCTCACCGACGAGGCCCGTCGGCAGGTCGAGCGACAACTCGACAGGTTGCTTGCGGCCGACGGGCTGCTGGTGCTGGGGGCTGCCGAGCCACCGATCATGAAGGGGGACTGGCTGCCTGCCGGCACCGCCTCGGTCTTCGCCCTCCGCCGCGGTGTTCACGCTGTCG
>JAQCJP010000160.1 GCA_027592945.1 Planctomycetota bacterium
CACCCCTCGCGAACCCGTATTCCGTGCGTTGACGCATAGAAGCCCCCCGGCGCGAGCCGGGGGGACGGCGGGCCGTTGGGCCATCCCGGCCCGGCCTACAGCATGATCCGCCGGCCTTCGGCGGCGCTGCGTTCGCCCGCCTGCACGATTCGCAGCGCTTCGAGGACGTCGTCGAGGCCGGTCATGTTCCGGACCAGGCTGGTGACCCGCCGATGAAACTGCACCAGCATCTGTTCGCCGACCGGCCGCTCGCTGTCGAGGGCCTCCTGGTGGCGGCCGGCCGTGTCGAACCAGACCAGGCTCGTCGGCAGATCGACGAAGGCGATGCCCTGCTCGCAGGCCACCTGCAGGGCTGCAGGGGGGCGGAAGCCGACGGCCTCCTCCCAGAAGCCCGGCACGTAATGACCGCTGCTGATCTGGGCCAGGATCCCGTCACCCGGCCGTCCGGTGGTCGAGAAGTCGAGGCTCATCATCCGGTAATCATCGAGCTCACTGCCGGGCGACTCGGCATGACCCGCCGAGACGACGCTCGTGGGGTCCCTGCCGGCCACGTAGCGGCACCAGTCGACCAGTTCCGCCATGGCGCGGTGTTCGCTGCAGCGGTCCCTGGGCGGGGCCGAAGGGCCCGTGGCCTGGGGCACCCGCCGATGGCAGAAGAGCATCCTGGCGGGGCCGAGCCGAGTGGCGATGAGTTCCTTCAGCCGGACGGTCGCGGGGGCGTGCCGGCGGGGCAGCTCCGCCATGAAGGCGATGCCGGCCTCCTCGACGCGGCGGCGAAGACCAGCGGCATCGGCCGGATCGAGGGGCAGCGAGACCGCCGAGTAGACCGACTTGCCGTGGTCGCAGGCCGCCAAGATGGGCGTCGTGCCAAACCACTGCTCCGCCAGGTAGAGCACCGCGTCGATATCGTCGCGGGCGGTCAGTGACCGGAACCCGTCGCAGGCCGCAGCCCCCAGCTGATCAGCGGCCCGCTGGGCCCGGTGAGCCACCTGCTCGCAGATCGCGCGGACCTCAAAGCGGTCGGCAAGCGCTCGCAGGGCGGGAAGATGACGCGACTCCCACTCGCTGCCGAGGCCCACGATCCCGACGCGGAGTTTCATCCGGCGGCCTCCGGCGCGGCTGGCTCAGCTGGTGCCGCGGCCGCCGCCTCAGCGGCCAGCATGGCCCGCTCCTGATTGAGCCCCTTGTCGGCAATGTCCTTGCGGCACCAGCCGCCGGCAAAGCGGATCTCGCGGACGCCCGTGTAGGCCCGCAGTTTGGCTCGTCCCAGGCTGCTGTCTACCGCCGTCACCGCCAACACCCGTCCGCCGGTCGTCACGATCGTGTCGCCCTCCCGGCGGGTCGCCGCCTGAAAGACCGTCACGTCCTCGAGAGCCGAAGCTGCTGCCAATCCTCTGATCGGACAGCCCGTCTCCGCCGGGCCGGGGTAGCCCTCGCTGGCCATCACGACCGCCACGCCCGCACCGCTCCGCCAGCTGGGCGGGCTCACTGTTTCCAGCCGGCGGTCGGTCGCGGCGTCGAGAAGTTCGAGCAGGCTCGAGTCGAGCAGGGCCATCAACACCTGGCATTCCGGGTCGCCAAACCGGGCGTTGAACTCGAGCACCTTCGGTCCCTGGGGCGTGAGCATCAACCCCGCGTAGAGCACGCCGTGGAAGGCGACCTTCGACCGTCGCATCGCATGGACGGTGGGCACGAGGATGCGGGCCTCGATGTCGGCCAGAAGATCGGCACCCACAAATGGGGTCGGGCAGTAAGCCCCCATCCCGCCGGTGTTGGGACCGCGGTCGCCATCGTGGGCTGCTTTGTGATCCTGAAGCGGAGGCAGCGTGACGATCGTGCGGCCGTCGGTGATCGCCATCACGCTTACCTCGACGCCGTCCAGCCGTTCCTCGACAAGAATGCCACCAGCGGCCGCTGCGAACTGCGGATCGTCGGCCAGGGTCGCCACCGCCGCCAGGGCGGCTTCCCGGTCAGGACAGACAAACACGCCCTTGCCCGCTGCCAGACCGTCCGCCTTCACGACGACCGGCGTGTCTTCACGCTCTTCGAGGTAGCGATGGGCTGCCACCGCCGAGCGAAACTCGCGGAACATCGCCGTGGGCACGTCGCCCCGGTGGAGAATCTGCTTGCAGAAGATCTTGCTGCCTTCAAGCTGGGCTGCCCGGCGGGTGGGGCCAAAAATCCGCAGGCCGGCGGCGGTGAAGGCGTCAACGATGCCGGCCACCAGCGGGGCTTCGGGGCCGACAACCGTCAGGTCGACCTGCCGCTCCTGGGCGGCCGCCACCAGGGCCGGAATATCGCCCGGGGAGATCGGCAGGTTTTCGGCGACCTCGGCGGTGCCGGCGTTGCCGGGCGCTACCAACACGTCGGCTCCGTCCCGGGCAAGTTTCCAGGCCAGGGCGTGCTCGCGGCCCCCGCTGCCAATCACCAGGACGCGACAAGATGCGTGTGATGCCATGTTTTTTTCGCTGCTGGTTTCCTGCCAAATGACGGCGTCCAATGCCGTTTTTCCATCATGTTTTCGGTCGCACCGGCCGGCTGACTGCCCGGCGGCCAAACCTGCTAGGTTGTACCGCACCCCGAGCCGCCGAGCGGGCCGACATTGACAGTTTCGGGCCCTTCGATACAGTATTCTTGGAGTTTGTGAAAAAAATCACGAACTCACCCAATTCCCGTCGAAAACGTTCTTTTGAGCATTTTGCCGGGGCTAATACGGCGTCGGCGGACCGGTTCTTCGGGCTGGAGTGACGTTCGGCGAGGCAAGCGATGGCAGACAAGAAAAAAATGTCGGTCGCGGAGATTCTGGCGGCAGCCAGATCGGCCGATGGCAACGGTGAGAAACCGGCGGCCGCTGAAGCGTCACCGCCGCCAGAGCCGGTGGCCGAAGCACAAGCCGAAACACCGCCGCCCGCGGCCAAACCGGCAGCCTCGGCCGGGGGCGGCCGGCCGAGCGTGTCCGAGATTCTCGCCATGGCCCGTGCCAAGAAGGCGGCTGGTGGTGATGCTGAGGCAGCCAAGCCCGCTGCCAAGGCAGCCCCCAAGCCCGCTCCGGCAGCAAAGGCGGCCGCCAAGCCCGCGGCGCCGGCAGTCGCGGCGGGAAAGAAGGGCGTCCAGCGGGACACGGCCAGCATTCTGGCGGCGGCCAGGGCTGCTTCAAAGCCGGGGCCTGTCAGCAAAGCCGAGGCTCCGCCGAGGCCAGCCGCGAAGCCGAAGTCGACGACGGCCGCGGCCAAAGCCCCTCCTCGGCCGGTGCCTCCCAAACCCACCAAGCCCACCAAGCCTCAGCCGGCCGCCAAGAAGGTCGCCGAGGAAGACCGTCGCGGCTTTCTGCAGATTGCCACCGGCTCGTTCCTCGCCGTCGGCTTCACGGCCCTGTCGGTCACGGGCGGGCTGTTCAGCCTCGGGCTGGCCCGCTTCTTCTTCCCGAACGTGCTGGCTGAGCCGCCGAGCAAGTTCAAGGTGGGCTTTAAGGATGGCTTCCCGGCCGGCAAGGTCGAGACGAAATACGTCGCTCAGTACGGGGTCTGGGTCGTCAACGGCGACTTCCAGGGCGAGCAGCAGATCTACGCTCTCAAGACGGTCTGCACCCACCTCGGCTGCACGCCGAGCTGGCTGGAGGCCGAGCAGAAGTTCAAGTGCCCCTGCCACGGCAGCGGCTTCTACAAAGACGGCATCAACTTCGAGGGTCCGGCTCCGCGGCCGCTGGAACGGTACGCGATCCGGATTGCCGACGACGGGCAGATCGAGGTCGACAAGAGCCGTACATTCCAGGAGGAACTCGGCCAGTGGGCCGATCCCCAGTCCTACGTGAGCGTTTGACGGAAGGGACCAGCGTCACCCATGGCCATCGGCGAGACGATCCGTAACTCCCAAATCTGGAAGAGCATCTTCCGCCATCCGATGCCGCTCGATCGGCGGAACCGGATCGTGGTGATGCTCACCAACTTTTTCCTCCACCTGCATCCGGTGTCGATCAAGAAGCAGGGCATCGCCCTCTCTTTCACGTGGTGCATGGGGGGGGTGACCTTCTTCCTGTTCATGGTCGAGACGGTCACCGGCGTGCTGCTGATGTTCTATTACCGGCCCACGCTCGAGTGGGCCTACAACGACATCCTGGCGCTGCGGGACGTGACCAGCCTGGGGATTCTCAGGGAACTCCATCGCTGGGGCGCTCATGCGATGGTGATCACGACCTGGCTGCACATGTACCGGGTGTTTTTGACCGGCAGCTACAAGCCCCCCCGGGAGTTCAACTGGGTGGTCGGGGTGATCCTCCTGCTGCTGACGCTGCTGCTGTCGTTCACCGGCTATCTCCTGCCCTGGGATCAGTTGGCGATCTGGGCGATCACGGTCGGCTCCAACATGGCCCGGGCGACGCCGTTCCTCGGCTACGAGGGGCCCGGTCAGCAGCTGCTCACGATCGGCGGCATCGACATGATTACCGACAAATCGGATGCCCGTTTCGGCCTGCTCGGGGCCCGCTTCGTCGGCGAGGAGACGCTCAACCGGTTTTACGTGCTCCACTGCATCGCCATTCCGCTGGCAGTCGCGCTGCTCCTGGCCATTCACTTCTGGCGGGTTCGAAAAGATGGAGGCATCAGCGGGCCTCTCTGACGCCCTCGGTGAAACGTCATGCACGCCAGTCCGTTCTTTCTGTCTGATGTCGCCGGCTTTCTTGGCGGATACTACGCGTTCATTGCCGCGATGAACGGCGTTTTCGCGTTCCTGCTGTGGCGGAAGTACGGTCAGCCGGGCTGGGCGATCACGTGGTCGGCCTTCGCGGCAGCGATGATGGTCCTTGCGAGCCTCGCCCTCTCCGGGGCGCCTTCGCTGGTGCCGGCGCTCCCTGATTCGGTGCGGAATGTGGTCAACGCGCTGTCGGGGCCGGTCCTGTATTCGCTCGGCACGGTCGCCCTCTTTACGGTGCTCTTCATCTTCCGCAAGTTTTTCGTCCAGTCGATGGTCGCCTGGACGATCCTCAACGCGGCCCTGGTGTTGATGGGCCTCTCGATGGCCGATCAAAACTTCGCGGCCATCGTGATGAAGCCCGACAACGTGCCGATCGTGGGGCTGGTCTTCCTGCTTGCCTTCTTCACCTGGGTGGCGACGAAGCAGGCGGTGGTCAACGACGAGCGGATTGCCCGGGGCGAGCCGCCGATGGAGAAGCTCAACGACGAGAAGGTCCTCGTCTGGCCCGACCTCGTCTACACCGAACTGATCTGCATGGTGGCCGTGGCGGCCTTTCTGCTGCTCTGGGCGATCTGCCTGCCGGCCCCGCTCGAGGAGCCGGCCTCGAGCGTCAAGACGCCGAATCCCTCCAAGGCGCCGTGGTACTTCCTTGGCCTCCAGGAGATGCTCGTCTACTTCGATCCCTGGTATGCCGGGGTCGTGTTGCCGAGCCTCGTCGTGTTCGGGTTGATGGCGATGCCCTATCTCGACTTCAACAAGAAGGGCAACGGCTACTACTCGATCGCCGAGCGGAAGTTCGCCTACCTCAGCTACCAGTTCGGCTTCCTCGTGCTCTGGATCACGCTGATCATCCTGGGGACCTTCCTCCGCGGCCCCAACTGGAACTTCTACGGGCCGTTCGAGTACTGGACGCCGTACAAGGTCGAGGTGCTCAACAATGTCGACTTGAATCAGATGTTCTGGGTCCAGTGGCTCGACATGCCGCTGCCGCGGGCCGCGGCGGACGCCCCCTGGTATTCCCAGCTCGGGCACATCCTCCTGCGGGAGTCGCCGGGGCTGGTCGTGCTGGGGCTCTATCTCGTCGCCCTGCCGCCGCTCTTGGCCGTCACGATCTTCCGCGGCATGTTCGCCAAGATGGGGTTCATCCGCTACCTGATCATGTCGAACCTGATGCTGCTGATGCTCTCGTTGCCGCTCAAGATGGCTCTTCGCTGGACGATGAACCTGAAATACATCGTTTCGATCCCCGAAATCTCCCTCAACTTTTAGGCCCGCCGGGCGGCCTTTGTGCCGCCCTGGAGGTTTGATCACCGATGCCTGCAACAGAACAGACCTGGCGCGATCTCAAGATCCTGCACGTGGTGTTCGCGGTGGCCGCCCTCGCGCTTCTGGCTACCACCGTCGCGATGTTGGCCGCCGACCACGACCGGCCATGGAAGCGATACGCGCGGGGCTTCCGCGACCTGGAGACCTGGTCGGCCGAGGCCCGCATCGAGCAGCAGGATCTCGCCGACTACCGGGCCCGCGGCGACGAACTCAACCAGTTTCTGGCCGAGGCCCGCCGGGCCGAGCTCGACCCTGGCCTCGCCGAGTCGTTCGTTGCCGCGGCCAAGGCGGTGCCGGAGGATGCTGATGCGGCCGGATTCATCGAGCAGGACATCGCCGGTCTCAAGGAGCTGCAGGGTCGGGTCGAGCAGTTGGGTGAAGCGGCGTCCGGTGCGGAAGAGTTGGAGCGGCTCAACGAGCGGCGGTTCGCGCTGCGTGGCGATCTGCTCCAGCGAATGGAGGATGTCGCGGGGCGGGCGAAGTTTCGCGAGGATCTGCTGGCCGGTGAGCTCAAGCTTCGCAAGGCGGAACTCGACAAGAGGCGGGCGGATTATGAGCTCGCTGTCGCCGACGAACTGCCGGCCGAGCGGCTGACCGAGCTCCTGGCCCTGGCCGATGCCAGCCGAGCGGAGGTAACCGAGGCCACCCTCGCCTTTCAGGCATCCAATGGCTATCGCAAGAAGCTCCAGTCGCTGCTTGGCCAGTTGACCGCCGAGGAAGACGACGCCGCCAAGGCGGTCGCCGATCACCGGGGGACGCTCCTTCAGCTCCAGCAGACCTACGACGAGCGGCGGAGCAACTGGGGCAAGGCCGCCCTCGAACTACCGGTGCTCGACGCCTTCAATGGCCCGCTCCAGGTCGAGCAGATCTGGCTGCCCGATGTGACGATCAACAACAACTTCCGGGAAGTCGCCCGGTTCGATCGCTGCGTCACCTGCCACCGCGGCATGGACAAGACCCAGCCCGGCTCGCCGCACGACCCGGCCTATCCGGAGGCGGAGGCGGTCGTCCTGTCGCTGGCGACGCCCGAGGCCGAGGATGCGGCCAGCCTGGCTGACGACGCCCGGACAGCGGCCGAGGAGCGGGGCCAGGTCGACGATGCCGAGGTGAAGAACGACATCCTTCAGGCCGTGTACGGGCTTCGGCTGGCGCCCCGCGGCGTCTTCGAAGCCGATGCGCCGACGATCAGCGTCGTGCTGCCGGCCCCGGCGACCAACTATGAAGACGACCCCGAGCCTGCGTCCGCGGCCGCCCGGGCTGGGCTGCTGCCTGGCGACATCATCGAGGAGGTCGACGGCCGGCGGACAAATGCCCTGGAAATCGCGTTGACGACTCTCCTCGAGACGCCCCGCTGGGGTCAGCCGCTGAGCGTCAAGGTCACGCGGGGCGTGCCCCAGCCCTATTCCAGCCATCCGCGGCTCGACTTGTTCGTGAGCGATTCGAGCCCCCACCCGCTGAAGACCTTCGGCTGCACGATCTGTCACGACGGGCAGGGGAGCTCGACCAGCTTCAAGTGGGCATCGCACTCCCCCAACTCGCCCAAGCAGGCGCACCAGTGGCACGAGGAGTACGGCTGGTTCAACAACCACCACTGGATCTTCCCGATGAAGCCGGAGCGGTTCGAGGAGTCGAACTGCCTGAAGTGCCACCATCAGGTCGTCGACCTCGAGCCGAGTCCGAAGTTTCCCGAGCCGCCGGCACCGAAGCTGGTCGAGGGCTACCACCTGATCCGCCAGTACGGCTGCTATGGCTGCCATGAGATCAACGGCTGGGCCGGCCCCGAGCAGCGGATCGGCCCCGACCTGCGGCTCACTTCCAACTACCACGAGGTCGCCGCGGCGATCGCCGCCGATCCGGGCCTGGCCGAGTTGGGGACGTCGGCGGTCCGCTGGGCCGACGACGTGCGGACCAGTCCCGACGGCCGGGCCGCCCGGGAGCGACTTCGTGAGGCGATCCTGCGAGACGCCGACGCCGGCGACGAGAGCGTGCTCAGCGAGCGGTCGCACCAGCTCGCGGCGATGCTCAAGGATCCCGAGACGCCCGGCACCTTCCCCAAGGTCGGGCCCAGCCTCCGGCACGTCGCCTCCAAGGTCGGCTTCGATTGGCTCTACTCGTGGCTGCGGAATCCCATGGACTTCCGGCCCTCCACGAAGATGCCGCGGTTCTTCGGTCTCTGGGAGCACCTCGAGGGCAAGGGTCTCGAGGAGTCGATGCGGTATGAGCCGCTCGAGATCCGCTCGATGATCCACTACCTGACGGCGTCGAGCAGCCCGTTTGAGTATGTGAAGCCGTTTGAGGGGATCACGGCCGCTCCGGACGTCGCCCGTGGCAAAAAGGTCTTCCAGTTGCGGGGCTGCCTCGCCTGCCACCAGCACGAAGATTTCCCGGAGGCCACCAGCACGCACGGTCCGGAGCTCTCCCGGATCGGTGCCAAGATGGCCTCCAACCCGAAGGGCCAGGAATGGCTCTACAGCTGGCTGCGGGAGCCGGCCCGGTATCACTCCAAGACGCTGATGCCCAACGTCCTGCTCGAGCCAGAAACGCTTGCCGACGGCACCGTCTCCGATCCGGCTGCCGATGCCACCGCCTAC
>JAQCJP010000161.1 GCA_027592945.1 Planctomycetota bacterium
GTGTGCGTGCGCATAGAAGCCCCCCGGCGCGAGCCGGGGGGACGGCGGGCCGTTGGGCCATGTCAGTCCCCAACTCCGAACTCGCGTTCACAAAAAAACCTGGCAAGATCAGCGTCACCAAAGAGATCATTCATCCATGAGTGTCCTGCGTCCCCGCCCGCCCGAGGAGCCGCTCGGCTACGAACTCACCGACGCCGCGGCGGTGGCCGATCTGGCACCGCGGCTGGAGGCAGTCCGCGACACGATTCTCAGCGACCCCGCCGCCGTCGACCTCGCCGCCCGCACCTTGGCCGACTACGACACCGCGCGGCCCGCGAGCGATCTTTTTGCGATCCTCGCCGCCGCCCGAGAGATCCGCGACAGGGTCGACCGACTGGTGGTGGTGGCCGGCGGCACGATCGGCCCGGCCACCCGCCTGCTGACGGCCTCCTGCTGCCATCCGTTTCACGATCAGCTCGGCCGCGGCGAACGGGGCGGGCGGCCACGACTCTCCTGGCTCGATGGCCGCTCCGACAACGACACGATTCAAGGCCTCCGCGATCTCGTCGCAGGCCCCGCCAGCAGCCCCTCCGACGATCTCCTTGACCGCTGGGCCCTGATGCCCATCGATTGCCCGGCCGATGACTCCCGGCAGGAGGCGATTGTCGGGCTCCTGCTCGAGCCGTTGGCCGAGAGCGTGGCGGGTGATCCACGTCGCCTGGCCGAACGGATCGTGCCGGTCACCGTCGCGGGCGGGGCCTTGGCGCAACGCATGCGACCGTTCGCCTGCCGCTGGTCGTTCCCGGCGGACCCCGAGGTCCACACGCTGACGGCGGCGTTCTCGGCCGCCACGCTGTTTCCCGCGGCGGCTGCCGGCATCGATGTTGTCCGCTTCCTCAAGGGCGGCGCGGCGATGCTGCAGCGGTTCCGCGAGGCCCCGCTGCATGCCAACCCGCCGCTGCTCGACGCGGCGATGGCCCTCACGGAGCGGTATCGGCGGCAGCGTTGGGAACGGCGGTTTGCAGGACCGCAGGGCGGGAGCGGGTGGCTCTCGGAACTGGCCGACTGGCTGGCCGGGCCGCGACGCCCGGGCCCCCTGGCCGCCGCCGTCGTCACCCGCGTCGTCGCCGGTGAGCCTCGGCGGGACCGGCTCGAACTGCCGCCACCGGCAGAAGACGACCTGGCGGCGGTGGCGTCTGTCATCCATCTGCCGCGGATCGATGAACATGCCGTCGGGCAGCTGCTTCAGGCGTTGATTCTTTCAGCGGCAGTGGAGCGGCTGCTCGAGCAGCCGGTATAGTTCTGCCGCAGAGCCCACACGCCCACGCTGCCCCCGCGGAGGACCTCATGGCTATCTCGCTCACCTGGATCGGCCACGCCACCTTTCTGATCGACACCGGAAAGGGCGTGATCCTCGTCGATCCCTTCCTCGACGACTGCCCGACCGCCAGCATGAAGGCGGCCAACGTCGCCTGCGATGCGATCCTGATCACCCACGGCCATGCCGACCACGTGTCGGACGCGGCGGCAATCGCCACGCGCACCGGAGCCCCGGTTCATGCTGCTTTCGAAATTGCCAACTGGCTCGGCGGTCAGGGGGTCGAAAAGCTCGTGGCGATGAACCACGGCGGCACCGCCGAGATTCCCGGCGGCACCGCCCGCATGGAACTGGCCTTCCACTCCTCGAGCCTTCCCGACGGCAGCTACGGTGGCAACCCGGCCGGCTGGCTCCTCGACGTCGGCGGCAGGCGGATCTACGTCGCCGGCGACACCGGCGTCTTCTCCGACATGGCCCGGATCGGCCAGCCCCGCAACGGCCACGGCCTCGACCTCGCCATCCTCCCGATCGGCGACCTCTTCACGATGGGTCCCGAGAACTCGCTGGAAGCCATCGAACTGCTCAGGCCGGCCGCCGTGCTGCCGTGCCATTACAACACCTGGCCTCCGATCGAGCAGGATGCCGCAGCCTGGGCCGAGCAGGTCCGCCGCCAGGGCATCGCCACGCCCCACGTCCTCACCCCCGGCGGCACGCTGACGCTCGAGTGACATCACCCTGGCCGTGGGCTCACCCCTCGCGATCCCGTATGCCGGCCGCCGGCACGGCCACTTCGATCGCGTTGTCGACGACACGGACGGGGAAGACCTCGACTTTGAGTTTCTCGTTGTCACACCAGGCCCCGTCGCAGGCCCGGAACCGCCAGGCGTGCCAGGGGCAGGTGACGACGCCGTCGACAAAGGGTCCGCTGCCGAGCGACGCGCCCATGTGCGGGCAGAGGTCGTCGAGGGCGTGATAGCCGGTCCCGTCGAAGAACACCGCGACGAGACGGCCGGCGACCTCGTAGGTGCGGCCCTCGCCGGCCGGGATGTCGCCGACGCGGGCGATGGCCTTGTAGGGAGGCTGGTCGGGGCTGGCTGCCGATGAACTCACCCCCGGAGGTGTACCATACGGGCATGGATTCCGCATCGTCTTCAGGAAGGATCCGGCTGCTCGTTCTCGACGTCGACGGCACCGTCACCAACAGCCGCCACGAGGTTGCAGAGACCACCCGCCGGGCCATCGACCGGGCTCGGGCGGCGGGCGTGCGAGTGATGCTGGCCACCGGTCGTCGCTACCGCGACGCGCTGCCGGTAGCGGAGCGACTGGCGATTGCCGAGCCACTGGTTACGGCCTCGGGAGCGCTGGTGAAACGGCCGGGAGACCATGCCACGCTCGAGCGGGCCGTCTTCCGGCCGGGCATCCTGCCGGAGGTGCTCGGGATCGTCATCGGCATGGGGCACGAGCCAGTCGTCTACAGCGACAGTTTCGACGCCGGCTTCGACTTCCACTGCCGCAGCCTGGCTGCCGCCGAAGCGGCCGAGGCGGCGGCGGGCCAAGGTTTTGCGGCTTATCTCGCCCGCAATCGCGACGTCGCCCGGGTCGAGCCCGACCTCCATCACCAGCCGCCGGCGGAGGCCTTTGCCGGCTTCGCGATGGGCAGCGGCGAGGCGATGGCCGCCCTCGAGGCCCGGCTGGCCGACACGTTCCCCGGAGAGCTCGCCCTCCACACGATTCTCAGCCCGCGGTATTCCGAGTGGCTCTGCGAGATTGCCCCTGCCGGGTTCAACAAGTGGACCGGCGTCATGTCGGTGGCCGCGGGCTGGGGCATCGCGGCCGAGGAAATCTGTGCCGTCGGTGATGACGTCAACGACCTGCCGATGGTGCGGGCAGCCGGGCTGGGGATCGCGATGGGCAACGCCCGGCCGGCGCTGCAGGCGGCCGCAGACCGGGTGGTCGGCACGCACGACGGCAGCGGGATCGAGGACGTGGTCGATCTCGTCCTTGCCAGCCTCTCCCATCCTGCCCCGCCCCCGCGGTCGGAAGGCGAATGAGAGTCTGCCCACGGCCGACGCGGCTTGTGGCGGCCTCCGGCGATCACTAGTGTTCCGATCCATTTTCGGTGGCATCGGACCACCCCGATGCTCGCCGTCCGCATGCCGCCTCCCCGGGGATCGCCCTGCCGATGGACTACAAGCTCCACCGCCCGCAGCCCGCCTGCAGCCGCACGGGCCGGGGCTTCACTGCCGGCGAGGAGTTTTTCTCGATGCTGGTGCGGGGCGAGGCGGGGCTCGAGCGGATCGACGTGGCGACCGACGCCTGGAAGGGACCGCCGGCCGAGGCCGTGGCCTGGTGGCGATCACGGCAGCCCGAGGCCGCCGAGAGCGGGCCGATCCTGGCACCGATCGACGCCCTGCTCGATGCGCTGGAGGCCCTCGAGGGCAGCCCCGCCGATGCCGCGGTACGGTATCTACTCGCGCTTCAGTTGGTCCGTCGGCGGGCTCTTCGCATCGAGGCTCCCCCCGCCGAGACGGCCGGCGATCCCGACGACATCGTCTTCGCCTGCCGGCGGCGCGAACGCGACTATCGCGTCCAGTCGGTCCCGGCTGACGCAGCGGCCGATCCTGAGGTGGCGGCCCGGCTGACCGCCTTGCTCTGGTCTGGGGAGGCGGCATGACCCCGATGCTCCCGGCCGCCACCAGATCTCGCTGGCTGACGCTCCTGCTCGTGGTCGGGGCAGCCGCCTCGAGCGGTGCCTCCTGCCCCAACGTCCTGCGGGGCTATCAGGTGGGCACCATGCCACTGCCCCGTGCGCTGCCGCCCCAGGCGTCGCTGGAGCAGGTGCTGGCGGCGGTCCACGACAATACGCAGCGGGTTCGCAGCGTGATGGCGCCGCAGGCGGTGCTGGTGGTGCCGGGCGTCCCGCGTCTCTCGGCCCGCCTGGCCTGCGAGCCCCCCCGCCGGTTTCGGCTCCAGGCCCAGACGTCGCTGACGGGCCCGGAACTCGACATCGGCAGCAACGACGACCTCTTCTGGATCTGGCTGCGGCAGCACGAGCCGCCGATCACGGCCTTCTGCCGCCACGACCAATATGCCCAGTCGCAGGCCCGTCGGCTGCTGCCGATCCGCGCCGACTGGATGCCGGAGCTGCTCGGCCTGGTGAACTTCCGACCCGACGACTACCACGACGGGCCCCATCTGCTGCCCGACGGACGCCTCGAGATTCGCAGCCGTCTCAACGCCGGCAGCGACGAAGTCTTCAAGACGACCATCCTCGACGGCACGACCGGACTGGTGGCCGAGCAGCATCTCTTCACGCCCGCCGGCGAACGGTTGGCCAGCATCCGGACGTCTCGCTATCGGGTTGATCCCGCGTCGGGGGCCGCCCTCCCGCGGCTGATCGAGATTTCCTGGCCCGCCTCCGGGGTCGACTTCAAGCTTGAACTTGCTTCCGTCACGGTCAACGGGCCGAGCCCCGATCCAGGGCAGCTCTGGCAGATGCCGGCCTACCCGGGCTACGAACCGGTCGACCTCGCCGATCCGTCGGTGGTCATCGGACCGCCACCCAAGTAACTGCCGGTCAGCTCGTCTTCGGGGCTTCCATCATCAGCCGCATCTTTCCGCGGGCCTTCGAGAGCGCCGGGCCGATCGAACCCAGCGGCAGGCCGGTGAGCCGGCTTATCTCGCTGTAGCTACGGGCTTCGAGATGGTGGAGCCGCACCAGCCGCGCCTCGGCCTCGTCGAGTCGCTCCAGGAGAACCTCGATCACCTCGCGGTCTTCGAACCGCTGCGGCAATGCCGTGTCCGCAGCCGGCTCATCCGTGATCGGAAGCCGGAAGGCATCAAAGTCTTTGACGAGGTGGCGGACCGTGACCCGTCTGGCGATCACCGTGAGATAGGTCGCCAGGCTGGCATGGCCGGCGAACGAACGCAGCACGGCAGCCTTGTTGCGGAGGCACTCGAGCATGATCTCCGCGACCAGGTCTTCGCGATCGCCGGCTGCCAGGGGCGTCCTCCGGTGGCGAGCCGTCCGATCGGCAACGTGCGCAAACAGGCCGCCGAAGCGTTCGAGAAACGCCTCCCAGCTGCCCGGGGCCGTCGCCAGGCAGGCGTCGATCAGATCCCGGTCGGCCGGTAGCTCGTTGGAGCCGGCGGTGGACGAAGGCGGTGGCACGGGCACGTTTTCCCGGGTCGGGTCGCCGGTCTTGGCCGCAAAACCGGAGATTTTACCGTAATGATACGGATCCCCCTCCGGGGGCACCAAGCCAGATCAGACCGACTCACGAAACTGCTCGATTCTGCCGATGCCAGGATCGTTGACACCGTTTCCCGGCCTCCCTAGGATGCCGCGCGGTGGAAGTCTGCCGGCCGGAATGCCGCCGGGCGGCCATCGGCTGAATCCGACCGGATGCAGTCCAGAAAAGTCGTCTCTCCCCAGGAGTCCTTTGGTCATGACGCACGTCGTCGCTGAGCCCTGTTTCGCCTGTAAGTACACCGACTGCGTGGTGGTCTGCCCCGTGGAGTGCTTCTACGAGGGCGAGCAGATGGTCTACATCCATCCCGATGAGTGCATTGACTGCGAGGCCTGCGTGCCGGAGTGTCCGGTGGAAGCGATCTTCCACGAAGACAACCTGCCGGCTGAGTGGAAGGACTTCACCGAACTCAACGCCGAGATGGCTCCCCAGCTTCCCGTGATCACGGAGAAGAAGGACCCGCTCTGCTGACGGCTGAAGACCGTTGCCCTGGGGCCGCCACCGGCTCCGGGCAGACCGGCTACTGCAGGTCGACCGTCCAATAGGCTCGATCGACGAAACTCTTCCAACTGGCGTACTTGGGATTTCCGAGTTTGATCGCCAGCAAAGGGCTTCGTTTCGGTTTGACCGGCTGGCGGATGAGTTGCATCCGGGCTTCCTGGGGCGTCCGGCCTCCCTTGCGGACGTTGCATGCCACGCAGGCGCAGACGATGTTCTCCCAGCTCGTGTCACCGCCCCGGCTCCGGGGCATGACATGGTCGAGGGAGAGTTCGCTGGTCGGGTAGTTGCGGCCGCAATACTGGCAGCGATTGCCGTCGCGGGCGAAGACATTGCGGCGATTGAACCGGAGCCCCTGCCGCGGGCCCCGATCGCACTCCATCAGCCGGATCACCCGAGGCGCCCGCAGCTGGAAGCCAACCCCCCGGATCCAGTCGTGCTCCCGCCCTGCGCCGAGCGACGCCTCCATTTCGGAGAGTTCCCGCCACGAATCGAACGAATAGGCACCATAGTGGCCGTCTTCAACGTGTACGACCTCGGCGAGTTCCCGGAATAGAAGGGTGATCGCCCGCCGCACATTGGTGATGTGCACGGCCACAAACGACCGGTTCAGCACCAAGACGCTGAGGCCGAGCGAAGGGGATGGGGCGGCGATCGCGGTCATGGACGAAACGCTCCGTTCAGACGCTCTCGGAAACTCCACCGAGTGTAGCGGCAGCAACCGAGAGCCGCCAAGCAGCCGCAGGGATCGCCACCGGGTCGGCAACCGGCCGCAGACTTGCCACGGCTGCGGCCGGCCGTCACACTGATGTGAGGGATTTGTGAGCGGTTCGTTGCGATCGCCGCCCCCACGCGTCAACCGGTCGGGAGACACCGATGCTTCATTATTCGTGCGACGTCTGCAAGCGGCCCATTCATCCCCATGCAGACGTCCGCCACGTCGTCAAAATCGAGGTCTTTCCGGCGGTCGACGACGAGGCCTGCGAATGTTCCGACAGCGATGACTTCGGTGACGAGGGTGATCATCTCGAGGAGATGCAGGAACTACTCGAGCAGCTTGAAGACTGTGACGATCCGCGGCTGGCCCCCGATGCGGCCTGCCGTGCGATGCGGTTCGATCTCTGCGACGCCTGCCGCCAGCGGTTCGTCAAGAACCCGCTGGGGCTGAAGTCGGGCAAGCAGCTCGACTTCAGCAACAACTAAGGCGAGGCACGCGCCGAAAAAGGCGGGTTGCGGCCAGGCGTCGCCCGCCCGCTGGCGGAGCCGTTCTCGGGCGATACACTCGTCGGCGGCGACGAGCAGGAAATCTTCGCCGCGATGCCCGAGATCAGATTGGAGACGACCGACACGATGGCCGAGAAGACGCTGAAGATCGCAACGATTCCGGGAGACGGGACGGGCCCCGAAGTGACCGCCGAGGCGGTCAAGGTCTTGGAGGGGGTGGCGGCGATCGAGGGCTTCGTGGCCGATGTCGAGACGCTCGACTGGGGCGGCGACCGCTATCTGGCGACCGGTGAAATCATCCCCGAGGGCGGCCTCGATCTGCTTCGCACGAAAGACGCGGTCTTTCTCGGGGCGATCGGGCATCCCGATGTGGCCCCTGGCATCCTTGAGAAGGGGCTGCTCCTCGACCTGCGGTTCCAGCTCGACCAGTACATCAATCTCCGGCCGGTCAAGCTGCTTCCCGGCGTCGAAACCCCGCTGGCCGGCCGCGGCCCGGACGACATCGACTTCGTGGTGGTCCGGGAAAACACCGAAGATCTCTACTGCGGCGTCGGCGGGTTTCTCAAGAAGGGCACACCCGACGAGGTGGCCGTCCAGCAGGCGATCTACACCCGCAAGGGCTGCGAGCGGTGCATTCGCTGGGCCTTCGAGTACACCCGCCAGCGGAACAGCCCCAAGAAGACACTCACGCTCGTTGCCAAGACCAACGTGCTCACCTTCGGGCACGACCTCTGGTGGAGGACCTTCCAGGAGGTGGCCCGCGACTATCCCGACGTCAAGACCGACTACAACCACGTCGATGCCTGCTGCATGTGGATGGTCAAGAATCCCGAGGCCTACGATGTGATCGTGACGACCAACATGTTTGGCGACATCATCACCGACCTCGGCGGCATTCTGCAGGGGGGCATGGGGGTCGCGGCCGGCGGCAACCTCAACCCCGATCCCGGCGGAGTCAGCATGTTCGAGCCGATGGGGGGCAGCGCCCCGAAGTACAAGGGCACCGACCAGATCAATCCGATTGCCGCGATCAACGCGATGGGCATGCTCCTCGAGCACAGCGGCCAGCCGGCCGCCGCCGCCCGCATCGACCGGGCTGTCGCCCACGTCACCGGCACCAAGATGAAAAGCCAGGCTGCGGGCAAGATGGGGTATGGCACGAAGGCGGTCGGCGACCTGGTCGTCGAGGCCCTCTCCTGACCCCCGCGTCGCTGCGGGCTCGGGGTGGGCCCGTGCCATCTCGCCGGACGCTCGCTGTGGGTTCACCTCACGCAGGCG
>JAQCJP010000162.1 GCA_027592945.1 Planctomycetota bacterium
CTCGCATGGCTTTATTGTGGGGCATGTCGTGCCCGAGGCCCAGGAGGGCGGCCCGCTGGCCCTGGTCCGCGACGGCGACATGGTGGTGATCGATGCCGAAGCTGCCACGATTGACGCCGAGGTGGACGCGGCCGAGTTTGCCACTCGGCGGGCGGCCTGGCAGCAGCCGGCGCCCAAGGCGACCCGCGGCATCCTGGCCAAATACATCCGCTGCGTGGCGCCCGCTTCGCGGGGCTGCGTGACCGACGAGTGATAGTGAGTCAGTGATGGACGGGTTCAAGGAGACCTTCACCAGGTTCGTCGAGGCGGTCGGCCTTGTGATCGACGGGGCGGGCGTGCTCGTGATCGTGGTGGGGATTCTCGTCGCCCTGCTGCGGGTGGCGGTCGGGCCGGTGAGCGACGATCCCTACCGACGGCTCCGGCAGGATCTCGGCCGCGGAATCCTCCTCGGCCTCGAGTTTCTCGTGGCGGCTGACATCATCCGCACCGTCGCCGTCACCCCGACCCTTCAGAGCGTGGCCGTGCTCGGGCTGATCGTGCTGATCCGCACCTTCCTGAGCATGGCCCTCCAGGTCGAGGTCGAGGGCCGGATCCCGTGGCAACGCGGAACGGCAACGTCCCGGCAGGGCTGACGCCCTGCCGGTCCTCATTGCGGCAGCGGCAGTGACTCGATCGGCACGGCCGGGCCCGGTGCGATCAAAGCCCCGGGCGGGAGTTGCTCGGCGGGAATCGGCTGGCCGTACACCGGTCCGGGCGGCGGAGCGGCAGCTGGTGCGGGAACTGCCGTGGCTTCGGGCACCAGCGTCCCGGGCGGTGGCTCGTAATAGGGCGCAGCCTGCGGCACCGGCGGCACGCCCAGCTTGGCCAGCAGCTTGCCGAGCATCCGCTGCTCGAGCAGCGGGTCGCGGCCCAGCGGAATCCAGCCGGCATTGGGGGTGGGTGCGGAGACCGGCCGGGGCTGATCGCCGACCTGTTGGCCGAGCGTCGGCAGGGGCGTTCCATAGCGGTAGAGCGAGTCGTCGTTGCGAAACGAGGCCCCGCCGGCGGTCGCCCGCATCGGCCGCGGCAGATATTCGAGTTCCTTGTCGACCACCACCTCGACCCGCCAGCCGGCCGGGTCGGGAATCAGCCGCATCGTTCCGATCCGGCGAATCGACTGGAGCGTCGACTCCCAGCGTTCCCGCCACCCCACCGAGTCGCCCCGCCAGGGCTCGAGGATCGTCGCCCCTGTCTGGGGAAAGGTATCGATTCGTCCCTCGGTGGGGACGCCGCCGGCGAAGACCACCCGCTGCTCTGACTGCACCTTGAAATAGTCGTCGGCGACGTCGACCATCGAGGTCCAGACGACCTCGGCGTCGAGCGGCGGGATCACAACCGAGTTCTGCGGCATCGGCGGCGGCCCAGGGAGCACGGGCCCGCCCGGCCCGACCATCGTTCCCGCCGGCAGCGGCGCAAAGGGATCGGGCTGCATGGTGGCCGGCGGCGGCAGTTGCTCCTGGCCGAGCGCGGCGGTGCCGAGCCCGGTCGAGGCTGTGAGAAATGCCAGGATGATCGCCAGCCGCATCATTGATCGTTCGACGGGGGGCCACGAATCGTGCGGCGGGATGGTCGCGAAGCCGGCCAGTCGCTTCAAGACCGGTTTTCGCCCCCCAACCCCGGGACTTACCCGACGCAGGCTCGGGGTGGGCCCGTGCCAATCGAGCCGGCGTTGGGAAACCGAGCGCAGCCCGGAAGGCGAAGCTCGGTTTCCCACGAGCGAGCGGAAGGCAGGATGCCTGAAGTGAGCGTCCGGCGAGATGGCACGGGCCCACCCCGAGCCTGCGTGCGGAGAACCCGCCGGATGGCACGGGCCCACCCCGAGCCGCGCGGGTGGGGAATCACTCCCACTCGATCGTTGCCGGCGGCTTCGAGGAGATGTCGTAGACCACCCGGTTGACCCCCCGAACCTCGTTGATGACCCGCGTCGAAATCCGGCCGAGCACCTCGTGAGGGAGATGGCTCCAGTCGGCGGTCATGAAGTCTTCGGTCTCGACGGCCCGCACTGCCAAGACGTCGTCGTAGGTGCGGGCGTCGCCCATCACGCCGACGCTCTGCACCGGCAGGAGCACCGCGAAGGCCTGGGAGACCTTCCGCATCAGCCCAGCCGCGTCGAGCTCCTCGAGCACGATCGCATCGGCCTCGCGAAGGGTGTCGAGGCGGGGCTTGGTCACCTCGCCGAGGCAGCGGACGGCCAGGCCCGGGCCCGGGAAGGGATGCCGCCAGACGATCCGCTCGGGCAGGCCAAGCTGGAGGCCGAGCTGGCGAACCTCGTCCTTGAAGAGGTCGCGGAGCGGCTCGATCAGCTCGAACTGGAGGTCGTCGGGCAGGCCGCCGACGTTGTGGTGGAGCTTGATCGTGGCGGCCGGGCCGTCGGCGGCGGCCCCGCTCTCGATCACGTCGGGATAGAGCGTGCCCTGAGCCAGGAACGTCGCGCCTTCGATCCGGGCCGCCTCGGCTGCGAAGCAGTCGATGAAGGCCTTCCCGATCCGCCGCCGCTTTTCCTGGGGGTCGGTGACGCCGGCGAGCACCTCGAGGAACCTCGCCTCCGCCGGGACGACATGGAGGTCGCTGCGGAAATGCGTGGTGAACTCCTCGATCACCGCGGCTGCTTCACCCTTCCGAAGCAGGCCGTTGTCGACCAGGATGCAGGAGAGCTGGTCGCCGATCGCCCGGCTGAGCAAGGCCGCGACCACCGCGGAGTCGACGCCGCCGGAGAGGCCGCAGATCACCCGGTCGGAGCCGACCCGGCTGCGGAGCGAGTCGATCATCGAGGCGGCAAAGTCGTCGAGCCGCCAGGAGCCGGAGCAGCCGCAGGCGGCCTTGAGGAAATTGGCAAGGATCGTGCCGCCGGCCGGCGTGTGGGTGACTTCGGGATGGAACTGAAGGCCGAAGACCGGCAGGGACCGGTGTCGGACCGCGGCCAGCGGGCAGGTGGCGGTCCGGGCGAGCGGGCGGAAGTCGCTCGAGACCGCATCGACCTGATCCCCATGGCTCATCCAGACCTCGGTGTGGTCGGGGACGTTGGCGAAGAGAAGGTCGTGGTCGAGCACCTCGCAGGCGGCCCGGCCGTACTCGCGGGCCGTCGCCCGAGCCACCTGGCCGCCGAGGGCTTCGCATGCCAGCTGCATCCCGTAGCAGATGCCGAGCACCGGAATCCCCAGCGCGAAGAGGTCGGGGTCGCACTTCGGGGCGGCCGCCTCGTAGACGCTTGACGGACCGCCCGAAAGGATGATGCCGCGAGGCTCGAGTTCGCGAATCCGGGCGGCGGCGATGTCGTGGCGAACGATCTCGCAGTAGACGTGCTGCTCGCGGATTCGTCGGGCGATCAACTGCGCGTACTGGGAGCCGAAGTCGAGCACGATCACCCGCTCGTGCTGCTGGGGACTGGGGGCGGGGCCGGCCGCTGCTGCGGCCGAAGCGGTGACGGAGCCTGCGGTCATGGCGGGGCAACGGGGGCGGGTTGGGAAAAGCCACACAGTATACGCCCCGGCGGCCAGGTCCACAGCGGGCTGCCGGTGACCTGCTATAGTGCCCGCGATGCTCGTGCTGCTGACCAACGACGACGGAATCTTCGCCCCTGGGCTGGCGGCCATGGAGCGGGCGCTGCGGACATTTGCCGATGTCTGCGTGGTCGCGCCCTCGACGGAGCAGAGCGGCGTGGGCCATGCCATCACCTTCCTGACGCCGCTGACAGCCAAGGAGGTCTTCGCCGACGAGTCCACCCGTGGCTGGGCGGTCGACGGGAGCCCGGCCGACGCGGTCAAACTCGGGATCTCCGAGTTCTGCCCGCGGCGGCCCGATCTGGTGGTCAGCGGGATCAACAGCGGCCTGAACGCCGGGATCAACGTGCTCTACTCGGGCACCGTGGCGGCGGCCATCGAGGGCGCCTTCTTCGGAATCACGAGCATCGCGGTCTCCCTGGAGTGGGACGATCATCCCGACTACGACCGGGCTGCTGGAATCGGTAGCGGCGTCATCCGGCAACTGCTCGAGCGGCGGCCGGCGGCCGGCAGCCTGTTCAACGTCAACATCCCGACCGTCGCGTTGAGCGGCACGCCCGAGTTGCGGGTGGTCCCGATGAGTGTGGCCCGCTATGGCGAGGCCTTCGAGCGGCGGGTCGATCCGCGGGGACGGTCGTATTGGTGGGCGACCAACGACCCCCCTCCCCCGCCCTCCCCGCAGGAGTCGGATGTCACGGCGCTTGCTGCCGGGCATGTCACCCTGACGCCGCTCGAGTACGACCTCACCCATCGCGGCAGCCTCGACACGCTCGCCGAGGGTCCCTGGCGGGTCGAGTGAGGTGCGGCAGGGGGCCGGCGAGGGGCTGAGTGCGGCGGTCAGCCGTACTGCATGAAGACCAGCACGCCCAGCACGATCGCGGCAATCAGGCCGCCGATCAGGGCGATCCAGGCGGCGATCGGCAGCCCCGCAAACTCGAGCTGCCGGCGGCGCCGGGGTTTGCCATCCCCCGCCTCCTCGTCGGCGGGCGTCGCCGGGCTGCCGTGGCGAGTCGTGGCGGGGGGCTTTCCCTTTGGGACAGCCTTTCGAGTTGGGGCCGGTTTTGGAAGCGGCTTGGGAGGGCCCGGCCGCGGCCCCTTGCCGGCGGCGGGCGGCGGCGTGAACACGAAACTTCCCGAGTCGGCTTCCCGGCCTGCCGGACGCCGGCCGGGCCCGAGCGAGACGGAACTCGATCCGCCGCTGCCGGGACCGTGACGGAACACGGGGGCGGGCGGCTGGCTCCCGCTTTCTCGGCGGGGCGGGCCGCGGCGGGGCGGGCTCGGACGGCTCGCGGGGGTGCGTTCGGACGTCGCTGTCAGCCACGCTGCGAGGGCATCGGCCACTTCCTTGGCCGTCTGCGGCCGGGCGTCGGGATGCTTCTCGAGCATTCGAAAGTAGAGTTCGGCCAGCGGCGGCGGCACGTCCGGCCGCTTCTCGATCAGGTTGGGGGGCTGTTTCTTCGCGTGCGCCTTGATCCGCTCGGCAAGCTTGCCCTGGGCGAACGGGGCCCTGCCCACCAGCAGGTAGTAGAAGGTGCAGCCGAGCGAGTAGATGTCGCTGCGGCGATCGGCGAGGTGGCTGTCGGTTGCCTGCTCGGGCGCGAGGTAGTCGGCCGTGCCCAAGACCTTCTCGTCGTGTTCCCTGGTCAGCGACGCTTCCTTATCGTCGTCGCTGGCCAGGGCGAGGCCGAGGTCGAGAATCTTGACGGTGCCTTTGCGGTCGAGGATCAGGTTGGCCGGCTTGATGTCGCGGTGCACCAGGCCCTCCTCGTGGGCGAACTGAAGGCCGAGCGCCGCCTGGCGGATGTAATCGACCGCGTCCCGCAGGTCGAGCGGCCCCTCCTGCTTGACCTTGGCGTGAAGGTCGGTGCCCTCGATGTATTCCATCACGATGAAGTGGATGGTGTCGACGTTGTCGAGGTCGAAGGCCCGGGCCAGGTTTTGATGGCCCAGCCGAAACGCCGTCCGGGCTTCCCGCTCGAAGCGGGCGAGAAACGATGTCTGATCGACCCGCTTGACCGGCAGCACCTTGATTGCCACCTGCTGGTGGAGGGTGGTGTTTTCAGCGAGGTAGACGCTGCTCATGCCACCCGCTCCCAGCAGTCGCAGCAGCCGATACTTGCCGAGCATGAAGCCCCTGTGTTTCCCTTTTTGGAGCTGCCCCAGCTGCCAGTGGGTCAGCAGGCCGGCGTCGAGAAATGCCTGCGGCAGTTCCTCTGGCAGATCGGCCTCGGGATCCGGCCAGGCGGCTGCGATCTCGGACAGCCGCGGCTCCTCGACCAGACCGCTCTTGCGAAGAACCGCGAGAAACTCGCCGACGGTGCGGGTGGGATGGGCCATGGGGAAAAGGCTGTCAACACGAGGTGAACTCCCCACGAGCCTAGCACGCGACGCGGCGGGCGTTGCGGAAGAGACCGGCGGCCGTAGGCCCAGGCCGGTAATCTGTGGATTCAGTCTGCCGCCGAGAAGCCTCCCGCCCCATGCCTGTCGTGCTCTACACTCGCCGCGGCTGCCATCTCTGCGAGGCAGCCGAAGACATCCTCGCCGCTGCCGGTCTGCAGGTGCGGCTCGTCGACGTCGACCAGGACGCGGGCGTGGCGACGACGTATGGCCTGCGGATCCCGGTCGTCGAGATCGACGGCCAGACCGTGCTCGAGGGCCGGTTTGACGAGCGGCAGTTGGCCGCGGTACTCGCGCGGTTCAAAGACCGAGATTGAGGCCGCGGCGGCGGAGTTGCTCCATCAAGGCGGCCGCGTCCGTGAACAGTTCGGCATCCCAGCCGGCGGCCCGGGCGGCCGCGATGTGTTCCGGAAGATCATCGCAGAAGAAGATGGCTTCGGCCGGTACACCGGCCCGCTGTTCGGCGTGGGCGAAGATCGCGGGATCGGGTTTGGCCGCCGGCACTTCGTGGCTGAGCACGATCTCGCGGAAGCCGCCCGGGAGCACGCCCCAGCCACGGTCGAGCAGGTGCCGCCAGTGGATGTCGCAGGTGTTCGAGAGGATCCCGATCGGCACGCCGGCCCGCTCGAGCCCCGCGATCACCGGCAGGATCTCGGCGTTGAGTTCAAACATGTCGGCCGCCGCGGCAGCCAGGGCGGCCGGATCCGACGTGCTGGCGGTCTGCCGGGAAAACGCGTCGTGGAAAGCCGGCCAGTCGATCAGGCCGGCCTCGAGATCGCGTTGCAGCCCGCCCATCACCGCCGCCTGGACTGCTACCGGATCGCTGCCGCAGACGGCCGCCATGTTTCGAAACGCCCGCTCGCGATCGAACGTGGCGATCACGTTACCCAGGTCGAAATAGACGAACGCAGGAGGCATGGCGATCCCGGCGGCCGGGCGGGCCGCTTTCAATGACACCGAGAGCATACTATCCTGCCGGTTTTCCCGGCCGATAGGCCGCTGTCACTTCTGCAAGGAACACGTCGGATGTCCGTTTTGAACCGCACCAGCTCGCGGATCACCCAGCCCCGCTCCCAGGGCGCCTCGCAGGCGATGCTCCTCGGTACCGGCCTCTCGCCGGCCGACCTCGACAAGCCGCAGGTCGGCATTGCGAGCATGTGGTACGAGGGCAACACCTGCAACATGCACCTCGACCGCTTGGCGGCCAAGGTTCGCGAGGGCGTTGCGGCAGCCGGCATGGTGGGGATGCGGTTCAACACGATCGGCGTCAGCGACGGGATCTCGATGGGCACCGAGGGGATGAGCTATTCCCTCCCCTCCCGCGACGTGATCGCCGATTCGATCGAGACGGTGATGCAGGCCCAGTGGTACGACGGCCTGGTGGCGATCCCCGGCTGCGACAAGAACATGCCGGGCTGCCTGATCGCGATGGGCCGGCTGAACCGCCCCGCCCTGATGGTCTACGGCGGCACGATCAAGCCCGGCCACCTCGCCGACGGCTCCACGCTCGACATCGTCTCGGCCTTTCAGTGCTACGGCGAGTACGTGGCGGGGCGGATCGACGATGCCCGCCGGGCCGACATCGTCCGTCATGCCTGCCCGGGGGCCGGTGCCTGCGGCGGGATGTACACCGCCAACACGATGGCCACCGCGATCGAGGCCCTCGGCATGGCCCTGCCCGACTCGGCCTCGATTCCCGCCGAGCATCCCGACAAAGAGCAGGAATGCCTCCGGGCCGGGGCGGCCGTCCTCAATCTCCTCGAAAAGGACCTCAAGCCCCGCGACATCATGACCCGGCGGGCCTTCGAGAACGCGATGGTGACGATCATGGCCCTCGGCGGCTCGACCAACGCCGTGCTCCACCTGATCGCGATGGCCCGAGCGGTCGAGGTCGAGCTCACTCCGGCCGACTTCCAGGCGGTCGCCCGCCGGATCCCCTACCTGGCCGACCTCAAGCCGAGCGGCAAGTTCGTCCAGGAAGACCTCCACTCAATCGGCGGCACGAGCGGATTCATGCGGTACATGCTCGACAAGGGGCTGATGGACGGCGACTGCCTGACGATCACGGGCAAGACGCTGGCCGAGAACCTCGCCGCCAGCAAGGGGCTCAAGGAGGGGCAGAAGGTCATCCGGCCGGTCGAGGACCCGCTCAAGGCCACCGGCCACATCACGATCCTGCACGGCAATCTCGCCCCCGACTCGGCCGTCGCCAAGATCACCGGCAAGGAGGGGTCACGGTTTCGCGGCCCAGCCCGCGTGTTCGACAGCGAGGAGGCGATGCTCGCGGCCCTCGAGCAGGGCGGCATCCACCGGGGCGACGTGGTGATCATCCGCTACGAGGGCCCCAAGGGCGGCCCGGGAATGCCTGAGATGCTGACGCCCACCTCCGCCTTGGTCGGGGCGGGCCTCGGCAACGACGTCGCCCTGATCACCGACGGCCGATTCTCGGGCGGCTCGCATGGCTTTATTGTGGGGCATGTCGTGCCCGAGGCCCAGGAGGGCGGCCCGCTGGCCCTGGTCCGCGACGGCGACATGGTGGTGATCGATGCCGA
>JAQCJP010000163.1 GCA_027592945.1 Planctomycetota bacterium
GTTGGGAAACCGAAGCGCAGCCAGGATGGCGAAGCTCGGTTTCCCACGAGCGAGCGAAGGGCAGGATGCCAATCCTGTTCGGCACGGTTGTTGCAGGCCAGTTGGATTGTCGTTTTGCGTGGCTCGGGGTTGCCCATGCCCTCTCGCCGGACGTTCACTTCGGCCCTCCAGGCCTCCGTTCACTGCGTGTCCGCTGCGCTCCGGCATCCATGCCTGCGCTTGCTTCCCCAGCCCGCTCGAGGGCACGGGCAACCCCTCCCGTGACAGCGGTTCACAAACCCTCGACCGCGCAGCAGCGAACCCCACAGGTCGCGGAGACCGTGGCTGCGCTAGCGCGGATTACTTCCGTGTTTTGATGAAGGACTCCAGTTCCTTGAGGCTGGCGAGGCCGATGAGGTAGTACCAGACCATTTGGTACATCGCCCGATTCGGCTTCTCGCCCGTGTAGATCAGGATCAGCATGCAGACGATCATGGCGCAGTACGCCTGGATCTCCACGCCGTTGTGATCGCAGGAGAGCAGGTGCCGGCAGCCAAGCAGTTGCTTGAACGTGCGGAAGAACATCTCGATCACCCACCGCAGCCGATACATCTCCGCGATGAGTTCGGCCGGCAGGTCGAGCCGATTCGTGACCAATCGCAGCACCCCGTCGCACGTCGGCCCGCGCATCCGCCGGCAGCCGGCATGCGGCTTGACGGCAACGCAGATGAGCCGCACGGGGTGATCCGGTCGCGTGCGGTGCCGCGCTCTCCAGCCCAGGTCGACGATCTCATCACTGGTCACACCTGCGGCACGATCGGCTGCCGTCAGTTCATTGACCTGCGTGACCGTGGCGGCGGTCCTGTCGGACGACCTGCAGACGTAACTGCTCCCCGCGGCATTGATCGCATTCCACAGCCGGTAACTGATGTAGCCGCGATCAAGGACGTAGCAGCGGTCCGCCTCGATCGTCCGTTGCAAGACTGCCCGCTCGTCGGCATCGCCCTTGGGGCTCGCGGGTGTGGCATCGATCCGTGCGGCCTTGCCGCTGAGCACCTCAAAGTGCGTGTGCAGTCGGTAGGCCGAAAGATGCTTGCCCTTGGCCTTGGGCGTCCACGAAAGCTCCGCGACACGCTTGACCGTCTCGATGACGGTGCCGTCCACCGCCGTGATCCGCTGGCCGACTGCATCGAATCGATGATCGGGCCTGCTCCGGATCGTGTGGCCGAGTTCCGCTGCGATCTCCTTGAGCGGCGCAGGGTCGAAAATCGCCACCGACTCGGACAAGGACCCCAAGGATGCGCGGTTCACACCAAGTCGCTTGCGGACCTTGTCCAGCGTACAGGCCCGCTGGAGGTCGCGGAGACTCTGGATTGCCGGGCTGAAGAGTGCCATCAAGATCAGGGCGCAGTACTGATCCATGAACAGCCGGCGATTGCCGGCTCGGTCGCGTTCGGTGCCCACCTTCCGCAGCCGCGAGAGCAGCGGACGGATCTTCCCCAGGCACTTCAGGCCCTGCACATCCTGTTCACGGATCTCGCGCTTCGTCCGTCCGGCCATGGCGGGCACCATAACGCCGCGCCGACCAACGCGCAACTCGCCTCAGCCTGCCTCGATTGCCTGTCTTCTAGTGCGCAAATCCCGTGCCGAACAGGATTGGCAGGATGCCCAGAGTGAGCGTCCGGGCGACACGGCACGGGCTCACCCCGAGCCCGCGTGAGGTGAACCCATACGAGCGAACGGAGGGCAGGATGCCCAGAGTGAGCGTCCGAGCGACACGGCACGGGCTCACCCCGAGCCCGCGCGAGGTGAACCCATACGAGCGAACGGAGGGCAGGATGCCCAGAGTGAGCGTCCGGGCGACACGGCACGGGCTCACCCCGAGCCCGCGCGAGGTGAACCCATACGAGCGAACGGAGGGCAGGATGCCCAGAGTGAGCGTCCGGGCGACACGGCACGGGCTCACCCCGAGCCCGCGTGGCATCGCTCAGGCGGGGCGGAGGCCGACGTGCTCGAGCACTCGGATCGTCGCCGGCGACTTATTGAGCACGTAGAGGTGCATGCCGGGGACTCCGCCAGCGACGAGCTGCTCGACCTGACGGGCCGCGTACTCGACGCCCGCCTCGAACTGGGCCGCCTCGTCGTCGCCGGCAGCCTCGAATGCTCTGGTGAACGCCTCCGGCAGCCGGGCCTTGCAGAGGCTGGCAATCCGCCGAATCTGGGCATAGTTGGTGACCGGCATGATCCCCGGCACGATCGGGGCGTTGATCCCGATCGCGGAGCAGCGATCGCGGAACGCGAAGTAGTCGTCGTTGTCGTAGAACAGTTGCGTGACGACCACGTCGCCGCCGGCATCGACCTTCCGCTTGAGGTTCTCGAGGTCGGCAGCGGGGCTCGTCGCCTCCTGATGGGTCTCGGGATAGCCGGCCACCAGGATCCCGAAGTCAGGGAACTCACTGCGGATCAGGCCCACCAGTTCCGCAGCGTAGCGAAGCCCACCTTCGGTCTGGGTGAACTCGGTCTCGCCCTTGGGCGGATCTCCACGAAGGGCCACGATCGCCGCCACGCCGAGGTCGCCGGCCTGCCGGAGATACTCGCGGAGTTCGTCAACGCTGCTGCCCACGCAGGTGAGATGGCTCGCGACGGGCACGTCGTGCCGGGCGCGGAGGCCCCGCAGAACCTCGAGGGTCTTCGTCTGAGTCGAGCCGCCGGCACCGTAGGTGCAGGTGATCAAGGACGGCTCGAAGGCGAGCAGTTCCTCGACGGTCTGCCACATCGCCGCTTCCGAAGCCTCGGTCTTGGGAGGAAAGAGCTCGAAGGAAAGGCCGAAGCGACCGTCTTCGTAGGGGTCCTTGATCGACACGATGGCCCTCTCGCTACGTCGGAAAGCGGGCCAGAGAGTCGACTGCCTCCCTGCCCGCCGCTGATCTGCCGCACACCCGCATTGTAGCGGCTCACCGAGACTGACCGCCCCCTGCTGGCAAAGCCTGCCCGCGAGGCGTACGCTCTCGGTCGGCACGAGCTGCCTCACGAGCCGGAGTGGCGGAATGGCAGACGCGACGGATTCAAAATCCGTTGCCCGCAAGGGCGTGTGGGTTCAAGTCCCACCTCCGGCATTTTGTTCACCGGCGGCAACGGCCTGATGCGGCGTCTGGGGGCGACTGTCTCAGCTGGCTTGCCAGCGTGGAAAATCGGGGCTCGACGCCGTAGGCTACGGGTCTTTCTCACCCGCATCCTCCGAACTCTGCGATCGCAATGCCTCCCTCGTCCGCTCCCACCCAGCCAGTTTCCGCTACCGACCCCTGGTTTCAAGACCGCTTCGCCGAGCGGATTGGCGGCGCCAACTTCGCCAAGGGCACTGCCGTCTACAAGTTCGAGTTGATCAAGCGGGCCAAGCGGCAGGCCCTTGCCGAGCATCCGGAGCGGGTGATGCTCGATTTCGGAATCGGCGAGAACGACGAGATGGCCCCGGAAAGCGTCCGGGCCGTGATGCGGCGGGAGATCGACCGCCCCGAAAACCGCGGCTATGCCGACAACGGAATCGCGGAGTTCAAGGCTGCGGCGGCCGCGTTCATGGAGCGGGAGTTCGGGGTGCGGCTCGACCCGGTCACGGAAGTCAACCACTGCATCGGCTCGAAGACCGCCTACGCGATGCTGCCGGCCGCCTTCATCAATCCCGGCGATGTGACGCTGATGACGGTGCCCGGGTATCCGGTTGCCGGCACGGCCACGAAATGGTTCGGGGGCAGCGTCCATCCGCTGCCGCTGGTGCCCGAGCACGACTTTCTCCCAGACCTGGCCGGCATTCCCGACGACGTGCTGGCCCGCACGAAGCTCCTCGTCCTCTGCTATCCCAACAGTCCGACCGGCCGGACGGCGACACGGACGTTTTATGAGCAGGTCGTCGACTGGGCCCACCGGCACCGTGTCGTGGTGATCCAGGACGCGGCCCACATGATGCTCTCGTATGACGCTCCGCCCCTCTCCTTTCTGTCGATCGACGGCGCCAAGGAGGTCGGCCTTGAGGTCCACTCGATGTCGAAGGGCTTTCATATGATCGGCTGGCGGATGGGCTGGGTCTGCGGCCACGAGCGGCTCGTGCGGGCCTTCGCCGACGTCAAGGACAACTGCGATTCCGGGCAGTTCATCGCGATTCAGAAGGCGGCAGCCGCGGCCCTGGCCGACCCCGAGATTCCGCGGCAGGTGCGGGAGAAGTATCGTCGCCGGCTGGAGAAGCTCGTCGGTGTCTTACGGGCGGTGGGCTTCGACTGCGAGATGCCCGGCGGCACCTACTTTCTCTACACCAAGAGTCCCGTCGGGGCGGGCGACCGCTGCTTCGCCAATGCCCAGGAGGCAAGCCAGTTCCTGATCCATGAGCTCTCGATCTCGACGGTACCCTGGGACGACTGCGGGGCCTTCCTCCGCTTCTCGACGACCTACGAAGCGGACGACGAAGCCGCCGAAGACGACCTGATGGCCGAGACGCACGCCCGTCTCTCCCGAGCCAGGCTGAAGTTCTAAGATTTCTTCGCCGTCCCCTTCCTCCCCTCAAGGACTATTCGCTATGCATCGGTTGCTCTCGTTGTCGCTTCTGCTCGCCGCCTTCTGCCTCGTTGTCGTGCCCACCGCCGGCTGCGGCGGGAAGAAGGGCCCGCCGACAATCGCCGACTTGATGGCGCGGGCCAAGAAGAACCCCAAGCCGGAGGGCCGGGCCCGCGACCTGGCGACCGTGGCGGGAATCCAGATCGACTCGCAGGACAAGGCCGGCGCCGCTCGCACCCTGGCGGCCGCCGAGGCGGAGATTCCCGACAACGGCCAGCCTCTGGTCTGCGTGCCGGTCCTCGTGCGGATCGCCGAGACCTACGGCGAACTGGGCCAGCGAAACTCTGGTCGCAAGGCGATGGAGAAGGCCGCGGCCATGCTCGAGACGGTCGACGATCCGCAGGGCCGCTCGAAGCTGCTGGCCGAGGTGGCTGTCGCCCAGGCGACCCTCGGCGACCGCAAGGCAGCCCGAGAGTCGCTGGAGACCGCCTCGAGCCTCGCGCTCAACGACGTCTCGGAGCGATTCCGCGGCAAGGCCCTGGCGGCGGTGGCGATGGGCTATGTCGATGCGGAACTTGCGAAAGACGCAGAAGCGGTGATCGAGAACCTTGAAGGGCTCGCCGCCGATCTTGACGACCTGCGGGCCAAAGCCGAGGCCTATGCGGCGGCAGCGGCGGTGCGAGCATCGACGGGTGCCAAGGAGGCGGCGACCGAACTCTTGGCAAAGGCAGCCGAAGCAGCCAAGGCGATTAACGACCTGCCGGCCAATCGGGCCTACGCCCTGGTGGCGGTTGCCAAGGCGCTCAACGCCAGCGGCGACCGGGCGGGGGCCCTCGAACTGCTCGACGACGCCGACAAGTCCGCTTCGAAGATCGGCGACCCGGCCCAGCAGAAGGACGCCCTCAAAATGGTGCGTCAGCTCCAGGCCAAGCTCAAAGCCTGAGCCGGCGTTGGGCTATTTGCCCCGAGAGACCACCTTGAGCGCGTCGAGGGCGAGCTTCCTCGCCTCGGCGTGATCGACGATCGGCTCGGGGTAGTCCGGCCCGAGGGCAACGCCAGCTTCCGCGAGTCTCGGTTCATCGGCCTCGGCAGGCGCATGGATGTCGGCGGTGGAGAGCGGAGCAAGCTCCGGCACCCAGCGTCGCACATACGCCCCCTCCGGGTCGAACTTCCGGCCCTGACTCGTTGGATTGAAGATGCGAAAGTAAGGGGCGGCATCGGCGCCGCAGCCGGCGGCCCACTGCCAGCCGAGGGTGTTGGCGGCGAGATCGGCATCGACGAGCGTGTCCCAGAACCACTTCGCGCCCTCGAGCCAGGTGACCCGCAGATCCTTGACCAGAAAGCTCGCCACGATCATCCGCACTCGGTTGTGCATCCAGCCGGTGGCCCAGAGTTGTCGCATCCCGGCATCGACCACGGGATAGCCCGTCCGGCCCCGCTGCCAGGCCGCGAGGCCAACTGGATCCTTGACCCAGGGAAACCTCGCGTAGTCGGCTCGCAGCGGCGCGTCGGTCGTATGCGGAAAGTGGTAGATCAGGTGGCTGGCAAACTCCCGCCAGCCAAGTTCCCGGAGATAGACCTCCGGGCTGCCGGTGATCGTGGCGGCTGGCTTGTCGCCGACAGCCTCGCGGACAGCGTGCCAGATGCGGCGAGGCGAGATCTCGCCGAAGTGCAGGTGCGGCGAGAGGGAACTGGTGCCCTCCTGGTCGGGCCGGTCGCGGCCGCTGCCGTAGCCCGCCAGACCCTTGGCGAGGAAGTCCTTCAGACGCTGGGCAGCACCGGCCTCGCCCGGCGTCCAGGTCTTCCGCATCGTGCCGGCCCAGTCGATCTCGGGCAGCAGATCGAGGTCGCTCACGGTGAGGCTCTTGGCCTTGCCCTTCACCGGCTCGGCAGCCACGAGCTTCCGCGGCGGCGGAGTCGGCTCGGCCGGTTCGGGCAGGGCCAGCAGCGCCCGCCAGAAGGGCGTGAAGACCTGATAGGGCTTGCCCTGCTTGGTCTTCACGTGCACCGGCTCGTAGAGCAGGCCGCCGTTGAAGCTCTCGACGGCGAGGCCGGCAGTAGCGAGGGCCTGCTTGATGGCGGTGTCTCGCTTGACGACTGCCGGCTCGTAGCGGCGGTTCCAGGCGACGTGGCTGGCGGCATATTCCTTGGCCAGGCTCTCGAGGGTGGCCAGCGACGGCCCCCGGCGGATCACGAGCGGTGCACCGGCCTTGGCGAGCGCGGCGGTGAGTTTCTCGAGCGACTGATGGAGCCACCAGCGGGAGGCGGCTCCCGGCTCCCAGGGAGCCTCCTCCTCGGGGGCCCAGATGAAGACGGGCACGATCTTGCCCCGGGCAGCCGCGGCGGCAAGGGCTGGGTTGTCGTCGAGCCGGAGGTCGTGGCGAAACCAGACGAGCGTGACGTGATCGGACATCGGCGAACTCCTCGGAGCCCGGCAGGATACCGGATTCAATCGGAGGGAGTGGCAGAGGTGGCGAAGCACCGGCTGCGACGTAGGCAGGTTGCAAACCTGCCTCCACAATGGCTGGCGTGGTTCGACTCAGGCAGGTTGCAAACCTGCCCCCACGAAACTGGGACAGCTCAGGTGAGGATCTCGCCCACCACCCGCTGATGCTCGACGCCGGTGAGCCGCTGGTCGAGGCCCTGAAACTTGAAGGTGAACCGCTCGTGGTCGATCCCCATCAGATGGAGGATCGTGGCGTTGAAGTCGTTGACGTGCACCGGGTTCTCGACGACGTTGTAGCTGAAGTCGTCGGTCTCGCCGTAGGAGATGCCCGGCTTCACGCCCGCTCCGGCCATCCACATGCAGAAGTTCCGCGGGTGGTGGTCGCGGCCGTAGTCGTCCTTGGTGAGCGTGCCCTGGGAGTAGACCGTCCGGCCAAACTCGCCCCCCCAGACGACGAGCGTGTCATCGAGCAGGCCCCGCTGCTTGAGGTCGGTCACCAGTGCCGCCGTCGCCCGGTCGGTGTCGAGGCACTGGTTGGTGATTGCCTTGGGCAGATTGCCGTGCTGATCCCAGCCGCGGTGGAGGATCTGCACCACCCGCACACCCCGCTCGACCAGCCGGCGAGCCATCAGAGCCGAGTGGGTGAAGGTGCCCGGCTTCTTCACGTCGTCGCCATAGAGGGCAAGCGTCTCGGCCGACTCGTCGGCCAGGTCGGTGAGCTCCGGCACGCTCGATTGCATCCGGAAGGCCATCTCGTATTGGGCGATCCGGGTCTGGATTTCGGGGTCACGGAATCGTTCGAAGCCGATCGCGTTGAGCCTGCCGAGTCCATCGAGCATCCGCCGCCGGTCGGCGGCCGAAATCCCGGCAGGGTTGTCGAGATAGAGGACGGGATCCCCCGAGCCGCGGAGCGTGACCCCCGAGAACCGCGTCGGCAAGAAGCCGCTGCCCCACATCCGGGAGAAGAGCGCTTGGGCGTTGCCCGTCGAGGGAAACTGCGGCGTGAACACGACGAAGGCCGGCAGGTCGTCGCTCTCGCTGCCCAGGCCGTAGGAGAGCCAGCTGCCGATGCTCGCCTTGCCAGGAATCTCGCTGCCGGTCATCACGAAGGTGCAGGCCGGGTCGTGATTGATAGCGTTGGTATGGACAGTCTTGACCAGCGCGATGTCGTCGACGATGCCGGCGGTGTGCGGCAACAGCTCGGTGCAGATCCAGCGGCCGCAGTCGCCCTTCTGCTCGAAGCGAAACTTCGATGGCGCCACCGGAAACCGCTTCTGACCGCTGGTCATCGTCGAGAGCCGCTGGTCGCCGCGGACGCTTGGCGGAATGTCCTTGTCGAAATACTCCCGGAGCCCCGGCTTGTAATCCCAGAGGTCCATCTGGGAGGGGCCTCCGTTCATGTGGAGATAGATCACCCGCTTCGCCTTGGGGGCGTGATGTGGGAAGCCCGGCAGGGCCGGATGCACCACCCCGCCGCCGCGGCCGGCCCGGGCGGCCGGGTCAATCGCCGCCGCCGCG
>JAQCJP010000164.1 GCA_027592945.1 Planctomycetota bacterium
GGGGCAGGGTCAGCAGGGGCAGGGTCAGCAGGGGCAGGGTCAGCAGGGTCAGGGCCAGCAGGGTCAGGGTCAGCAGGGTCAGGGTCAGCAGGGCCAGGGTCAGCAGGGCCAGGGTCAGCAGGGACAAGAAGGGGGAGAAACCGGCATGCAGCCGGGCCAACAGGGGGAGGGTGAAGCACCCGAACCTCAAGGTCAGCCAGGGCAGGGAGCACCCTCCGGTGACAACCAGGTGGGGCTTGGTGGAGGGCAGAACGGGGCTGGTCAGGCTGGCGGCGATGCAGCCCCTCCCGCGGGCCGCCGACCGATGGAGTGGGGCGAGCAAGACGTTGCCCATGCCCGCAATGCCACCGATCTGGCTCTCGAGCATCTTGAAGACTCGCTCGACCAGGGCCGCCGAGACGTCCTCGATGACCTCGGCTGGACGGAGGAGCAGGCGCGGGTATTCCTCGACCGCTGGCGGGCGATGCAGCGGCTGGCCGGCAGCGATGACCCGGTCAAGCGGGCCGAGTTCGAGCGGGCTGTCCGCAGCCTCGGCCTTCGGCCGGATGGCGTGCGGAGTTCCCGGGAGGTGCCGACCGACGTCCGCGGAGGCCAGGCGGAAGATCGGCGGAGCCGGCCGCCCAGCGACTATCGCGAGCAGTTCAAGGCGTTCATGCAGGGCACGAGCGTTCGATGAGCAACGGCGTTGAGGGCCCTCGATATCTCGTCGGCTTCGGCCCCAAGCGGGTGCCCCATTGCTTCACCGACGTGCTGATCTTAGGCGGCGGGCTGGCCGGCTTGCGGGCGGCGCTCGCGGTCGACCCGCGGCTTTCGGTGACGGTGATCACCAAGGACGATCTGCGGAGTTCGTCGAGCCAGTGGGCTCAGGGCGGGATCGCAGGCGTCGTCGACCCCGAGGATCGCTTCGACAATCACGTGGCCGACACGCTGGCCGCCGGGGGAGGGCTCTGCCACGAGGACGTGGTCGAGTCGGTCGTTCACGAGGCACCCGACCGGATCGCCGAACTGATCGCCTGGGGCACGCGGTTTGATCAGCGGGATGGCGGCCTGGAACTCGGCCGAGAAGGAGGCCACAGTCATCACCGGATCGTCCATGCGCTCGGTGATGCCACCGGCCGAGAGGTGATGCGGGCGGTGATCGAGAAGGCCCGCGGCCTCGACAACCTCGAGGTCTGGCCCGACACCTTCACGATCGACCTGCTCACCGAAGGGGGCCGGTGCCGGGGCGGCCTCGTCTGGAACCCGTCCCACGGCAAGACACTCGTCTGGGCCCGTCGCACGATCCTCGCCACCGGCGGGGCGGGCCAGCTCTATCGCGAATCGACCAATCCCTCCGGGGCCAGCGGAGACGGCATCGCGCTGGCGTGGCGTGCCGGGGCGGCCGTCCGCGACATGGAGTTCATGCAGTTTCATCCGACCGTCCTCTACATCGCCGGCGGCTCGCGGAGCCTGATCACCGAGGCGGTGCGGGGCGCCGGGGCCCGGCTGGTCGACCGGGACGGGCGGCGGTTCATGCCCGACTTCGACGAACGGGCCGAACTGGCGCCCCGCGATGTCGTTTCTCGGGCGATCACGGTTGTCATGCGGCAGACGAATCATTCCAACGTCTATCTCGATCTCTCCCACCTCGATGCGGCCATGGTGCGGCGGAAGTTTCCGGGGATGGCCGAGACCTGCCGGAAGTTCGGCCTCGATCTGACCCGCGATCGGATTCCGGTCCGGCCGGGGGCCCACTACATGGTCGGGGGCGTGACGGTCGATCCCGTCGGCCGGACGGGCGTGCCGGGGCTGTTCGCGGCGGGCGAGGTCACCTCCAGCGGCCTGCACGGCGCCAACCGGCTGGCGAGCAACAGCCTCCTCGAAGGGCTGGTCTACGGTGGGCGGGCAGGGGCGGCCGCCTCGGCGGAGGTGCTTGCCGAAGGCGGCGGTGAGGATGTCTTTCGGGTGCCGGCGGTGGCCAATCCCCGGGTCGGCGACAACGGCGGCGAGGGCCCCTTCCTCGACCTGGCCGACATCCGCAACTCGCTTCAGGCGTTGATGTGGCGGCAGGTGGGTGTGGAACGGCATGGGGGGCAGCTCGCGGAGGCCCTCGAGGCTGTCGAGGGCTGGTGCCGCTACGTGCTGCCGCGGCAGTTCAATGATCCCGAGGGCTGGCAGCTCCAGAACATGCTCCAGGTCGCCCGGCTGATGATCGCCTCGGCCCTGGCCCGCGAGGAGACCCGCGGCGTCCATTTCCGGGCCGACTATCCGGTGCCCTCCGACGCCTGGCTGGCCCATGTCGCTTGGCGGAGGGGCGAGCCGGGGCCACGCGTCGAGCCGCTCCCGGCGTCGGCCGCCACCGCCCGTTGAAGCCCCGGGATTGCCGCCATGGCGAGATCGGGAAACAATATCGGTCGTCGTCTCGATGTCCTCCCCGCAACCACGCGAGTCTCCATGACCGATTCCGGCAAGGATTCCCTCCCCGAGGCCATGATCGAGGCCGACGGCCTCTCCAAGTACTACGGCGACTTTATCGCGATCAAGGACGTCTCATTCCGCATTCCCCGCGGTGAGATCGTCGCCTTCCTCGGTCCCAACGGGGCCGGCAAGAGCACGACGATGAAGATTCTGACGGGCTACCTGGCCCCGTCGGAGGGCCGCGCCCTGATCGCAGGCCACGACATGGCCACTGACCGGCTCGCCGGTGCCGAGCGACTCGGCTACCTCCCCGAGAACGGTCCCCTTTATCCCGACATGACGCCCCGCAGCCTGCTCGAGTTCTTCGCCGACGCCCGCGGCCTTTCCGGCAGCCGCAAGCGGGAGCGGATCGAGGCGGTCGTCAAGCAGTGTGAGCTCGGCAGCGTGATCGGCAAGGCGATCGGCAAGCTCTCCAAGGGCTACCGGCAGCGGGTCGGGATGGCCCAGGTGCTCCTCCACGAGCCTGACGTGCTGATTCTCGACGAGCCGACCAGCGGCCTCGACCCCAACCAGATCCGGGAGATGCGGGAGACGATTCGGAGACTCGGCCAGCAGAAGACGATCCTCCTCTCGACCCACATCCTCCAGGAAGTGGAGGCCCTGGCCGATCGGGTGATCCTGATCGCCGAGGGCCGGCTGCGATTCGACGGCACGCCTGCCGAGCTTCGTCAGGACGGCCGCGGCCTCGACGAGCGATTCCACGAACTGACGCGGTCGGCCTAGCCGGCGGTGGCCCGGCCCCCCCTCACCCACTGCACAGGAAGCGAACCCGATGAAATGGCACGTGCTTGACGCCGTCTTCAAGCGGAACTTCGTCGCCTACTTCTCCAATCCCACCGGCTACGTCTTCATCTGCGTGTTCGTGCTGCTGGGTTCGCTGGCGGCCTTCTGGCCGCCGGAGTTCTTCAACTCGAACCTGGCCAACCTCGACCAGCTCAACCGCTACCTGCCCTTCATTCTCCTGGTCTTCGTGCCGGCGATCACGATGAGCGTCTGGGCGGAGGAGCGACGGCAGGGTACCGACGAGTTGCTGCTGACGATTCCCGCCAGCGACCTCGAGGTGGTGGTCGGCAAGTATCTGGCCACGGTCGGGATCTTCACCGCGGCCCTGATGTTCTCCTGCGTCTGCAACCTGATCATTCTGCTGCTTTGGGGCACGCCCGACGGCGGCCTCTTTCTGGCCAACTACCTCGGCTACTGGTTCACCGGTCTGGCGATGCTCGCGATCGGCATGGTCGCCAGCTTTCTGACGAGCAACCTGACGGTCGGCTTTGTGCTGGGGGTGCTCTTCAATGCACCGCTGGCCCTGGCCGACAGGGCCAGCGCCGTGATGGGCCCCACACCCGCCGCCTGGGTTCGATCCTTGAGCCTGGCTGAGCACTTCTCCGACTTCGGCCGCGGTGTCGTGAGCCTCTCGGCGATCGCCTACTTTCTCGGGATCGTGGTGGTCTGTCTCTACCTGGCGATGGTGCTGATCGGCCGGCGGCACTGGGCCGGCCATCGGGGCGGCGGGGGCATGGGGCTGCACTACCTCGCCCGCACGCTGGGCCTGGCCGCCGGGGCCGTCGGAGTCGCGATGGTGCTGCGGGCGGTCGACGTCCGGGCTGATCTCTCCGAGGAGCAGATCTCGTCGCTGGCCCCCGACACGCGGCGGCTCCTGGCGGCGCTTGAGTCGGATCGGCCGGTCGACATCCGGGCCTACGTCAGCCCGACGGTGCCTGAGGACTACGCCCAGACGCGACTCAATCTGCTCAACATGTTGCGGCAGTTCGAGCGACTGAGCGGCGGCCGGGTGGCCGTCGAGGTGGTTCCGACCGAGCCCAAGACGGAGGCGGCGGCCCTGGCGGCCCAGCAGTTCGGAATCGAGCCGGTGCCCGTCCTGGCCCGGGTGCGGGGCGCCTACCGCGAGGAGGAGATCTTCCTGGGCTGTGCCTTCACCAGCGGTCTTGAGAAGGTGGTGGTGCCCTTCTTCGACAAGGGCACGCCGGTCGAATACGAGCTGATCCGCTCGATCTGCACCGTCGCCCAGCAGAAGCGGAAGCGGCTCGGTCTGCTGACCACCGATGCCGAACTCTCCGGCGGCTTCGACATGATGAGCGGCCAGGCCCGGCCCCGGCAGCCGCTCGTCGACGAGCTCGAGAAGCAGTACGACGTGGTCCAGGTCGACGCCTCGGCTCCGATCACCGAGACCTTCGACGTGCTCCTGGCCGTGCAGCCCTCCTCGCTGGGGCCGGAACAGATGGTCAACTTTGCGGCGGCCGTCAAGGCGGGGCAGCCGGTGGCGATCTTCGAGGACCCGCTCCCGGTGCTGATGCAGGGCGTGCCAGGCACCTCGCAGCCGCGGCGGAGCCCGATGGGGCCGATGGCGATGTTTGGCGGCCAGCAGGGGCAGCCCAAGGGCGACTTGAATCTCCTCTGGGAGGCCCTCGGCACGCGGCTGTCGATCGAGCCGGGCCGGCCGGCGATGGGGCAGATGGGGTCTTCACCGCTGATCGTCTATCAGGATTACAACCCCCATCGGAAGCTCGAGCTGCCGGCCGAGTTTGTCTTCATCGACGCGAACCTCGCGGGCGATGAGCCTGGCTTCAGCCAGTCGGCGGCGGCCACGGCGGGGCTGCAGGAGGTGCTCTTTCCATTTCCCGGTGGCCTGGAAGCGATCGAGGGCTCCGGCCTGACCTGGACCCCGTTGGTTCGTACCGCGTCTGGCCGCTCGGGCACGATCGGCGTTGACCGGGTGGAGCAGTTGCTCGGCCGCGGCGACATGCGGCAGCTCCAACTCTACGAGAAGCGGCGGGACGAATCGCTGGTGCTGGCGGTGCTCGTGGAGGGCGCGGCGGCCGTCGCTCCGGAGCCAGCCGGCGACGGTGCCGAGGAGAGCGAACCGGCGGCCGCGCCGGCCAGGCCGGTCCGAGCGGTCGTCGTCGCCGACATCGACCTCCTGGAGGGCCGGATCTTCGGGCTTCGGACCCGGCCCGACGAGGTCTTCGGGCTCGACTTCGACAACGTCGAGTTTGCCCTCAATCTGCTCGACACCCTCGCCGCCGACGATCGGTTCATCGAAATCCGCAAGCGGAAGCCGAAGCATCGGACGCTCGAGCGAATCGAGGATGCGGTAGCGGGTGCCCGGGCGGAGGCCGACGAGAAGCGGGCAATGTTCATCGCGGAGTTCGACGAGGCCGAGCGAACCGCCAACGACGCCATGCAGCAGGAGATCGGTGCCTTCGAGAAGAAGATTCAGGAGATGGAGGCCCAGGGCAACGCCGATCCCCAGGCGGCGATGCAGGCGATTCAGCAGCTGGCTGCCAGCCAGCGGCTCGCCCAGCGGAAGCTCGACACCAAGATCGAGCAGCTCCGGCGAAAGCGGGATGCCGAGGTCGAGAAGGTGGAGCGAAACCTCGAGTCGGTGGTCCGGCAGGAGCAGGACCGCCAGAAATGGCTGGCGGTGCTTTTGCCGCCGATTCCGCCGCTGGTGGTGGCCTTCTTCGTGTTCTTCCGGCGCCGGGCCCAGGAGCGGGAAGGCGTGGCGACGTCGCGGCTGCGGTGAGCAAGACAAATTTGAGGCAAGCGGAAGTGAGGCAGGGCATGACGACGCAGGTGGAGACGGGGTGGTCGGCGGCCATGGTGCGGACGGCCGCCTTTCTGGCGGCGGGGGTGGGCCTGTTGGCGATCGGGAGCTGGGTCAATCTGCGGCCCGCGCTCCGGTCGCGGGATGCCACCAGCGAAACCGCCGTGGGCAAGCCGCTCTTTCCGGATCTCTCCGATGCCTCCAAGGCGGCCAGTCTCGAGATCGTCTTCTTCGACGAAGACACGGCGACCCTCTCGCCCTTCAAGGTGGTCAAGAGCGGCGGCGTCTGGGTGCTCCCTTCGCATCAGAACTATCCGGCCGACGCCAAGGACCAGCTGGCGGCTGCCGCCACCGAACTGGTCGACCGGCCGATCGTCGATCTGGTCAGCACCTCGCCCGGCGATCATGAGCTCTATGGCGTCAAGGAGCCCGACGCCGACAAGGTGGCGGTCGGGGAAACTGGCGTGGGCCAGCTGGTGGAGATTCGCGACGCATCGGGCAACAAGCTGGCCCGGCTCGTGATCGGTAAGGAGTTCGAGCGGCCCCGAGCGGCCGATCCGGCCGGCCGCACGCTGCGGTATGTGCGGCGAGCCGGCCAGGATCCGGTCTACCTGGCGGAACTCGACACGGCCAAGTTCACCACGCAGTTCGGCGACTGGATCGAGAAGGACCTCCTCAAGATTTCCCCGTGGGACGTCACCCGCCTGCTGATCGACGACTCGACCTGCTCCTACGATGTCGATCCCGGCAGTGGCCTCGTGGTCTCGCAGGACCGAACCAGCCGGATCGAGCTGGCCTATGACGACAAGGATGCCGCCTGGTCGCTGGTGAAGCTCGAGGACTTTTCCAAGCAGGGCGAGGCCGAGGAAACGGAACTCGCTCCGGACGAGCAGCTGGCGAGCGACCGGCTCAATGATTTGAAGAATGCCCTGGGAGATCTGACGATCGTCGACGTGGTTCGCAAGCCGACCGGGCTCAGCGCGGACCTCAAGGCCAACGAGCAGTTCACCGGCGACCAGGAGGCGGTGCTTTCCCTGGCCCAGCGGGGATTCTTCCCGTTTCGCTCCGGCGAGATTCTCTCCTCGAGCGGAGAGACCGTGGTCGGGATGAAGGACGGGGTCGAGTATCTGCTGCGGTTCGGCAATCCGACGACCGTGGCCGGCGGAGGTGGGCCCGACGAGGCGACGGCCGATTCAGGCGGCCGGTATCTGTTTGTGATGGCACGGCTCAACGAAGGCCTGCTCGATCCCCCGGAGCTCAAGCCGCTGCCGGAACTGCCTGACGATCAGGCTGCGGACAAGCAGGCGGCGGACAAGACAGAAGCCGCCGATGCAGCGGCCGAGGGCGGCAAGACCGAGGGCGATGCGCCGGCCGAAGAGAAGGCAGCGGGCGAGGGTGCAGAGGCCGACGCTGACGGCGAGCCGGATGCTGCCACGGCCCTGGCGGCGGCCGAGGCGGCCGAGGCGAAGGCTCAGGAGGCGCTCGAGGAGCGGCGGCGGATCGAGCAGGAGAATCGCCGGGCCCAGGAGGCCTACGACGACAAACTGGCAGCCGCCCGCAAGCGGGTCCAGGAGCTCAACAACCGGTTCGCCGACTGGTATTACGTCGTCTCCGACTCGGAATATGCCAAGATCCGGCTGGGGCGGGCCGATGTCATTGAGACCAAGCCCGCCGAAGAGGCTCCTGAGTCACCCGCTGAACCGGCGTCTTGATCGATCCACCATGCCGGACAACCGGCGGGCAACGAGTGCATGTCTGACATCCTCACCTCGCCGCGACCCTCCCGCTTCGGTCGCGCCGTCGGCTTCCGGTTGGCCGGGATCGGCAGCGCCGTGCCGGATGCGGTGGTGACCAACGCCGATCTGGCCCGGCTGGGCTGCGATCCCGACTGGATCGCCTCCCGGTCTGGGATTCACGAGCGACGCCATGCCCCGCCGGACGTCGCCACCAGCGACCTGGCGGCCGCGGCGGGTCGGGCCGCCCTCGAGCAGGCGGGTACTGCTGCCAGCGAGATCGATCTGCTCGTGCTCGGCACCTTCACGCCCGACATGTGCATTCCCTCGACCGCCTGCATCGTCCAGGAGTTGCTCGGCCTCGATTGCCCGGCGATGGACGTGACGGCGGCCTGCGCCGGTTTTGCCTACGCGCTGGCGACCGCCGCCCAGTTCGTCGTGGCGGGCACCAGCAGTCGGCCGCTCGTGATCGGAGCCGATACCAACTCCCGCGTCGTCGATCCCAACGACATCAAGACCTGGCCGCTGTTCGGCGACGGAGCCGGAGCGGTGGTGCTCGAGCCGACCGGGCCCGCCCCGCCGGGACGGGAGCAGGGGCTGCTCGCCTTCGCCCTCGGCTCCGACGGCCGCGGGGCCGACCTGCTGGCCTGCCCGATGAGCGGCTCGCGGCGGCCGATCACGGCCGAGGGGGCCGCCCGCGGCGGGCAGGTCATGCCGATGGACGGCCGGG
>JAQCJP010000002.1 GCA_027592945.1 Planctomycetota bacterium
GAGATGCTTGGCATTCATCGCGGCCAGGTCGTCAAGCAGGGCCCGCCGGGCCTCGCGGCTCACGCCCGCCGGATTGGCCAGATACGGCACCGGCTCCCCGGTGTTGCGAAACTTCACGCCCTGAAACCGGGTCGGCAGAAACCCGCTGCCCCAGTAGTAGTCGAAGAAGAGCTGTCCGCAGGTCTTGCCCTTGTCGGACGACGTCATCACGACGAAGGCCGGCAGGTCGTCGGTCTCACAGCCGAGGCCGTAGCTCAGCCAGGCCCCCATGCTCGGCCGGCCGGGCACCTGGCTGCCAGTGAGGAAAAACGTCACGCCGGGCGCATGGTTCACCGCCTCGGTGTGCATGCTGCGGACGAGGCAAATCTCGTCGGCGAGGCTGCCGATATTGGGCAGCATGGTGCTCATCTCCATGCCGCACTGGCCGTACTGCTGGAACGGCTTGATCGGCGAGACGACCGGCCACTTCGCGTAGCCGCTCGACATTGTGGAGAGCCGCGTGGTGCCGCGGACGCTCGCCGGAATATCCTCGCCAGCCCGGTTGATCAGCTGGGGCTTTGGGTCGAAGAGATCGACATGCGACGGCCCGCCCCCCTGCCAGAGCATGACCACCCGCTTGGCCTTCGGCTCGAAGTGCGGCAGGCCGGGAAGCCCAGGAGACGCCTGTTCGGCCGGGGGTGTGGACCTGGCGGCCGTCGCGTCCCGCTGGAAGAGCGAGGCCAAGGCCACCGAACCGATCCCCATGCCGGCCGAGCCGAAGAGCTGGCGACGGGTGACCCGCTGAATATTTTCCAGATGGAGGCTATTCATGGTGTGCTCGATTTCCACCGGTAACACGCCGCCGGGGCGGCAAAAGTCTCGTCGCGGAGAAACTTCCTCGCTTGCACGTCTATGAAGGGTTCATTCCGCTTGAGGCTCGAAAGTTCCTAACGCTCCTCAAGCTTTCACCGACCCCGGCTTCCCCGTTTGGCACGCATCGTGCCCTCATGCTCCTACTCCCGGGTCAGGGCTTCATCGAGGTTGAAAATGGCCAGGCAGACGCTGCTGAGCGCCGCATGCTCGGCCGGATCGAGTGATGCATCACGGGGATGCTCGCCCACGCTCACCAGTTGCGTGGCGGCATCCCGATCAGCCCGGAAAATCTCCAGCTGGCGACCGTGCATCCGCCGCAGTCCGTCAAGATCGGAGGCGGTCGGCCGGCGGCCGAGCACCCGCCGAAAGGCGTGGGTGAGCCGGCCATCAAGGTCACCGGCCGCATGCAGGCTTTTTTCAGCCAGCACACGGGCGGCCTCGGCCCAGGTCGGATCGTTGAGCGTGGTGAGGGCATGGAGCGGGGTGCTTGTGAGGCTGGCCCGCACCGTGCAGGTCTGGCGGTTCGCCGTGTCGAACATGTTGGCTGGACTGACCGTCCGCCGCCAAAACGTGTAGAGACTGCGGCGGTAGAGGTCGCTCCCCTGCGAGGCAGGATAGGTGAAATCGCGCTCCTTTGTGATCGCCAGTGCCTCCCAGATCGCATCGGGCTGATACGGATAGACCGGCCGGCCGCCCATCTCCAGGTTGATCAGGCCGCTGGCGGAAAGTGCCATGTCGCGGAGCACCATCGACGGCATTCGGAACCGGCTGGCCCGGGCATGGAGCCGGTTTTCCGGATCCTTTTCCAGGTGCTGCGGGAGTACCTTGCTCGCCTGCCGATAGGTGGCGCTGGTCACGATCAGGCGGTGCATCTTCTTTTGGCTCCAGCCTTGTTCGCGAAACTCGACGGCCAGCCAGTCGAGGAGGTCCATGTGTCGCGGATACTCGCTCTGCACCCCCATGTCTTCGGCCGTCTTCACGAGCCCCGTGCCGAAGAAATACTGCCACATCCGGTTGACCTGCACCCGCGCCGTGAGCGGATGCTCCGGCAGGAAGAGCCACTTCGCGAGCCCGAGTCGATTCCGCGGCCAGCCCTCCGGCAGCGGCGGCAGGAAGGCCGGCGGCGCAAAGTCGACCTTCTCACCGATGGGCGCGAGATAGTCACCGCGATCGAGGATTTTCGTCTCCCGCGGCTTTGCATCGCTCATGATCATGACGCGGGGAATCTGGTCCCCCTTGTACTCGTCATACGCCTTCTTCGCTCTTTCGTAGGCCACGACCTGCGGCAAGCTCTTCGTGAGGCCGGCCTTGATCCGGCCCTCGAAATGCTTCCGGAGTTGGCTCTCGATCGATCGCTTGTCGGCCTCGGTTCGCTCCGCCTCGGGCTTCCGCAGGAGGGGCGTGAGATTGCGGGGCAGATCTTTCCCGTCAGCCGCCTCACCATCGGAAAAGAGGCCTTCCTTCCACGAGGCATAGAGGGCGTCGATCACCGGCTGGGCCTCGTCCTCAACCGCCTTCATCGCCGCCTCGAGCTCGGCCAGCCGTTTGGTGTTCTCCTCGGTCGGCCGCTCAAGCAGAGGCGGGGCGACGCGAATCCGTGCTGAAAACCTCGCCGGCATCCCGCTCTCGGGCACCCGATTGAAGGCATCGAGCAGGCCGTAGTAGTCGGCCTGCGTGAGCGGGTCGTACTTGTGGTCGTGGCACTGGGCGCAGGCCATCGTGAGGCCGAGCCAGGTGGTGCTCGTGGTGTCGACCCGGTCGAAGAGCGTGTTGAACCGCTGCTCCTCGGCGATCGCCCCCCCTTCGCCATTGAGCAGATGGTTGCGGTTGAACCCGCTGGCGATCTTCTGGTCGGTCGTCGCGTCGGGCAGGAGATCGCCGGCCAGTTGCTCGATCGAGAACTGATCAAACGGCATGTCGGCATTCAGCGCCTTCACCACCCAGTCCCGCCAGATCCACTGCCAGGTGTCGCCATCCTGCTGAAAGCCGTTGCTGTCGGCATAGCGGGCGGCGTCGAGCCAGGGCAACGCCATCCGCTCGCCGTAGTGGGGCGAGGCGAGGAGCCGGTCCACCAGTAACTCGTATGCGCGCGGATCGGGATCGGCCACGAAGGCATCGACCTCCGCGGGTGTCGGCGGTAGGCCGATCAGGTCGGCGTGGAGGCGGCGAATGAGGGTGGAGCGGTCCGCCGTCGGCGAGGGCGCGAGCCCCGCCACTTCGATCTTCGCGAGCACGAAGCGATCGATGTCGTTCCGCACCCAGTCGCTCTGCTTCACGTCCGGGGGCGTCGGCCGCCTGGGCGGCGTGAACGCCCAGTGCGGTTCATACTCGGCGCCATCCTTGATCCAGCGGTCGAGGATTTTCTTCTGCGCTTCGGAGAGTCGCCGGTTGGAGTCAGGCGGCGGCATCAGGTCGTCGGGATCGGTCGAGCGGATCCTCTCGAGCATCCCGCTCGCCCCGGGTTCGCCGGGCACGATCGCGCCAGCATCGATGGCGGCCTGGCGGTCGTCGAGCCGCAGATCGGCCTCTCGCTTCTGCCCATCTTGGCCGTGGCAGTAGAAGCAGTTTTCCGAGAGGATCGGCCGGATGTCGCGATTGAAGTCGGGCGAATGCTCGGCCCGCGCGGCCGCCGCCAGAGAGAACGCGGCCAACGAGGCACTGCCGAGCACACCGCAGAAACGCCGCACTGCCGGAACAGCCGAGCAACCCATGGAACCATTTCCTTCGGGGGTCACCCGCGTCGCCAATCTGGGCAGTCAGCCAGATCGCGGACCAGCGGGTCGTTCGGCGGGATACGGTATCCGTAAAATGTACCCCCTGCCGAAACCGCCGGCCAGCGATATCACGTCGCTTTTCGTTCCTGGCACCAAACTGAACGCTTCGGGCAGGTGCAAAGATCCCGACTGCGGCGCCGCCAGAGGGCGAGCTGTTCTTGACGACCGGTCCATCGAACACGTCATCCTCCGAGGCCCTCGTACCAGAAGAATGCGATGGCGGCACCAGAGCAGTGAGCCGGGCTCACCAGATCGAGTGCGGCGGGCATTTCCGGAGGGCTGCGCCCGCAGCGTCGGCCGTGTCCACGCCTGGTCGTCGACGCTCGACCGGGCGTCTCACCAGATTTTCGATTCCGGTCAAGCCGGCTGATCGTTATCCCGCAGGCGGTTGTTGGTGTGGCGCGGTCTCACAGTTGCTGTGATGAGCAGCCACGCTATTCTCAGGTAGCGGATAGTTGACAATCTCGGACTACGCAGGTGATTCATGCATGACGTCCTCGCCGACCTCGATCGCCATGTGTTTTTTCGTCGGCCGCCGCACCCTGCCCGCTGTGGCGGCATTGGCGTGATCCTGGTCGCGATCGTGGCGGGGGCTTTTTCGGCAGCCGCCGAGCCATCACAGACCTGGCGACAGTCACCGGAGACAATGCCGCCGGCCACGGTCGCCACGCCGGAAGGTCCGAGCCCTGCCCCGGGCGCGGCGGCTGAGCCGTTCAACGTGCCCGAGGGCTTCCGGGTCGAGCGGCTCTTTACTGTGCCGCGAGAGGAACTCGGCTCCTGGGTCTCGCTCACGACGGCTCCCGATGGCCGACTCTACGCCAGCGATCAGGGCGGCAAGGGGCTCGTGCGGATCACGCCGGCAGGCGTCGCGGGAGCCACCGAAACGATCGTCGAGCGGGTGCCGGCGACGATCACCGGGGCTCAGGGGCTGCTCTGGGCCTTCGACAGCCTCTACGTCGTCTGCAACGGCGGAACCGGCAGCGGGCTCTACCGAGTCACCGATTCCGATGGCGACGACCGGCTCGATGCGGTCGAGAAGCTCCGCAGCTTCAGCGGTGGCGGCGAGCATGGTCCCCACAACATCCTGCTCTCGCCTGATGGCACGAGGCTGTTCGTGGTCTGCGGCAACCATACCGAGATCCCCTTCCCGATCGAGAACGTCACGCCCCCGCAGACGATGGGCGGGATCCGAACGACCCAGCGGCGAGTGAAACTGCCGGCTGACGGCACCAGTCGCGTGCCTCCCAACTGGGACGAAGACCTCGTGATCACCCGGATGTGGGACGGTCGCGGCCATGCCGCCGGCAAGCTCGCTCCCGGCGGCTTCGTCGTGAGCACCGACCCCAGCGGCAAGACCTGGGAGGTCTGGAGCACCGGCTACCGCAACCCCTACGACTTCGCCTTCAACGCCGACGGTGAACTCTTCGCCTACGACGCCGACATGGAGTGGGACTTCGGCACCCCTTGGTACCGGCCCACGCGTGTCAACCATGCCGTCAGCGGCAGCGACCTCGGCTGGCGAAGCGGCACGGGCAAGTGGTCGCCGGCCTTTCCTGACAGCCTGCCGGCGGTCGTCGACATCGGTCCGGGCTCCCCGGTCGGCGCCAGCTTCGGGTACGGCACGAAGTTTCCCGCCCGCTACCAGAAGGCCCTCTACGTCTGCGACTGGACCTTCGGCACGATCTACGCCATTCACCTCACCCCCGACGGCTCGACGTACGCAGGCGAGACGGAGGAGTTCCTCTCGCGGACGCCTCTCCCCTTGACCGACCTCACCGTCGGCAGCGACGGCGCGATCTACTTCGCCATCGGCGGTCGCGGCGGCCAGAGCGAACTGTTTCGTGTGACCTACGCCGGCAGCGAGCCGACCGGTCCGGTCGATCCCCGCGATACGACGGCCGCCGCCGAACGGAGCCTGCGACGCCAGCTCGAGGCCTTCCACCGGCCCACAGCTGACGTCGAAGAGGCAATCCAGCTGGCCCTCGAGCATCTCGGGCATCCCGATCGCTTCATCCGGCATGCCGCCCGGGTCGCCCTGGAACACCAGCCGATCGAACGCTGGCAGGAGCGGGCGCTCGGCTCAGATGATCCCCTCGCCAGGATCACCGCGGCGGTGGCGGTGGCCCGTCAGGCCGAACCCTCGGCTCAAGGGGCGGTCCTCGCAGCCCTCGACGCGGTTGATCCAGCCACCCTCGACACTGCCGGCAGGATCGCGTTGGTGCGGGCCTACGAGCTGGCCCTCGTGCGGCTCGGCGAACCCTCCGCCGAGGCCAAGGCGAGGATCGTCGAGCGAATCTCCCCGCTGTTCCCCTCCGGCTCGCTCGAGCTCGACCGGGCCGCCTCGAGCCTGCTCGTGGCCGTGCGGGCCCCTGGCATCGTCAGCCAACTCGTCGGGCTGCTTGCCCAGCCAAGCGGCTCGGCCGGCGGCACCAACCTCGCCCCTGACGAGGCGGCGCTTCGGGAACTGATCAAGCGAAACGGCGGCTACGGCTCGGATGTGAAAGCGGCTCTCGAGAGGCGGAGCGATCTCGCCCAGATTCACTACGCGTACGTGCTGCGAACGGTCACCGAGCCGGGCGTCTGGACCGACGCCGATCGCCGGGGCTACTACGCCTGGTTTGCGAGGGCTCGGGAGTGGGCCGGTGGCAAGAGCTTCCGCAACTTCCTCGATGCCATCGAGACGGAGAGCCTGGCGGGCCTGACCGACACCGAGAAGCTCGCCCTGGAAACCCTCGGCATCCGCAAGCCCTACGTCCCCCCGCCGCTGCCTCAGCCGGAGGGTCCAGGGCAAAAGTGGACCACTGGGGCCGTGCTTGCGGCGGCGGAGACGGGCCTGGCCAAGGGCCGCGACTTCGAGCACGGCCGGCGGACCTTCGCTGCGGCGCGGTGCGTGGTCTGCCATCGCTTTGGCAACGACGGCGGGGCCACCGGGCCCGACCTCACCCAGGCCGGCGGCCGCTTCCAACTGCGTGACATGGTCGAGGCGATCGTCGAGCCGAGCAAGGTCGTCTCCGATCAGTACAAGGCGAGCATCGTGCAGACGATCACCGGGAAAGTCGTGACCGGGCGGATCGTGGCGGAGTCTCCCGAGCGAATCGTGGTCTCCACCGACCCTGAAGATGCCAGCAAGGCGGTCGAGATTCCCCGGGCCGAGATCGAGGAGATTATCCCGTCAGCCGCCTCGCTGATGCCCGCCGGCCTCCTCGACCAGCTCAGCGAGGCCGAGGTGCTCGACCTGCTCGCCTACACCCTCTCGCGGGGCAACCGCCGCGACGCTCGATTTCGGAAGCAATAGCCTGCCCGGGGTGACAACCGCGACACCTGCGGTCGCCTCGGCGATCAGCCGATTCGCCCCGCGAACGGACCATTCTCGCCATTTCGGCCCGCCGCGAGAGCTCAGCGAAAGCTCGGCAGCTCGATGCCACGCGGCTCGGCGTAGGCCTCGACCACGCCGTCGAACCGCTCGGAGAGTTCCCGACGGATGCGTTCGGCCTCTGCCTCAGCCGGCGTTTTTTCAGGTTCGGGCTCCCCGCGACGCCGGCGGCGGGGCAGGTACGCATCCTCGCCCGGCCGCTGGCGGGGATTCATCGCCATCAGCAGGTCGTGGTAGGCACCGAGCTGGGCGATGTAGCGATCGAGCAGAGCTGGTCGCTCGGCCTGCGGGGCTGCGAAGTAGGCGTCCATCGCCTCCTGCTTGATCCGCTTCCATTCGGCAGCCGCCGCCCGGTAGGCCGCCCAGACCTCCCGGCGATCCATCCGGTCGACCGTCTGGATGACACGCATGATCTCGCTGCGGCTCGGCGTCCCTCCGGCGGCCAGCAGCTGCTTCTGCATGTCGAGCACGTCGCCGAGCTTGTCTTCACGCGGCCAGAGCAGCCAGGCGGCCGCTGCGGCGATGATCACGGCGAGGGCCGCGGCGACGATCGCAAATGCTCGACCCTGGGCGGCTGCAGGCTGCGACGGCCGGGCGGCTGGCATGGTGGTGCTCCAGGAAAGCGTGGCGAAACGGCCGAAGGTCAGGGCTGCGAGGGAGCCTGCTGGTTGACGGGCGAGACCTGGTCGAGGCCAAACTCCTTGCGGCTGAGCGCCTCGTAATGATGGCCGATGTCGATCTGGGCCCCCTCGGTGATCCGGTTGCCATGGTCGTCGAGCCGGGCGTTCATCGTTGCCTTCTTGCCGCTCCGGCAGATCGTCTTGATCTCGATGATGTTGTCGGCCCAGGCGAGCAGGTACTTGCTGCCCTCGAAGGGCTCGCCCCGGAAATCGGTGCGGATCCCGTAGCAGAGCACCGGGATCGAGAGGTGGTCGCAGACGAGGGTCAGCTGGAGCACCTGCTGCGGCGTGAGAAACTGGGCCTCGTCGATCAGGAGGCAGTGGACCGGCCCTGCCCGCAGCTGGCCCTGCACCGCGGCGAAGAAGTCGTAGCCACGATCGAAGGCGGTCGCCTCGGCCGAGATGCCGATCCGGGAGTGAATCTTTGGCCCACCCGCCCGATGATCGATCGATGGAGTGTAGAGCAGGGCCTGCATGCCCCGTTCCTGGTAGTTGTGGGCCGACTGGAGCAGGGTCGTGCTCTTGCCCGCGTTCATCGCCGAGTAATAGAAGTACAACTGGGCCATACCAACTCCGTCGCGAGGCTGTCTCACCGCTGCCAGGGATTGTGACCGAAACGGCCGCCGTCGAGAACCGTCGCCCCGCTCAGGCCGACGATCGCGTCGGCCGCGTGCCGCCCCGCTTGCTCCTCGGCAGTCGGATGCCCAGGCCGCTGAGTTGCTGTTCGGCCTGCTTCGCCCAGCCCCGATTGGCCGCCGGACTGGCCGGGCTTGGGTGGAGCACCGTGCCGATCGCCGGCCCGTCGGCCCCGAGGGCGGCGGCAGCCCGCGCGGTGGCGAAGGCCCCCACGCCGATCACCTGCCGCGGTCTGCTCCAGGCGACCAGCCGCCGGAGCGCCTCGTCGCAGGCTGCAAAGAGCGGCTCACGCTCGGCGGCCGGCAGTTTGTCAGGCGTGCGATTGCGGCCCGACGCCTCCATGAAGACCAGCGGACAGTAGTTGCTGATCAGAAAGGTGTTGCTGAAGCGGCGAGCCGTGCCGTAGCGATCGCGGGCCCAGCCCCAGAGCCGCCGGCCGCTCACCTCGCTCCGCGTGCAGGCAAAGCCCTCGATCGGCCGCTTGGGATGGAGGACCGGCGGCTGGCCCACCGGCTCCTCGATTCCCAAAAACTCCCGCACGAGCGCCACTTCGCCGAAGGGCACGCCCGTCTGGGCCATGCCCCAGGGGCCCGGGTTCATGCCGATCAGCAACGCCGTCACACCAGGCCGGGCGTAGTGGCGGAGGTAGGCCTCGTGGGATCGGCGGGCATAGACGAGCGGGTTGTAGACGCAGGCTGTCGGCGGGCCGAACTCCAGATCGGCAACCTGTCTGGCAAGCCAGCGGGAGATGGCGATCGGGTTCATCCGTGACAGGTGCCGGGGTTCGGACGACGGAAACTGCTTGGTCCCACGATAGCCGGTCTGGCCTCGAGACGGAGGAGCGGCCACCGGCGGCTATTCTGGGGATTCCCGCCGGGCCGTGCCTCGCCGCTGCCCTCCTGCAAGTTGTCCGCAGATGGTTCGCCCATGACGATTCCCGTGCTCTTCGATCGCAGCGGCGTGATTGCCGTCGTCAAGCCGACCGGTCTGGCCAGCCAGGCTCCCCCGGGGATCGTGTCCGTCGAGTCGCTGATGCGGGAGCGGCTCTTCGGCGACGCCTTCCAGGCTGACCTGGCTGCCGGCCGGCGACGGCACCCCGGCGGCTTCCTGGGAATGCCCCACCGTCTCGACCGGGCAGTCTCAGGCGTGCTGCTGATGGCCACCACGCCCCGCGCCGCCCGACAGCTTTCCCGCCAGTTTGAGCAGCGAACCATCGACAAGGCCTACCTGGCGGTCGTTACAACCGCATCGCAGCCGACAACCCTGGCAGACCCTTTCGAGTGGCGGGATCTGATTCGGAAGGTGCCCGACGAGCCGCGGGCTGAGATTGTGGCCGGGGATATCACCGGAGCCCGCGAAGCGATCACCGAAGGACACCTGCTGACGGCCGAGTCCGACAGGCTGCTGTTGAGCCTGAGCCCCCGAACCGGCCGCATGCACCAACTGCGGCTCCAGGCCGCAGCCCGCGGGATGCCGATCGTCGGCGACACGCTCTACGGCGGCCAGCCGCTCCCGGAGGCGGCCGCCCTTCCCGCGCGGACGCGACCGATTGCCCTCCATGCCTGGCGGATCGCGTTCCAGGATCCCGACTCGGCCGAGCGGATCAACCTGGAAGCCCCGCCTCCCGAAGCCATCCCGTGGACCGCCTCGGCATTCCGCTCGGTCATCAGCCAGCCGCCATCCCAGAGTCCGTGACCGACTGAAAACTTGCAAAGCCCGCTGTGCCCCCATTCACCCCCAACCCCGCCGCCGGAAATCTTTCCAGAATCGTCATCGCCTACGTCGATAGCAAAAACGGTCCACTCGGAGGCCCCGCGCTCGTTTTCCCTTCTCGCCGCCCCTGCCATGCGCCGCAGCCCGCTTGCCATCGGGATCGCCGAGCCAGCCGACATCAGCCTGCTGGGCCTGCTCGTCGGCATCTGGATGCTCAGCTCGATGACCGCGAGCCACGCCGCCCCCGGCGAGGCCGAGCAGCCGCCGGGCAACGAGCCGATCCAACTGGAGCTCACACCGGCGGCCGACCGTGTTCTTCCGGCCCCGGCTCTTCCGCTGGCCCCGGTGGCTGAGGCCCTGCCCGCTCCCGAGGCATCGCCCACGCCGCTCCTCGATCCGCTCGACTTCGAAGCGCTCGTGCAGGCGGAGGTCCGTCGGCAGCTGGCGGCGACCCGGCGGGCGGCCTACACCCCTGCCACCGACACCGCCCCGCCCAAAGGCCTCAAGCTCTACGACGCCAAACAGACCGGCGGCTTTCCCTTCTCGGCCAACATCGACGGCTTCATGCAGGTTCGCTGGTTCGAGTTCGCCCGGGGTGCCACCGGCTATCAGAACGCCGCCGGCCAGTTCGAGCCGATCAGCAACATCAACTCCTTCAACATCAACCGGTTCATGATCACGCCCTACGGCTACGTCGTCGACGAGCGGATCATCTGGTCGCTGACGCTGTTCGGCACCACCGACAATGGCAAGAACGACGCGATCGTGCCCCTCGGCGTCGTCGGCTGGAAGTTCAACGACAACCTCTCGATCACCGGCGGCACCACCTTCGTCGCCAGCACCCGCGAATGGATCATCTCCAACCGCTGGATGCAGGGCGTCGACCGGAGCATGGCCAACACCTTCTTCCGCCCAAGTTACTCACCCGGTGTCGAAGCCAACGGCACCCTGGCCGACGACCGGCTGACCTACCGGGCCGGCGTCTGGAACAGCATCCAGGGAGCCACCTCGGGCGTGCTCCGCAAGGGCACCTCGATGGCCTGGGCGGGCAACGTCTGGTGGGAGCCCAACGGACCCTTCGGCCTCGGCTATTCCGACATGGAGTACCACGACGATCCGGTCTGGCGGATCGGCACCAGCGGCCTGACCGCCCGCACCGAGGCGATCGACTCGGCCGGGGAGAATCCCGAAGACACGATCGTGCGGCTCTCCGACGGCACCCCGATCGCCCTGCCTAACGTCCTCGGCGCCGGCTCGACGGTCAACGAGTTTGATCTGTCGCTGGCCACGATTGACGCCGGCTGGAAGTACCGGGGCATCGCCCTCAACTTCGAGTACTACTTCCGGCTGATCGACAACCTGACCGGCGTCGGCACCTTCGACCGCTCGAGCCTCTACGACCAGGGGGGCCAGGCCTACGTCGCCTGGTGCGTCGTGCCGCGAACGTATGAGTTCTACGGCCGCTCCAGCGCCGTCACCGGACCATTCGGCACCGGTCAGGAATATGGTGGGGGCTTCAACTGGTACTGGTTCGGCTCACGGCAGAGCCGGTTCACCTTCGAGGCCCTCCACATCCTCCGCAGCCCCGCCGACAACATCCTCTACCCCTACCGGGCCGGCTACACGGGCACCGCGATCCAGACGCAGCTCTGCCTGATCTTCTAGCCGCGTGCTTCGCGGGGCTGGTCATCCTCGGCTTCCTCCAGGAGACTCGCGGACAGGGATTGCCGGGCTGCTCGCTCGGCGGCGGCTTCGCCGCACACGCGGACTTCTGGAGAATGAGCCATGAGAAACGCTGTCTTGCCGTGGTGCCTGGCTGTCCTGCTCGGCGGGCCACTGCTGTCGGAGGCCATAGCGAAGCAGGCGTCGGTGATGCCGCAGCCGGCTGACGACCTACCCGATACCGAACTGCCCGTCGCCACGCCGGAGTTTGTCGACCTCTTCAACGGCCGCGACCTGAGCGGCTGGGTCGATGTCAACACCTCGCCGGAGACCTGGAGCGTCACGGACGGGCTGCTCGTCTGCAGCGGCCAGCCGATCGGCGTGATGCGGTCGGCGAAGCAGTACGAGAACTTCATCCTCCACATCGAGTGGCGGCACATGCAGCCGGGCGGCAACTCGGGGGTGTTTGTCTGGAGCGACGGGCAGGTGCCGAAGGGCCGCCGGCTTCCCACGGGGATGGAGGTGCAGATGCTCGAGCTCGACTGGATCAATCAGCATCCCCTCGGGAACGGAGCGGCGAACCACATCGGCTACATCTCGGGCGAGCTGTTCGGGGCGGGCGGCCTGCAGGCCACTCCCGACAACCCCCGCGGCGTCCGGAGCATGGCCCGCGAACTGCGGTGCAAGGGCCACGGCAAGTGGAACGTCTACGACGTCGTCTGCGTCGATGGGACGGTGAAGCTGGCGATCAACGGGAAGTTCGTGAACTCGATCCGGAACTCATCGGTTCGGAAGGGCTACCTCTGCCTCGAATCGGAAGGCGCCGAGATCCACTTCCGCAGCATCCGGATCATGGAGCTGCCGCCGGGCATCACCACGCCGGAGCAGACCGCCGCGGTCGTGGACTAGTCGAGGATTCGCGGACTGGCGGCCCGAATCCGGCCGCACGCTCGCTCAGGCCGCCAGCCGCGGAGCGACAGCTTCGTCCTCGCCCGCGTCGGTCGCGTCGGCATCGGCGGTCGCATCAACTCCGCCGGCTACGTCGCTCCCCGCGGCGGCACCCTGCTCGTCATCGACCGCCAGCGTGCCGAGGAGGCCGTCGAGCAGGTCGGGCAGCGAGGAGAGGATGTTCACAAAGCCGAGCAGCATCACGCCGTGATGGGCGCCGAGTTCGAGGGCGGAGAGATCGGCCACGAGCGTGTCGATCGCCTCGTCGAGGCTGCTCGTCAGCAGCACGGTGCCGGTCAGGAACTTGATCCAGGGGCTCTCCGCCACCGCCCGCACGCCCCGGGCCACCGCCCGGTTGAATCGCCGCAAAAGCGACATCCGCTGACGCGGCGGTCGGGAGGCTGCGGTGTTCACGACGACCATCTCGAGACGAGGAAACAGGGCCCGGCGGGCCGAGACGAATAGCTGAACCCCGCCGGGCCGGTCAAGGCGACCGCGGGGTCACAATCGGGGGCGGGAAAGCCCAACGGCCCGCCGTCCCACCGGCTCCCGCCGGGGGGTGCTCGTGGCTGTCCGCGTGAATCCGGCCCAAGGCCGCGTAGAGATCGGGCTGCCTGCAGATGTCGAGCAGCCAGTGGGAGGCGAGATAGGCGATCGAGATCTCGAGCAGGCAGGCGTAGGTGCCGGTGATCTCGACCGCCATGATCATCGCCGTCAGCGGCGTGCGAAACAGCCCGCCGATGCTGGCGGCCATTCCTGCCACCAGGCAGACGGCGTGGAAGTCGGGCTCGATCGGGGTCACCAGCCGATCGAAGGCGGTCGCGAAGGCCTGCCCGGCGAGTACGCCAAACAACAGGGCCGGCACGATCAGCCCGCCGGGAGCCCCCGTCGCGTAGCTGACGGCCGTCAGCGGAATCCGAGCGGCGAGCGCCGCCAACGCCACCGCGAAGGTCATCTCGCCGGTGATCGCCTGATGGAAGAGCGGGTGGCCGATGCCCAGCACCTCAGGCCAGAGGAAGAGAATTCCGCCGAGCAGGCAGCCCCAGATGCCGGTCAGCCCGATGGCGGTCGCGTCCTGCCGGCCGAGCCGGTGAAACCAGCGGGCCAGCCTCAGCAGGATCGCCTGAAAGGCGATCACGACCAGCCCCGTCCAGAGGCCGACCACCGCGAAGGTCGGCAGCTCGTGCCAGTCGCGGAAGCCCTCCAGGGGAATCGGCAGCTCGAGCACCGGCCCGTGAAAGACCCGGCAGGTCCAGTCGGCGACCGCCGAAACGAGAATCGTCTCGAAGCAGTTGCGGATCGTGAAGGGCTGGCGAAGCAGTTCGAAGGAGAAGACGACGCCGGAGAGCGGCGCGTTGAAGGCGGCCGCCAGACCGGCTGCTGCTCCCAAGCTCACGGCCCGCTGCCGGAAGAGAACCAGCCGCGGCCCGTGCCGCCGCAGGAGCACCGCCATCATCGCCCCGATCTGGACGCTCGGCCCCTCGCGGCCCAGCGGCATCCCCGAGGCGAGCCCGCAGAAGCCCGCCACGAACTTCACCCAGAGCACCCGGAAGGCGGCGACCCGGCCCGCGGTCCGGGGGGCCTCGAGCACGGCGGCGATCCCGCTTCCCTCGGCCTCCGGGGCGACCTTCCGCACGAGGGCCACGGCCATTGCAGCCAGCAGGCCGCAGGCCAGGATCACCCCGACGGTCGCCAACCAGCCGTGCCCCGCAGCGAGGACGGCCAGTTCGGCCCGGGTCTCCTCGGCCAGGTTCATCGCCGCGTGGAAGGCCACCGCGATGCCGCCGGCACAGACGCCGATCAGGATCGTGCCGGCCTGATGCCGCAGCGCGGCCAGCGAGGTCGAGTGCTGCATGGCCGGAAGTGTAGCCGGAACGGCAAAAAACGTGGCTTGTCGACCGCTGGCGGCTGACGTGAAGATGGGTGGCTCAGGGAAAGAAGAGCGAGCAAGCAAAGACCATGGCTGACCACCTGCCCCGCATCGTCATCGACCTGGAAAAGCTCCGGCACATCAACTGTGGGCTGGGCCGGTTTTCCCTCCATCTCGGCACGGAGCTCCTCCGGGTGGCCCCCGGGAGGTTTCAGCCGGTCTTCTTCCTGCCACCCGGTGCCGACCGCTACTTTCCCTCGGGCGGCTTTGAGCAGATCGCCGTGGCTGCCTGGAAGAAAGAGGCCTTCCGGGGACTGGCCCGCCCGCTCATGCGGCCGTTCCTGCCCGAGCCCGAGATCGCGCTGTGGCACGTCACCAACCAGATGTCGAAGTATCTGCCGCTCGACCCGCGGGTCCCGGTGGTGCTCACCATCCACGATCTCAACTTCCTGCACGAGGCGCCCCATGACGAGCAGGTGGGCAAGATCGCCCGCAAGCTCGCCGACATCCAGATCAAGATCGACCGGGCTGCGGCCGTGGTCACCGACTCGCAGTTCGTCGCCGACGATGTGGCCAGCCGGCTCCGCCTTGGAGGCCGGCCGATTCACGTCGTGCCGCTGGGGCTCTCGCCGCCGCCTGCCCCGGCAGCCAGCCGGCCGGCCTGGCTACCGCCGGGGGCGTTCCTGCTCACGGTCGGCAACTGCCTGGCCCATAAGAACTTTCACGTCCTCCTCGACCTGATCGAACGGCTGCCCGACCGGCGGCTGGTGATCGCCGGCAAGAAGGCAACCCCCTACGGCGACTTCCTCAGCCGGGAGATCTCCCGGCGTCGCTTGGAGGGGCGGGCGATTCTCCCGGGGGAGGTCAGCGACGCCGACCGCCAGTGGCTCTATGAGAACTGCGAGGCCTTTCTGTTTCCCTCGCTCACCGAAGGCTTCGGCTTTCCGGTGCTCGAGGCGATGGAGGCGGGCCAGCCGGTCTTCATGGCCCGGACGACCTGCCTGCCGGAGATCGCCGGCGAGCACGGCTTCTACCTCGACTCCTTCGATCCGACCGCCATGGTCGCTGCCTTTGCCGCCGGCATGGAGACCTTCGCGGCCGATCCCGAGTTTGCCGATCGGGCCCGGGCTCATGCTTCGACCTACTCCTGGGGAGCCACCGCCCGGGGCTACGCCCGGGTGTATGAGTCGGTCGTGGGGGTTTCGGCCGAGAAAAACGGTGTTTCTCGGGTGTCGGCCGGTTGCTAGTCTCCCCCCGGCGTTTGCGGGAGTCCCGCCAACGCCGAATCTGCCGCAGCCGCCCCGGCCAGCGTCTCTTGCCCAGCACGAGACTCGCTCGCCATCGGGTGGCAGGGCAGTGACAGGGAGGCAGATCGACGTGGCAGCGCTTGCAACCAAAGTCCGGCGGTGGCTCAAACCGCTCGTGGGTGGTCCGGCCGTGCGGCCGCATCGGCTCCGCCGTGACCGGCCCGAACTGCATCTCCGCGGGCCTCGCCGCGATGACTCCCGCCAGCTCGTCTCACAGCTCTGTCGGTTCGGGACCCTCAACTCCGACACCTTCCGCCATTGGGCGGTGGTCCTGGGCGAGCCTTGGCGGCCCCACCGCAAGCTCTGGGAACTCGCCTTCATCTGTCAGGCGCTCGAGGAACGCGACATGCTCCGGCCCGGCCGCCGAGGGCTCGGCTTCGCCGTCGGCGCCGAGAAGCTCCCGGCGGTTTTTGCCGCCCGCGGCTGCGAGATCACCGCCACCGACCTGCCCGCCGATGACGAGCGGCGGAATCCCTGGGCCGATTCCGGGCAGTGGGTGGGGGAACGAGACGCCCTCAATGCCGCCGGCCTCTGCGAGGCCGAGGCCTTCCGGGAGCGGGTCTCGTTTCGCCCGGTCGATATGAACGACGTGCCGGCCGATCTCACCGGCTACGACTTCACCTGGTCGACCTGCTCCTTCGAGCACTGCGGCTCCCTCCAGCTCGGCCTCGACTTTCTGGAGCGGCAGATGGACTGCCTCCGGCCGGGCGGAGTGGCCGTGCACACGACCGAGTTCAATCTCTCGAGCAACGACGCCACCCTCGCCGACGGCCCGTGCGTCATCTATCGGCTCCGCGACATGGAGCAGGTCTGCGGCCGGCTCACCGCCCAAGGCCACACGGTTGAGCCGCTCGACGTTCATCCCGGCCGCCATCGGCTCGATCGATTCGTCGATCAGCCCCCCTTCTGCGATTGGGGCTCCACGCCGCCGCCCAAGGTCAAGCATCTCCGGCTCGAACTGGCCGGCCATGCCTCCACCTCGATCGCCCTGGTGATCCGCAAGGCTCCCTGACTACCCTCCCTCACCCTCGTCACCAACCCGCCGCCCATAATGATCTCCTACGCCCAGAACTTCGAAGACGTGATCCTTCAGCGGGTCTTTCACAATGTCGATCAGGGTCGCTACGTCGACATTGGCGGCTTCGACCCCCAGATCGATTCGGTCACCAAGCACTTCTATGACCGCGGCTGGTCAGGGGTGAACGTGGAACCTGTCAAACGGTTCCACGAGAAGTTTGAGCAGGCCCGACCCCGCGACTGGAATCTCAACGTCGTCTGCGGGCCCGAGGTCGGCAGCGTCGCCTTCCACGAGTGGGGCGACTCCGGCCTCTCGACCTACTGCGAGACCTTCGACCCCAAGGCCGTGGCCGGATTCGGCTTTGAACGGTCGACCCACACCGTCCCGATGACGACGCTGGCCGAGATCGCCAAGCAGCTTCCTCCCGGCGAGGTCGAGTTTTTGAAAATCGACGTCGAAGGGGCCGAGCGGGACGTGCTCCTGGGCAACGACTGGCGCTCGTTTCGGCCGCGGGTGATCCTCCTGGAAGCGATCAAACCCAAGCTGCCCGGCTGCGATCCCTACTCCTACGAGCCAGCCTGGTTCGACTGGGAAGGCATCCTCTTCCAACACGGCTACGAGTTTGCCCTCTTCGACGGCCTCAATCGCTTCTACCACCGCCGCGAGGAGCCCAGCCTGCGGATGCCGCTTTCCTACCCGGCCAACGTGACCGACGGCTTCACGCTCGTGCCAGGACACTTCCTCTCGCAGCCCCCCCAGGCCGCCTGAACCAAGACCACCGCCACCACCCCGAGCCCACATCCGAGAGCCTTCTTCCGTGACAACCTGGTACGACGTCTCCGACCTGACCACCTGGACGCTGCCCCACCTGACGGGCATTCAGCGGACGACCGTCGGCATCCTCCAGGGGCTCGTCGACCGCGGGCTCGACCTGCGGCTCGTGGAGTTCGACCAGGACTGCGGTAGCTTCGTGCCGATCGAGGCGGCTGCCCTCCCCCCTGCGGTCCAGCGGCACCTCCCCTGGCCCGCCGAATCAGTCAGCGACAGCTGCCAGCCCATGGAAGCGGCCTCGCCACAGCCATCGATCCAGCGACGGAAGAAGCGGCTGATCAGTCGTGACACGATCTTCGGCACCAGCCCGGCCGCCGCCGAACTGCGGCTTGCATTCCGGGAGTTCAAGCAGGCCTCGCGGCAGCTCCGCAAGCGGCTTCGCCGCTGGGCCAGCGTCCGGTTCTTTGTGGGCCGCCGGCCGCTGCCGTCTCTGCGGCCGGCACTCCGCGGCGGCGGTCACACCCGTCCGGTGACGACACCTGTCATCTCGGCCGGCGGGCCCATCGGCCCTGGCGACGTGCTGCTCTCGCTGGGCGCCTCCTGGCCGATTGCCGGCCATGCCGAGGCTGCCGCCGCCCTGCGGCGACAAGGTGTCACCGTGCTGCGAATGATCTACGACCTGATCCCGGTCATCAAGCCGCAGTGGGTCGACGAGCAGACCGTCAAGGAGGTGACCACCTGGGCCCGCAACGTGCTGACCGAATCGACCAGCGTGCTCACGATCTCGGAGTTCTCCCGCCGAGAGATCGAGCGATACTGCGAGGAAAGCCGCTTCGCCACCCCCCCCGTCGCGGTCGTCCGGCTCGGCGACACGCTGCCCTCGGGCGACGAGCCGACGCCTCCCCTGCCTCGGTTCGTTCCCCGCAGGCCGTTCTTTGTCTGTGTCTCGACGCTTGATGTCCGCAAGAATCATCGGCTGCTCTACGACGCTTGGCAGGTGCTGGCCGCCCGCGATCCCGAGAGCTGTCCCGATCTGGTCTGCCTGGGCGTGCCCCACGTGTTTGTCACCGATCTGCTACGGGAGATTCGCCACGATCGAACCGTCAATGGACGCATCCACCTGCTGCACGGCGTCGAAGACACCGAACTGGCGTGGTACTACCGGCATTGCGCCGCCACGATCTACCCGTCGCGGTATGAAGGCTGGGGCCTTCCGGTGGCCGAGAGCCTCGGGCACGGACGGCTCTGCCTGGCCTCCGAAGCCACCAGCATTCCCGAGATCAGCAGCGACTTACCGGCGTTCTTTGACCCCTTTGACGTCCACGGACTGGTTCGGCTGATCGACAAGACCCTGGCCGAGCCCGAGTGGGTACGGCAGCGGGAAGCGACGATCCGCGAGCAGTTTCAGCCCACACCCTGGACCCACACCGCCGACCAGGTGCTGGCGGCAATCACGGCGGCGGGCCACCAGCTCGACGGTCGCTCGGCCGCCTGACCCGGCGGCGAGCCCCCACAGCGGAAGGACACCCCACGGCATGTCGGTGCGACGCTGGGCCAAAGCGATCGAGCGGCGCGGGCTGCGGCCGCTCCGCGACCTCATTCGGCGGGCAGGCTGGGGCGGCAACGGCGGCCGGATCGCCCGCCTGGAGCGACGGGTCGAGGAGCTCGAAGGACTTGTCCGCGAACTGACCGGCCTGGCCTACCTGCGGCTCGACGCGGACTCCAGCCCGGCGGAAAGCCCGCAGCCTCGCGACCCTGCGGACACCCAGGAGGCAGCATGACCTCCCCCACGGTGCTCGTCGACCTGCGGGCCTGTCAGTTCAATGGCGACCGCGGGATTCCCGCCTACGCCCAGAGCCTCACCGCCGAACTGATCCGCCGGCCGACCGAAACCCGCTGGCTGCTCCTCCGGGATCCCCGCTGGCCGCTTCCCAGCCGGGCCGACGACCTGGAAGCCCATGCCCGCTGGTGCACCGTCACCGACCTCGCCGGACCGCATCCGCCACCGATCGATGCGGTGCTCACCGGCTGCTTCTTTCTTCCCCAGCGAGGCTGTGGGGCCGACTTTCTCCTGCCCGCCTGCCTCCGCCGGCAGCGGCCCCGCCGGCTGGGAATCGTCTACGACCTGGTGCCGCTGCTCTTCCCCGATCGCTACCTGGCCGCCGACCGAATCCGCCGGCAATACCTCGACTCCCTCTCCGCAATGCGGCAGAGCGACTGGCTCTTCGCCATCAGCCGGGCCAGCCGCCACGACGCCATTCGGCATGCCGCCGTCGATCCGGCCCGAATCGATTGCATCTACGGCGACATCGACCACCGCAAGCGGATGCTGATGGAACGTCCCGCCGCGGTAACCGCCGGCCTGCCCGCCGCCCATGGCCTCACCGGCCGCTACTGCCTCTGCATCGGGGGTGACGACTGGCGGAAGAACCTGAAGACGACGGTGGCAGCCTTTGCCGACTTTCACGCCGCGCATCCCGATCGTCAGCTCGCCATTGTCTGCACGCTCTCCGAGGAGCGGATCGCCGCCCTTCGGCAGGTGGCGGCGGCAGCGGGGCTGCCCCAGCGGGCCCTCGTCTGTACGGGATACGTCAGTGACGAGGTGCTTGTCGGCCTGATGCAGCACGCCGAGATGCTTGTCTATCCGTCGCTCTACGAGGGCCTCGGCCTCCCGGTGCTCGAAGCCCATGCCTGCGGCATTCCAGTGGTCGGCTCGGCCACGTCGAGCATCAAAGAACTTGTGCTGCCGGAACTCGGCTGTGATCCGACGCAGCCTGACTCGATCGCCACAGCGATGACACGCCTGGCCGCCAGCCCGACCCTCCAGGCGAGGTCGCTGGCCCATGGCCGCCGGCTCCTGGCCGAGGAACTCGGCTGGGATCGGGCAGCCGACCGGATTCTCGAGCGGCTGGCCCCGCGGTCTCCCGCCGCCACAAGGCCGCGGGCTTCGCAGCCCGGTCCTGCCCGTCACCGCCTGGCTGTTGTGGCCGCCCTGCCCCCCGCACGCACCGGGATCGCCGCCTACACGCTCGCCCACCTCCAGGGCAGGCGGTGGGAGACGGTGTTCTACGAGGCCGGCCCGGCTCTCCGGCCCGCCCCGCAGCCCGAGCTCCTCCCAGGCAACGCTGTGGTTCCGACCGAGGCCGCTTCGGCTGCCCTTCAGCGGGATCGCCACGACACGGCCATCTTCGTGCTCGGCAACTCCGCCCATCACGTGAACGTGCTCAACGCGCTGATGCGATCACGGGGAACTTTGCCGCGGCGGCTCGCCTACCTCCATGAGGCAGCACTTGACGGACTCTTCAAGGCTTGGCTGGGCGCGGAGGCCGCCCGGCTACCAGCTGCCGAGCAGTGCGAAACAACGGTGCCCTGGATCCGGGCTGCCCTGGATGCCAAGCCGGCGGTCGGCAGCTGCCTGCGGTTCCTCGCCGAGCGGGGTGAACTCGACGGGCTGATCGTCAACTCGGCCGCTTGCCGGGAACTGATCCGGGCTGCGGTGGGACCGTTGGCCGATCGCTGGACGATCGACCTGGCTTTCCTGCCGGTGGCCCGCTCGGCCGAACCGCCATGTCAGTCGCCACCGCTCGTCGCCACGCAACCGCTTCGGATCGGCAGCTTCGGGCTCGCCGGTGATTCCAAGCGGCTCGATCTGCTCGCCCGGGCGGCTGGCGTGCTGGCCCGCCGGCAGACGGTCGAGCTGGTAATCGCCGGCTGGGAGGCCCGTCGCTACTGCCGCCGGCTCCAGATTCCCGCGGCGGTCCGCCAGAACGTCATCGACGCCCCCGACGACGCCTCGCTGGCCGCCGCTATGCAGCGGGTTCACGTGGCGGTCCAGCTCCGCTCGCCCACCTTCGGTGAGTCGTCAGGAGCGGTCAGCCGTCTGCTGGGCCTCGGCACCCCGCTGGTCGTCGCCGACGTGGGCAGTTTTCGTGAACTTCCCGCCGAACTGGCCATGCGAGTCGCAGCCGGCTGCACCGCCGACGATCTGGCCCTGGCGATCGAGACCGCCGCCCGCCGGCGGCCCGCCGCGGCCGCCCGGTCAACCATTCTGGCCGACTGGTCAGCCGAAGCATTTGAGGCCCGGCTCGCCGACATTCTCGAGCCGGCCACGCTACCGCTGCCGGCAGCCGTTCCCGAGTCACTTCGTCGCCCGCATCTCAGGCAGCACGCAGCAACTGCAGCTGCCGGCCGCGGATCATGATCCGCGTCGCCTCTTCGTAATACCAGCGGAAGTAGGAGCGGACCTCGAAGACGAGGCCACCGGCCTCGGCGAGGTAGCCGCCCACATCCCGCCGCCTCGGCGCCGCGTTGAGGCAGCCAAGACCGGCCGCGGCCTCGATTCCGAACTCGGCGCAGACCGTCTCGAGCGCCGGCTCGAGCGACTGGAAGTCGAGCAGCCGCGTCCCGGCCCAGGCGGGCCCGCCCACGTCGAAGTGGGTGTGGTAGTTGACCAGTTGCCGCTCGCCGACGGCCAGTTCCAAAAACTGCCGGAAGGTGCCGGTCCGCGCCGTTCTGATCAGCCCGACGGCCGGTTCCTCGCGGAAGTCGTACCGCCGCCAGTATTCGTAGAGCGAGACGAGCATCTCGAAGGGCTCGCGAACGACCCCGATGATCCGCACGTCGCACGGCTCGCTGCGAGCGGTCATTCCCGGCACGATCCTCCGCAAGACCCGCAGGCATTCGCGGGTCAGACGCGGACGCTGGATCGGCTTCGCGACCAGGCCGAGAAGTTCCAGTGATGCCCGAACCGGGACATGGGGATTGTCCGGATCGACATGGGCCGCCTCGGGAAAAACCCGCTGGAACCACTCGGTCATCGAGCAGCCGGCCGTCTTCGGGTAATGCGCGAAGGCGACGCGTGCGGCCGGGCTGTAGAGCATCCTGGGCCTATCCTTGCGGGCCGAGAAGGGGCACGGCGGCACGGACCCACCCGCATCCGCCTGAACAGAGCAATCGGGCGTCCCGCCCTGGTGACTTTGATGATTCTTCCGGCTCTCGGGGTCAAGGCCGGCAGCCGACTCCGGCCGCAGCCCCGTCCCTCCTCTCCCCAGGTTTTCCAGGCTGCCCAGAGGACCGTGACTCCCGGCGGGCCCGCCCGGCCTCCCTGACCACTCTTGTCAGGGGAGTGGTGATACAACGAGCGGGCTGGAAGCTGCTTTGTTTCTTCGTTGAGCCGCCCGCCCGATGTCGCTCCGCGTCCACCTCGTCCGTTGCCTCGCCGACGTGCTGCCGGCGGTCGTGCGGTTTCTGTCACGGCCGGGCGATCCGTTTCTGCGGCAGCGAATCGTCGTGCCACACGCCGGTGCCCGGGCCTGGCTCGAGGCGATGCTCGCGGAATGCCTCGGAGCAAGCGGCGCCGGCCGGGGCGACGGCATCGTTGCCAACGTCGATTTCCTGTTTCCCGGATCGATTCCTCTGCTGGCCCAACAGCCCGTTGTTGGACCGGATCCCTGGAGCGTCGACCGGCTCACCTTCGCCGTGCTCGAAGCGCTTGCTGGAGACCTCACGGCCGGCCTGCCGATCGACCATGCACATCATCCGTTGCTGGCAGCCCGCCGGCTGGCGATCCGGTTCGACGAATATCACGTCCGCCGGCCACTGATGATCCGCCAGTGGGATCGCAGCCCACCAAATCCGGTGCTGAGCCCCACCACCTCCGACGAGGTTCACGACGGCGAGCCGGTGCCCGACAAACTCCCTGCGGCCGACCGCTGGCAGTTCGATCTCTGGCAAATCATCAGGCAGGCGATCGGCGAGCCGCCGCCACCGAGCCGGCTCACGGCGGCGCATCAGGCACACCGCGGGCCGCTGCTGGTGGCGGGTGTCGAGTCGCTCTCGTTCTTCCAACTCGAATGCCTGCGGACCCTGGGAGAGGTCTGCGACGTCGAGGTCTTGCTCGTGCATCCGTCGCCCGGGCTCGAACGGAGACTCGAGCCGACGCTTCCCGAACCGACGCCCGGCATTGCTCGCCGCCGCGAGGAGCCGGAACTCCTCGACGGGGTCGATCCCTTGGTGGGAACCTGGCTGGCAGGCATCCAGAACCAGCAGATCCTGCTGGCATCGCAAGGGGTGGCGGTCATGGGCGGGGCTCGTGCCCCGGGCCCCCTGCCCGCTACGCTGCTCGGCCGGATGCAGGCGACCGTCGCCACCGGGAGCCCGCCGCAGCCAGCCGCCCACACCCTCGCGACCGATCCCTCCTTCTCGATCCATCGCTGCCACAATCTTGCCCGTCAAGCGGAGGTGATCCACGAGGCACTGCTCCACTGCTTCGCCGATCTCCCCGACCTCGAGCCCCACGAGGTGGCGATCGTGAGCCCCTGCATCGAGCAGGCCGCCCCGCACCTGACCGCCACCTTTGGTCGTACGCTGGTCGGGCGGCCGGCCGCCGCCGGCATCGCGGCCGAGGTCTCCCTGCCGCTGCGGATTGCCGACCGCGGCATCCGGGAGGTCAGTCCGGGAGCCGAGTTGCTGGCAGCCCTGCTCGCACTGCCCGGGTCGCGGTGCGGCATCGATGAGGTGCTGGCGGTCGCCGGCCATCCTCTTGTCCGGGCCCAGTTCGGCATCGATGACGAGACGGCCGCCACCTGGACCGATCTCGTCGAGCGGAGCGAGGTTCGCTGGGGGCTCGATGCCGCCCATCGCAGCCGCCGCGGCATGGACGGCATTCCGGAAATCCATACCTGGAAACGGGGCCTGGAGCGAATGCTCCTGGGAGCGGCCCTTCCCGACGCCCCGCCGCGGGCCGAACTCGGCGGAGTCGTGCCGCTGGCCGACGTCGATACCGCAGACATCCCCGCCATCACGTCGCTGGTGCGAATTCTAGCGGTGATCCAGCGACTCGAATCCAGCACCGCCATGCGACAGCCGGCCGCCGGCTGGTGCGCCGCGATCGAGGCGGTGCTGGCCGACCTCTGCGGCCGGGAATGCGGCGACCTGGTCGAGCCCCTCGCCTGCCTGAGGCGGCTTCGTGAGGCGGCGACTGGCACCGCTGCCGAGCAGACACCCGTTCCCTTCGACGACGTCCGCGAACTCATCACCGGCTGGCTCAATGACAAGGCGGGCCGTCAGCCGCTGCGGACCGGAGCGATCACCGCCTCCTCCATGCTCCCGCTCCGTGGCGTGCCCTTTCGCGTGATTTGCGTCGTCGGCTACGACGACGGCGCCGTCGGCGGATCGGAGGCCGAGGGCGACGATCTCGTCGCCCGCCAGCAACTCGTCGGTGATGTCGACCCGCGAATCGACGAACGGCGGGCCCTGCTTGACTGCCTGCTGGCCGCCTCCGACCGGCTGCTGATCACCTGCACAGGCCAGAACATTAAGACCAACGAGCCGGTGCCACTGGTCACGCCGCTCGCCGAACTGGCCGACTTCGCCCTTCGGCATTGCGGGGGCGAGCCCGCCGGCCCCGAGCCGGCTGTCGAGATTTCACATCCCCGCCATCAGCTCAGCCGCCGGAACTTTCTGCCCGACGCGGTGCAGCCGGGGATCGTTTGGAGCCACGATCCAACCGCCCTGGACGTGTCGGCCCGCATCGGCCAGGAGGCCGCGCCACGAACTGCCGCCGCAGCCCCGATCCCGCCGACGCCGGTGGTGGCCCTCGAACTGCTCGAACGGCTGGCGGGCGATCCGCTGAAACTCCACCTCGAAGAAACCCTCGGCATCGACACCTGGCGAGCCGATGAGGCTGAGACGCCGGCCACCTTCCCGCTGGCCTTCTCATCCCGCGAGGTTCGCCGAGCCACCGAAGAGCTGCTCGGGCTGCTCGTGGCGGATCCCGCCGGGGAGACGGCCTGGCTTGAAGCGCTCGATGCCAGCGGCCGGCTGCCGATCGGCCCCCACGGCGAGGCCCAGCGAGACGAGATCGTCAGCCTGGCTCGCGGCATCGTGGCGATCGGCGGAGCCAAGGGTGTGCCGCTGGCGGGCTTCGTGTCGCGGGAGCTGCGAGTGGACATCGGCGGGGGCCGGGTGGCCGGTCACCTCGTGGGCGTGCACGAGCCGTCGCGGCGACTCGTCCAGGTGACCACCGGCAACGCCGAACGCGACACCTGGGGCCGGCCGCTCCATGTCGCTGCGGTCCGGCTGGTGGCGGCACGGGCGGCGGGACTCGATGTCGAAACGGTGTCGATCATCGCCCGCAACAAATCCTGGTCGCCCGGCAAGACGACTCCTGGCGGCAAGCCGATCAATCCCTGCCAGCTCCGCACGATCCTTGTCGACGACGATGTCGACTGCCGGCAGCGGCTTGCGGCGCTGGTCGACCTCGCCCGCGAAGCCCTCGCTGAGCCACGTGGCGTCTTCGGGCTGGGCGAGACGCCTGCGGCGAAGCGGCGGGAGAAGTTTGAGGCGGTGGTCCGCGGCGGCCCCTGGGGCCGCGACTTCGCCCGCTCGAGCGAGGCGTTCGTCTACGGTCTCAAGCCCGTTTATGAGGAGGTCTTCCCGCCAGGTTCGCCGACTCTCGATTTCCTCGATCGATACGCGGCCTGCCTCACGCTCACCGGCAGATCCGGCTCATCGGAGTATCGCCTCACATGACCCATCCAATCGCCAGCCCGCCGGCATTCGATCTCACCGAGTATCCGCTTCCTTCCGGCACGGTCGTGGAGGCGAGCGCCGGCACCGGCAAGACCTACTCGGTGGCGGCCTACGTCACGCTCGCCCTGGCCACGGACGAAAGCCTCAGGATCGGGATGGTCCTTGTCACGACCTACACCCGCAACGCCGCTGCCGAACTTCGCGACCGGATTCGCGGGCGACTCGTGGCGACCGCCCGGCTGCTCCGCCTCGACGCCGCCGAGCCCCGTGACGAACTCGATGTCGCCCTCCTCCAAGCCGCCAGCGCAGACCGACTCGCAATGGCCCGTCGTCTCGAACGGGCCATCGCCGAGTTCGACACGGCGACGATCGGCACCATCCATTCGATCTGCAGCCGCGTCCTGCGGATGGCGGGAATCGACCCGGGCGATGCCGGCGACGACGATCGTCTTGGGCGGACGGTGGGCGAGGCCGTCAACGACGCCGTTGTCAGCGAGGCGGCCGCGGGCCGCAGCTGGGATGAGTCCCGCCTCGTGGCGGTCGTCACCGCGGGCCTTCGCGATCCCTTCATCGTGCCCTGGTTTGACCCGACCGGCCGGCCGGCCGAGGAAACGGATCGTCTGGAGCAGGCGGTGGCAATCGTGGAATCCTGTGGAACGCGAGTGCGGGAGGCGATGCAGGCCACGCCGAGCTTTGACGACCTTTTGCGAATGGCCTGGGAAGAGGTCCGCCGGCCGGAGCGGACGGCGCTCCTGGCAGAACTTCGCCGCCGGTTCCGGCTGGCGATCGTCGATGAGGCCCAAGACACGAGCCGGCTGCAGTGGGAGTTTTTCCATGAACTCTTTCCCACGGCAGGCCCCGAGGCCGGTGATGACGGGCGGCGGCTGCTCGCGGTCGGTGATCCCAAGCAGGCGATCTACGGTTTTCGGGGAGCCGACATCAACGCCTACCTGCGGTTTGCCGAGGGGGAAGCAGGCGGCCGTCCCCGTCGCACGCTCGCGAAAAACTTTCGCTCCGACGGCCCGCTCCTCGACGCCCTCAACGAGGCCTTGGCGGGAGCGTCGTTCGGCTCGGGCATCAGCTATCAGCCGGTCACGGCCGCCGAGCACCGGGGTGTGTCGCGGCTGGTCGATCTGCCGCCGGTCGAGCTCGTCGACCGGGGCGATGGCTGGGCCACCGACCTGGCCGTCCGGAAGGTCTTCGAGCTGCTCGATCAGGGACGATTCACGGGCGGCGAGGCCGGGCCGGCAGTGCTGCCGATCAAGCCACGCGACATCTGCGTGCTCGTTCGCGTCAACGCGATCGGCAAGGCGATCGAGGAGCGGCTTGCGCGGGTGGGCATCCCGGCGGTGAGCACCGGCACGGCCAGCGTGATGCGAGGGCAGGCCGCCGATGATCTGCGGGTGCTCTTCGAGGCGATGGAGCGACCTGGCAGCGGCAGCCGCGTCAGGCGGGCGGCGGCGACGGTCTTCTTCGGCTACCCGCTTACCGCCGTTGGCCGGCTCGGCGAGGAAGCGGAGCAGGCGGTGCAGGAACAGATCGCGGCGCTCCACGCAACGCTCCAGGCGCGGGGCATCGCGGCGGTGCGGGCCGCGATCATGAGCGACGTCTCGATGGCCGGGCGGCTGGCCGCCGGCCCCGACGGCGAACGGCACATCGTCGATCTGGCCCACCTCGTGGAGTTGCTGCACGACGCCACCGGCGGCCGCGGCTGCCACGCCCGCCTGATGCTCGAGCGGATAGCCGAGTTGGCCCGCCGCGATGAAAAGTCGGACCTCGTCAGCAGGCGGGTCGAGAGCGACGAAGATGCCGTGCGAATCATGTCGGTGCATGTCGCCAAGGGGCTGGAGTTTCCCTGTGTCGTGGTCGTCGACGACTGGAACGAGAAGGAGCGGACTCCCCCGGGGCCGGCCGTCTTCTATGCCGGCGGAGAACGGCGGCTCGACGTGGCCTACGCCCTCTCAGGGACCGGTTCGAAGCCTGCCAGCGACTCCGTCCTGGCGGCTGCCAATGAGGAACTCCGCCGGCTGCTCTACGTCGCCCTGACGCGGCCGCGGCATCACCTCTGCGTGATCTGCCAGGCCGATGGCAGCAGCGGCATACTCGATGCGGTGGTGACCAGCCCGCCGCCCGCTCGTGCCGCCGCCGATCTGCCCCGACTGCCCCGGCAGTGGCGGCCGAGCGACGCAGGGGGATCGCCCGACCAGCCCACGGTCGCCCCGCTGCCCGCTGAGGTGCAGCAGACGTATCGCCGCACCTCGTTCAGCGGCATCGTGGCCGCTGCTGCTCGCGGCCAGGCAAGCGACCATGCTCCCCCCGGCCGTGGCCACGACGAACTCGCGGGCGAACGCGGCGACGCAGCAGCCGCACCGGCTTCCGCTCGGGGAGGCCCGCCGCCTGCGGCCGCGACCGGGGCGGCTTCCTCCGCGGAACTCGCTTCGTTCTCGATCCCCGACCTGCCGGCCGGGACGGCCTTTGGCTCGGCCGTCCACGAGATCTTCGAACGGCTCGCGGTCGCCCCCGGGGGTGACACGGCCGGCAGCGCGGCCACTGTGACGAGCATCGTGGCAGACGTCGCCACCTCCGCACTTCTCCGGCCGCATCACGAGCCGCTGGCGACGATGATTGCCGCGACTCTGGAAACGCCCTTCGGCGGGCCGGCCGCCGCCAGCTTCCGCGATCACTGCTTCGCCGACTTCTCCCCGGCGGATCGGCTTGCCGAACTCGACTTCGAGATGGGCCTGGCCGGTCTTGCCGCCGGTGTGAAAGCCAGCCACGTGGGCCGGCTGCTCGCCGCCAGCCTTCCGCCTGACGACCTGCTGGCCGACTATGCACGCGTGCTGGCCGGGGCCGCCTTCGACATCCCGCTGGCCGGTCTGATCAACGGCTCGATCGACGCCGTGCTTCGCCTGCCCGGGCGGCCGGCAGACGATCCACGACTCCTGATCGCCGACTACAAGACCAACAGACTGCACCGCCGCGACGATGCCGTGCCGCTGGCCGCCTACGCCCCGAGCCGGCTGGTGACGGCGATGCAGGATCATCATTATCCACTGCAAGCGCTGATCTACGGGACGGCCGTCTACCGGCTGCTCCGCTGGCGGCTCGGGCCGGTCAAGCCGGCCGGCTGGGACGCCGGCGAATGCCTGGCGGGGGTGGTCTACGGATTCACCCGGGGGATGCACGGGCCCACGACACCGGTCGACGAGAAGGGCCATCGCTACGGTGTGTTTGCCTGGCTGCCCCCGGCTTCGCTCTGGCGACGGCTCAGCGACCTATTGGCGGGCGGAGGTGAGAACTGATGACAATACTCCTCACGGCTGAACCGCCGGCTGATCTCGCTCCCTACCTCGATGCGGGTATCATCTCGCCCGACGACGTCGCGGCAGTGGGTGTCTTCGTGTCGCTGGCTGCCCGCGAGCTGCCCGCGGCAGGCGAGCCGCCGTCATCGGAACCCGGCGGCCTCGACCTGCTGGCCTGGCTGGCCCTCGGGCTGGCCCTCCGCACGCCCCGCGACGGCCATACGTGCGTCGATCTTGCCCGAATCGCCGACTGGTTTGGCGGTGAACTCCCCGGCAACAGTTCCCTGGCCTGGCCGGATGACGCCGCAACCTGGAAACGAGCACTTCGCTCCGCAGGCTCCCTGGTGGGTGGTCTCGGCGACCGCGCCCCCTTCATCCTCGATGGCGAGCGGCTCTACCTGGCCCGTTCGCTCCATGAGGAACGCGCCATCGCGGACCGCCTGATGGGAGGCAGCCGGGCGGCAATCGATGCCGTCGCTGCTGGCGAACCGGCGGCTCCGCGGGGCCGCATCCGGGTCCTGCTCGGTGGTCCGGGCACAGGCAAGACGACCGAGGTAGCCCGGCGGCTGATCGAGACGTTCACCGCCGATCCGCTCACCCGGATCGCGCTTGCCGCGCCGACCGGCAAGGCGGCGGCTCGGATGGCCGAGGCGCTGCGGAATCGCTGCCTGGCCGAGCAGGCACCGCAGCCGGTCCTCGATGCCATCGACGCCGCCCGGCCGGTGACGGTGCATCGGCTCCTCAAGGTGCGGCCCCAAGGCTCGCCTCGGTATCGCTTCAACGCCGACCATCCGCTGGCCTACGACCTCGTGGTCGTCGACGAGACCTCGATGCTGTCAAGCACGCTCATGTACCGGCTGCTTGACGCCATCTCGGCCGACACGGAACTCCTGCTCGTGGGCGATCCCGATCAACTGGCAAGCGTGGAGGCGGGCTCGGTCTTGGCCGACATCGCCCGGGCCGCGGCCCGGGAGGGCTCACCGCTGGCGACCGTCACCGATCGCCTGGTCACGCGGCATCGCTTCGGCGCGGAGATCGGGGCCCTGGCCGATGCGATCCTCGCCGGCGACGCAGCCGGTGTGCTCGATCTGCTCGAAACGGCCGGCCGGCAGCCGGCGGAACTCTTCGCGGGCCCTGTCAGCTGGATCGAACCAGGCTCGCCTGACTTTGACTCGCTCATCGGCGAGGTGGTGGCCCAGGCCGAGCGACTCGGGGAGTTGGCCCGGGCTGGCGATGCGGCCGCCGCGGTCGAGGCCCAGAAGGATCTCCAGGTCCTCTCCACCCATCGCTCGGGCTGGCTCGGTGCCGCCGGCTGGAATGCCACGGTCGAGAAGCGACTGGGGGTCTTTGGCGGGCCGCCCTGGTACCCCGGCCGGCCCGTGATGATCACCCGCAACACGCCGGCGCTCGATCTCTTCAACGGCGACATCGGCCTGATCCTTCCAGCGGCAGACTCGAGTGGCTATGCATCCGCTCTCGGCCGGCAAGGTCTGGAGTCAGCCCAGGCTCCTACCGGCATGGCTCGCAGGGAGGCAGCCTTCCCGCAGGGTCGCTCCGTGCGGCGGGTCGCGGTGGCCCGGCTCGATGAGGTCGCCACGGTGCATGCCCTGACGATCCACAAGAGCCAGGGATCGGAGTATCGCCACGCGGTGGTGGTGCTCCCCGAGCGAGCCAGCCGGATTCTTTCCCGGGAACTGTTCTATACGGGTGTCACCCGGGCGATCGAACGCGTGACGGTCGTGGGCACGCGGGACGTGATCGCGGCGGCGGTCTCCCGCCCGATCCGCCGCGCCAGCGGCCTGGCCGATCGGCTCTAGCGGCTTGACATTGCGTTGAACTTTCGTACACTACCCGTCCGACCGTTCCGCGGCGGGACGCTCGGGAAGTTGCCCATGATCACGTTCATCCACACTGCCGACTGGCAGATTGGCAAGCCCTTTGCCTCAATCGCCGACCCGGCCAAGCGGGCCCGGGTTCAGCAGGAGCGAATCGAGGCGATCCGCCGGATTGGAGACGTGGTCCGCCAGCGCCGAGCAGGCTTCGTGGTCGTGGCGGGAGATCTCTTCGACTCGCCTACTCCGACCAATGCCACCGTCGCTTCCGCCCTGGGGGCGATTGCGTCGCTCGAGGTGCCCGTCTACTGCATCCCCGGAAATCACGATCACGGCGGCCCTGACAGCCTCTGGGAGCAGCCCTTCTTCAAGCGTGAGCACAGCAGGCTCGCCGCCAACTTCCACCTCCTGCTCGACCCTCTGCCAGTGGTCGTCGCCGTGCCTGGGAGCGACTCGCCGAACGTGCTGCTCCTGCCCTGTCCCTTGCGCCGCCGTCACGAGGCCGACGATCCTACCGCCTGGATTCGCAGCCTCGACTTCACGACCTTCGGCGAGATGCCTCGGATCGTGATCGCGCACGGCAGCACGACCGTCTTCGCACCTGGCTCGACCGTGGCAGCAGGGTCGCTCGGCGGTGGATCTGTCGGCCCCGGTACCAGCAGCCAGGGTGATGACGAAGAGCCCGCGGCCACCGGCGTCAACACGATCGCCCTCGACCGGCTGCCCTTCGACCAGCTCGACTATCTCGCCCTCGGCGATTGGCATGGCTTTCTCGCCGCTGGGCCCAAGGCCTTCTACAGCGGTGCTCCAGAGATCGACCGCTTCCCAAAGCCGGGCCAGCAGCCGGGCCATGTCGCCGTGGTGACGGTGGCTCGCGCTGCGGAGCCACGCGTCGAGCCGGTTGCGACGGGCTGCTTTCGCTGGCTGGTGCACGCAGCAGCCATCGACCACGATGGTCCCCGCCAGCTCGACGACTGGCTCACCGAGGCGACGCGGCCGACCACTCCCGGCGGGCCCGGCTTCGATGCCTGCCTGGCCCGGCTGGAGGTCACCGGCAGTGTCTCGCTGGCCGAGCGGGCGGAGCTCGACCGGCTTGTCGAGTCGTGGACAGCCCGGCTCCTCCGACTCGATCTCGATGACCAGACGGTTCTCGCCCCGTCGGCTGATGAGATTCGTGACCTGGCCGAGCGGCCGAGCGACCCGATCATCGCGCGGGTGGCAAGTGAGCTCGTCGCCATGCTTGACCAGGCAGCGTCGCCCACCGACGCTTCGCTTCCTGACCCCGAGGTGATTCGGCACGCGATCCACCTCCTCCATGCGATTGTCTCCGCCGATGCTGAGCCCACTGAGCCGCCACCCGCCGTCGAGCCACCGACCGGGACAGCCATCGACTCCCCTGTGCCCCCAGCGCACCAGGAGGTCGCTCCGTGAGGCTCCTGTCAGTCACCGTCGAAAACTACCGAGTCCTCAAGGCCACTAGCGTGGCTTTTGACCCGGCTCGCACGGTCATTGGGGGTGAGCAGGAAGTCGGCAAGAGCACGCTTGTGGAGGCGATTCACAACGCCCTCTTCCTCAAGAGCCGCGGAATAAGCAGTCCTCACAAGGCGATGCGATCGGACCTCCACGCGGGCCATCCAGCGGTCGCCGTCTCCTTCGAAGCCGGGGGCCGCCGGTACACGATCAAGAAAACCTTCGCGGGTAATACCGCCGCGTCGGCCACCGTCCTCACCGATGAAGGCCCTGCCGGGGAGTCGGCCGCCGCAGCAGGCGGCCGCACCCTTCACGGCGAGGAGGCGGAGGCGAAAATCCACGAACTGTTGCATGCTGAGAACATCGGCAGCCGCACCGTCGACAGTCGGCTGAAAATGCAATGGGCCCACCTCTGGGTCTGGCAAGGATCATCGGGAAGCGATCCCGTCGCCCAGGCCAACGCCGAGCAGCCTGCCGAGCAGCTGCGACATCGGCTGGGACGGCTCGGCGGGGGTGGCGTCCTCGAGTCGTCGCTCGACGCCCGCGTCAGCCGCACGCTCGCTGCTGGCCAGGCAGCGATCTTCCGGGAGAATGGCGGCATCAAGACAGGCTCCGAACTCTTCCGAGCCGGCGCGGAGAGCGACCAGGCTGAAGCGGCGTTCGCCGCCGCGGCTTTGCTTGTCAACAGCCTCGACGCTGCCGTCGAAACGATGGACTCAGCCGACCGCACGATCGCGACGGCCGAGGCCGCCCTCGCGGCCCACGCCGAGGAGCTTCGGCTCGTCAACGACAAGCTCCGCACCGTCGGCGATCTCCGGATCAGCCTCGCCGAAGAGCAGGCCGCCGCCCGCGCGGCTGCCGCCGCCCACGACGAGATCACCAGGGCCGACGCGGAAATCACCGCCTGCGAACGGCAGTTGGCCGACCTGGTCGAGTCGATCGAGCCAGCGACCAACCGACTGGCAGCGTTGGAGGCAGCCGAACGTGACGCGACCGAAGCACTGACTGCCGCCCTCGATGCCGTCGATGCCTCAGGCACCCGACATCAGGAGGCAGCCGCGGGCGTCGCACTGCTCGAACTCTGCGAGCAGCGGGCCCGGCTGACCGTCGAGCAGCACCGCCTTGGCGGCCGCTGTCGCCGGATCGATGCCCTTCGCGACACGATCACCAGGCTCGAATCTGAGCGAAAAAATCTGCCGGTGATCACTGCCGCCGATGTCGCCCAACTCGACAAGCTCGAGCGGGCCCGCGACGCCGCGGCGGCCACACTCGACGCGATCGCGACCAAGGTGGAGCTCATGATCGGCCCTGGCCCGGCTCATCTCGCTGGCGACGAACTGGCCGCCGGGGCCGCCGTCACGATCACCGCCGAGAGCGAACTGACGGTCGGACCGTCCGGCAACGAGACCATCCTGCGGATCTCCCCTGGCGGCGGCCGCTCGCTCGCCGACGCGACGCGGGCAGAGCAGGCGGCCCAACGGGAGCTTGCCACAGCCCTCGACGCCCTCAAGATCACATCGGCCGCCCTGGCCCGCCAGACCGTCGGCCGCCTTCAGGCGATCGAGGCGGAGATCGCGGCCCAGCAGACCGCGATCGACGGCCTCGGCGGTGACGCGGCAGGGCGTGAATTCGACGCCCTCGTTGCCAAGATCGCCAGCGTCGCGGCGGAGATTCACCGCCGCTGCGGAACCGACCTCGATGCCGGCCAGTCAGCCGACGGATTCGCCGCCGCCGCCACCGACTCCCCCGATGCCGCCATCCGGCAGGCCGAAGCAGTCAAGGCAGAGATTCACGCCAGGCTCGTCGCCGCCCACGCAGACCGAGACACGGCCTCGAAAGACGCGGCCTCGGCCAGTGCTGCCGCCACCGCTGCCCGCAGGCGGCACGAGGAAGTGATCGCCACCCGCCGGCAGGTGGCCGAGTCGATCCAGACGTCCAAGGCACGTATCGATTCGATCGCCGCCCGCCGCAGCATCCTCATCGAGCGGTTTGGTGGTGACCGGGCAGCACTCGTGCGGGAGCGGGATGAGGCCGCCCGCGCTGCCACCGAGGTCGCCAAGGCGACGGAGCGACGACTCGCGGCGCTTGCCCCAGAGACCCTCACCCGCGAGCGAGCTCGTCTCGAACGGGCCGTCGCCAATCTCCAATCGCAACGGCACGATGCCGAGACGGCTCGCCAGGTGGCCAGGGAAAAACTCCGCCGCGAAGGCACCGAAGACCCCCGCGATGACCTGGCCCGGGCCACCGTCCGTCGACGCTTGGCCGCTGCGCAACTCACCCGCAGCCGCCGTAACGCCGATGCCACGAAGCTCCTGGCAAGCCTGTTTGCCGCCAAGAAGCGAGCCGTCGAAACGCAGTTTGTAGCGCCGCTAGCCAGCCGCGTCGCCGACTATCTGCAAACGATCCTCGGGCCCGACACCGCGGTCGACATCGCCTACGCGGGCGGCCGGTTCGAGAAGCTCGCCGTGGCCCGCGGCGAGTTGGGCAACATCGCCTGGGATTTCGCGAGCCTTAGCGGTGGGACGCGGGAGCAGGTCGCGGCCGCCTTCCGGCTGGCGATGGCGGAGATCCTTGCCGAGGGCCACGACGGCAGCCTGCCGATCATCTTCGACGACGCCTTCACCAATGCCGACGACAAACGGCAACTCAAACTGCAGCGGCTGCTCGACCTCGCCGCCGATCGCGGCCTGCAGGTGATCGTGTTTTCATGCACGCCTGCAGCGTACGCTGGCCTCGGCGCGCGGCAGGTGCTGCTGCAGAGCCCGCTCACTGGGCCAGATACAGCGGCAACGGGCTCTCCCGCAGGAGCCTGAGGGCCGTCTCGCCGAAGAGCTTCCGGAGCAGCAGGTTCTTGGCGCTGTTGCCCGCCACGATCAGGTCGGCCTTCCAGGCCTCGGCGTAGGGCAGCAGCTCCCGAAAGGCCTCACCCTGGCAATGGTCGGTGTCGACCTCTCGGTCGTGGGCCTGAAAGTAGGCGGCCGACTTCTCGAGCCGCCGCTTGGCGGTCGCCTTGTCGCGGCCAAAGTGAACGATCCGAACCGCCGCTTCGGGATAGAGCCCCGATTGCACGAAATGCTTGAAGGTCTTGGCGCTCTCGATCGAGCCCGAATAGGCGACCAGGACCCGCTTGATCTCGCGGTACTCCTCGGCCACCGCCAGGACCGGCCGCACGCCCGCCGAGACGAGCCGCTCGAGGGCGTCGACCGGCTCGGGCACGACGCCGTGTTCGAACAGGCCGTTGAGCCCAAACACGCACATGTCGTTGTAGCGAACGAGATCTTCAGCCACGGCGAAGGGATCGCCCGTCTCGTCATTGATCCGATGGCTCACGCCCGCCTCGCGGCAACGGGATGCGAAGGTCTCCTCGGCGGCGGCAATGTCGGCGGCGGCCTTCTCAAACCGTGACTTCCGAAGCTCGCTGGTCGCCTCCTCGACCCCCACCCCCATCGGCCGCGGGCCGGTCCACTCCAGCCGCACGGGGTCGGTCACGGCCATTCCAACAAGCTCGGCCTGTCGCGGCCGGGCGAGCTCGATCGCGTGTTCGGTGACGCTTTTGGCCGTCTGGCTATTGCCAAGGCCGACAAGGATTCGCCTGATCGATTCTTGCATGACTGCACGCTCCAGAGGGCTGTTGTCGTATGCTACGGCATCGCCCGCTCAAGAGGGAGGCCCGGTGGTATGCCCAAAACGCAATATTCAGAACTGCTTTCCGGAGGAGAGGCCCGTCACGGCGGGTCAGGAGGAGAACGGAGGGCAGGCTCGCCCAACGGCCCGCCGTCCCCCCGGCTCGCGCCGGGGGGCTTTTATGCGCTGGTTGTTGTGGTCGCAGCGCTGCCGCTGGTGGCGGCCGAACCCGGCTGGACACAGTGGCGGGGGCCAGGCCGCGACGGCTTTGTGGCGGCGGCCGACTGGCCCGACGGCCTCTCCTCCGAGCGGCTTGAACGCCGCTGGCGGATCGAGCTGGGGCCGAGTTATTCCGGGCCGGTGCTCGCCGGCCTCGGCAACGGCCGGACGGCGGTGATCGTCACCGAGACCCGCGACAAAAAGACGGAGCACGTCCGGGCGATCGACGCCGCCACCGGGGCGGAGCTCTGGCAGGCCGAGTGGGAAGGGGCGATGAGCGTGCCCTTCTTCGCCGCCTCCAACGGCTCCTGGATCCGGGCCACGCCCTGCGTCGACGAGGGTCGCGTCTTTGTCGCTGGAATGCGTGATGTGCTGGTTTGCCTCGACGCGGCCACCGGCCGGGAGAACTGGCGGGTCGACTTCATGGATGCCTTCGAGAGCCCGCTGCCCTCCTTCGGATTCGTCTCAAGCCCGCTCGTCATCGGCGAGCATGTCTACGTGCAGGCTGGCGGGGGCTTCGTGAAGCTCGACAAGGCCAGCGGCGAGATCGTCTGGCGGGTGCTCGACGACGGCGGCGGGATGTCTGGGAGCGCTTTCTCGTCCCCCACCCTCACCATGATCGGCGGCCTTCCCCAGGTGCTCGTCCAAACCCGCAATGATCTTGCAGCGGTCGATCCCGAGCAGGGCACCGTCCTCTGGAAGACGCCGATCAAAGCCTTTCGCGGGATGAACATCGTCACCCCCACTGTCCACAACGGGAAGGTCTTCACCACGAGCTACGGGGGCGGCTCGTTTCTCTACGCCGTCGATCCGGCCAGCGACGAGAAGCCGGTCGAGCAACTCTGGCGGAACAAGGTGCAGGGTTACATGTCGAGTCCGATCGTGATCGGCAACCACGCCTATGTGCATCTCCGCAACCAGCGGTTTGCCTGCCTCGACCTGACCAGCGGCGAGGAGGCCTGGATCACCAAGCCCTTCGGCAAGTATTGGAGCCTGGTCGCCAATGGCGAGATGATCCTTGCCCTTGATGAGACGGGGGAGCTGCGGCTGATCCGGGCCACGCCCGCCTCCTTCGAGCTCGTCGGCGAGGCGAAGGTGGCCGAAGACGAGAGCTGGGCCCACCTGGCGGTCGAGGGCCGCGACATCTACGTCCGCGATCTCGAGGGCCTCACCGCCTACCGCTGGCAGTGAGCCTCGTCCCCGCAAAGGCCCCCTTGGCCAGCTCGATCACCGTCACCGGCACGAGCGATAGGATCAGGATCCAGAGCCATTCCCCGCCGAGTTTGGAGCCAACCTGGAAGACATCCTGGGCGTAGGGGAGCGTGACCACGCTGACCTGCAACAGCGCCGAGACCGCGATCGCGGCCAGCAGCCAGGGGTTTGAGAAGAAGCCGAGTCCGATGGCCGTCCGGTGGTCGCTGCGGCAGCCGATCGCGAAAAAGAGCTGGCTGAAGGCCGCCACGCAGAAGGTGACCGTCCGGGCATGGGGCAGCCGCTCGGGGTCGCCCTGCCAGGTCCACCAGAAGGCGGCCAGCGATACCGCCGCCACGATCACGCCATGGGTCACGATCAACCTGCCGCGGGCCGGCGTGATCACCGCCTCGCGGGGCGGCCGCGGCGGCCGATTCATGATGTCGGCCTCAGGAGGCTCGAGGCCCAGAGCCAGCGCCGGCAGGCCGTCGGTGACGAGGTTGAGCCAGAGAATCTGAATGGCCGCCAGCGGCGCGGGCCAACCGGCGACCGCCGCCACGAACATCAGCAAGACTTCGCCGGTGTTGCAGGAGAGCAGGTAGTGGATGAACTTCTGGATGTTGTCGTAGATGCCCCGGCCCTCCTCGACCGCCGCCACGATCGAGGCAAAGTTGTCGTCGGTGAGCACCATGTCGGAGGCTTCCTTGGTCACGTCGGTGCCGGTGATCCCCATCGCGATCCCGATGTCGGCCGCCTTGACCGCCGGGGCGTCATTGACACCGTCGCCGGTCATCGCCACCACCGCCCCGGCCCGTTTCAGGGCCTCGACCACACGGAGTTTGTGCTCCGCCGAGACCCGGGCGTAGACGGCGACGGTCGGCGCCTCCGCCACGAGCCCCGCCTCGTCGAGTCGGTCGAGCTCCGCCCCCGTCACGGCCCGCCCCGCCCCGTCGGCCATGCCCAGTTCCCGGCCGATCGCCAGCGCCGTGGCCGGATGGTCGCCGGTGATCATCACCGGCCTGATCCCGGCGGTACGGCACTGCTCGACCGCCCGCTTCACCTCCTCGCGGGGCGGGTCGATCATTCCGACCAGTCCGATGTGGACGAGTTCCCGCTCGGCGGCGTCGGGTTCCTTCTCGACCGACTCCCCCTTCTCCAGCGGCCGGCAGGCGAGCGACAAGACCCGCAGGGCCCGATCGGCCAGCGCCTCGGCCGCCGCGAGGATCTCCTGCCGACGCTCATTCGTGAGCGGCACGTCTTCGCCATTCCGCCGCTCGGCGACGCAGCAGCCGAGCACCGCCTCGGTGGCTCCCTTTGTCTCGAGCACCCGGCCGCCGTCGGCGAGTCTCACGACCACGCTCATTCGCTTGCGTTCGGAGTCGAAAGGGATCTCGAAGATGACCGGCTCCGCCGGCTCATCCCGCGAGATGCCCCCCTTGAGCGCCGCCACGACCAGCGCCCCCTCGGTCGGATCGCCGACCACCTGCCAGGCTGCTCCGTCGCCCCCCGGCTGTACCTCGGCGTTGTTGCAACGGGCCGCGATCTCGAGCAGCCGGCGGAGGTCGGGCTCGTCGACGACCAATGCCGTCGGCACCTCGGCTCCGCCATCGGCCGAGCCTTCGCGAAGAAAACTCCCCTGCGGCGCGTAGCCGGCACCGGTGACGTGCCAGCAGCAGCCGGCGGTCACGATCTCGCGGACGGTCATCTCGTTGCGGGTCAGGGTGCCGGTCTTGTCGGAGCAGATCACCGTCACGCTGCCGAGCGTCTCGACGCTCGGCAGCCGCCGGACCAGCGCGTTGCGGGCCACCATCCGCTGCAGGCCGATGGCGAGCACCACTGTGACAACCGCCGGCAGCCCCTCGGGCACCGCCGCCACCGCCAGGCTCACCGCCCGGAGCAGTACCTCGGCAAAGGTGCCGTCGGCCCACGTCGCGGCCAGACCGCCATGCCGCCAGACCTCGAGGCCGAAGATCACCGCAACCACGACCAGGCAGACCGCGATCAGCACCCGGCCAAGTTCCGCCAGCCGCCGCTGCAAGGGCGTGGTCTCAGTCTGGCCCGTTTCCAGGAGACTCGCGATCCTGCCCAGTTCGGTCTCCATCCCGGTGGCAACCACGATCGCCGCGGCATGGCCGGCCGCCACGACAGTTCCGGCATGGGCGATCGTGCGGCGATCTCCGAGCGGGGTGTCGGCCGGCAGCTCGGCAACCGCCTCCTTCTCGACCGGGACGCTCTCCCCGGTCAACGCTGACTCCTGCAGCCGCAGCGAGAACGACTCGACCAGCCGAGCATCAGCCGGCACCGCGTCGCCCGCCTCGAGTTCGATTCGATCGCCTGGCACGACTCCGCGGGACGGAATTGAACGGGCCTCGCCGTCGCGGATCACCTTCGCGAGCGGGGCCGACATCCGCTGGAGGGCAGCCAGTGCCGCCTGGGCCCGCTCCTCTTGAAGAAAGCCGATGATCGCATTGACCAGCACGATCGCGACGATCGCCGTGGCGTCGGCCCAGTCTCCCATCACCGCCGCGATCATGGCCGCCACGATCAGGATCCCGATCACCAGCTCCTGAAACTGCCGCAGCAGCTTCCACCACCACGGCTCCGGCGGCCGCTCACGGAGCACGTTCTCGCCCACTTCGGCCCGCCGTCGCTGGGCCTCGGCCGCCGTCAGCCCCCGGCCCAGTTCGGTCTCGAGACGGCGGGCCACCTCCGTGGCCGGGAGGGCATGCCAGGCGACGGGCGAGGCCCGATCTCCGGCCGCCGATCGGGCGGCGGTCGCTCTGGGTGGGGCAGTGGTCATGAAAGCCGATAGACCATCAAGAGGGCTCCGAGCACGACCAGCAGCACGAGCACCGCGTCGGGATCGAAGATCGGAATCCGTCGTTCCTCATGGTAGAGCTGCCCGAGCACAGCCACCGCCGTCGCCACGATCACCGCCACCGCCGTCACAGCGTGGGCCGGCGAGACGGCGGCAAACAGCGGCCCGTCGTGGCAGGCGTCGAGCGGCACGAAGAGCACCATATTGAGGGCGTTGCTGCCGAAGGTGTTGCCGATCGCCAGATCGAAGGCCCCCATTCGGACCGCCGCGATCGCGGCGACCAGCTCCGGCAGCGAAGTGGTGACCGCCACGAGGGTCGTGCCGACGAAGGTGCGGCCCAGCCCGGTCGCCGCGGCCAGCTGATCAGCCGTCGCGGCCAAATGCGGCCCGGCCACGAGGAGGACGATCGCCGCCGCCGCAAACAGGAGCCCCGGTCGCAGGGCCGCCACCAGCGGTGGTCGGCCATCCGCGGCCTCGGTGGCATGTTCCCTCTCGGCCCCTTCAGACCCGACCGCAGCCCGCTGCCGCGCCTCGGCCTCCGCCTTGGCCGCCGCCCGCACCGAGATCCGCTGATCGATAAACAGCATCCGCGCGCCGAAAAGCCAGGCGATCAGGATCGCCCACGACCAGCCGCCGATGCCGAGCGGGGCGAAGGCGGGGAGCCGTCCAGCAGAGAGCACCGCCAGGGCCGCCAGGCCCGTCAGGGCGATCGAGAGCGTGGCTGAGAGGGCATGGCTGGCCGCCTCGCGGGAGAGCATCCGGTGGCCCGATCGCTGAGCCAGATCGATGCCGGCCAGGACGAGCAGGTTCATCAGGCTGCTGCCGAGCAGATCCCCGGCGGCCAGGTCGGCCATCCCGGCGCGGACCGCCGCCACATCGACCGACAGCTCGGGCAGGCTCGTCGCCCCGGCCAGCAGGATGCTGCCGACCAGCAGCCGGCCAAGCCCGGTGACGGCCGCGATCCGGTCGGCGGATCGCGCCAGGATCGTGCCTGCCGTCGCCACGACTGCCGCCAGGCCGAAGAACGTCGCGACGAGCGTGACCATCGTCTCCTCAGCCCAGGCGACGCCGCAGTTCGACGAGTGAGTCGGCCTCCGCCCGGACGCCCCGGCGGCTCATCGGCTTGGCCAAGATCATGCCCACGATGAAGCCGCCGACATGGGCCGAGTAGGCGACCCCACCGCCGCCGCCACCGCTGGCATCGAAGAAGCCGCTGATCACCTGAAACAAAAACCAGATCCCGACCGCGACGTAGCCAGGCACGTCGATCAGGATCCGGAGGGCGATCACGCTCACCCGCCGGTTGGGGTGGAGCACGAGATAGGCCCCCAACACGCCGGAGATCGCCCCGCTGGCCCCGAGGCTCGGCACCTCCGCTCCCTCGCCAAATGCGTTGAGGAACACGTAGATCAGCGAGGCCAGCACCCCGCAGGCGAGATAGAAGAAGAGGTAGCTGACATGGCCCATGTCATCCTCGACGTTGTCGCCGAAGATCCAGAGAAACCACATGTTGCCCAGCAGGTGCATCACGCTGCCGTGCATGAAAATGGCGGTCAGCAGGGTCAGCCAGACCGGCACCGGGGTCGGCTCGAGGCCGGGCACCGTGACCTGCTGGGGCCCGCGAGGGGTCTGATAGATCCGCTCCTCGGTCGGCGTGACGATGTCCTTGCCGGAGATGATCTCCGCCGGCACCTGGACGTAAGCCATCGTGAACTTCTCGTTGGCCCCCATCCCCTGCAGCACCACGAACACGAACACATTCGCCGCGATCAGGGCGATCGTCACGTAGGGAAACGTGAGCCGATCCGAGTTGTCATCGCCGATCGGAAAGACCATTCCGCACCGCTGCCACCAGGAAGGAACCGCGGCCCGGCTGCGGGTCGCGATCGCCAGGATAGCCGCCCCGGCAGCAGCGGGCGAACGCCGCCTGCCGGCCGGGGCTCAGCGGCTGAAGCGGTGCACCATCCGATGCCGGTAGGTCTGGCCCGGATCGAGCCGGACGCTCGGCCAGTCGGGATGGTGGATCGAGTCAGGAAACTTCTGCGTCTCCAGACAGATCGCGGCGTTGGGGCCGTAGACTGCCCCCTCCTTGCCGGTCAGCGTGCCGTCGAGGAAGTTGCCCATGTAGACCTGGATGCTCGGCTGGTCGGTAAGGATCTCGAGGGTCCGGCCGCTGGCGGGATCGCGAAGCAGGGCCGCCCGGCGGACTTCGCCGTCGGGCCGCCAGCCCCGCAGGACATAGGCATGGTCGACGCCCCGGGGAGCGCCCGGAGGCGGATTCGGCGGCAGCGTTTCGATCGCGACCCGACAGCGGGCCAACGGCTGCCGCTCCGGGCGGAAGTCGAAGCTCGTGCCGGCCACCGGCGCGAATGCTCCGGTCGGAATGCTGCCGGCGTCGACCGGCAGGTAGCGATCGGCTTCGACGGCCAACTCATGATCCTTGATCGAGCCCGATCCCTGGCCGGCGAGGTTCCAGTAGGAGTGGTGGACCATGTTGACGATCGTGGGGGCATCGCTGGTGGCCGTCATGTCGATGACCAGCGAGCCCTCGGCCGTGAGCGTGTAGACCACCCGGGCGACCAGCCGACCCGGATAGCCCTCGTCGCCGTCGGGCGAGACCAGTTCGAGTTCGACCGCCGGCCCGAGGGCAGTCGTGCGGGGGGTCGCCTTCCAGAGCTGCTTGTCGAAGCCGACCACGCCGCCGTGAAGGTGATTGGCCCCGTTGTTCGCGGCCAGGCGGTAGGTTGTGCCGTCCAGTTCAAACCGGCCGCCAGCGATCCGATTGGCACAGCGGCCACAGATCGCGCCGAAGTAGGGATGACCGGCTAGGTAGCCTTCCAGCGTGTCGAACCCGAGGACGACATCGACCGGCGGGCCGGCGGGAGCGTCGGCCGGCGGCGGCACGAGCAGGCTTGTCAGGATCGCGCCGTAGTCGGTGACAGTCGCCTGCCAGCCTCCGGGCACGGTGAGCGTATAGAGCGAAGCCTCCCGGCCGTCGGGCAGCGTGCCGAAGGGACGACACAACGGGACGGCGGAATCGGCGGCGGCCTCGACGGGCATGGGACTCTCCTCACCTGGGACAACGCCCGCGGCAGCGACGATGACCGTCGCCAGGACCCCGCGCAGAAGCTCCGGCTTCGACAGACGCCCGACGTGGATCATCCGACCCTCCCCAGCACGGAATGCGAACCCCGGGGAGCATACCTGCAACCGGTCGCCGACAACATCGGCCGGTCAACGTCCGGCGGTCGGCGTCAGGCAGCCTGCTGCATCTTCGCGGAACCGCGGCTCTTCGATGACGGCGCCGAGGCGGCCTCCTCTTCCTTCATCGCGATCCAGCCGTCGACGCTCCAGGGCCCGCCGCCGAAGGCCATCAGGGCCAGGAGGCCGCCGGCGATGGCGAGATTCTTCATGAACTGAATCGTCTGCAGCTGCCGCACCGCCGGATCGGCAAAGGTCCAGAAGTCGTGGAAGTAGTAGGTGGCCGCCACCAGGTAGGCCAGCAGGAAGCCCGCCCCGACGCGGGTCCATGAGCCGGCAACCACCGACAGGCCGCCGATCAGCAAGAGGCCGATCGCACCGAACAGGGCAAACTTCGGGCTCGGCACCCCCTCGGAGGCCATGTATTCGGCAGTCTGCTGAAACTGCGGAATCCCGTTGCCGATGGCGCTGGCCACGAAAATGAAGGCCAGGCTCAGTCGCGCCAGCAGCGACGTGAATCCGCGTACGCCCGTCGTGAACTGATCCATGAATAGGTGCTCCGCCTCCGCGGGCCGCGGCGACCTGCCACGGGAGCGAGATAGTGGCGAAGCCACGATGCCGCGGCAAGCCCGGTATTCCCCGCAAAAACCGCCTCCACGTCATCCACAACCAACCCCTCCCGCAGAGAAGCCCCCCGGCGCGAGCCGGGGGGACGGCGGGCCATT
>JAQCJP010000165.1 GCA_027592945.1 Planctomycetota bacterium
AATCGAGCCGGCGTTGGGAAACCGAGCGCAGCCCGGAAGGCGAAGCTCGGTTTCCCACGAGCGAGCGGAGGGCAGGATGCCCGTAGCGAGCGTCCGGCGAGATGGCACGGGCCCACCCCGAGCCTGCGTGAGGTGAGCCCTTTCTAATCTGCTACGATTTTGCGCCGCGGGGTGTTGCCCGCCAGACCCGTGTTGGAGATTGAGCCGATGACCCAGTTCGAGCGTGCCCGCCAGGGCGAGATCACCCCCGAGATGCAGTTTGTCGCCACGCGGGAAGACCTGCCGGTAGAGACGATTCGCGACGAGGTCGGCCGGGGCCGGATGGTGATCCCGGCCAACCGGGTCCACCTCACCAAGCGGCTCGAGCCGATGTGTATCGGCGTGGCCAGCCTCACCAAGATCAATGCCAACATCGGCAACTCCGCGGTCACCAGCGACGTCGCCACCGAGCTCGAGAAGCTCCACATGGCAGTCCACTACGGGGCCGACACCGTGATGGATCTCTCGACGGGCAAGGATATCGACGCGATCCGTCGGGCGATCATCGACGCCTCGCCGGTGCCGATCGGGACGGTGCCGATCTACCAGATGCTCGAGGAACTCGGCGGCGAGATCGACGACATGAAGCCGCAGCACTTCCTCGACATGTGCGAGAAGCAGGCCCGGCAGGGGGTCGACTACATGACGGTCCACGCCGGGGTGCTCCAGGAGCACCTTCCGCTGACGATGAACCGGATCACCGGGATCGTCAGCCGGGGCGGGTCGCTGATCGCCCGCTGGATGATGACCCACCGCGAGCAGAATCCGCTCTACACGCACTTCGAGGATCTCTGCGACATCTTCCGCGAGTACGACGTCACCTGGAGCCTGGGCGACGGGCTGCGGCCCGGCAGCATCGCCGACGCCAGCGACGAGGCCCAGTTCGCCGAGTTGCACGTGCTCGGGGAGCTGACCCGGCGGGCCTGGGCCAAGGGCTGCCAGGTGATGGTCGAGGGGCCGGGGCACGTGCCGATGGATCAGATCGACATGAACGTCAAGCGGCAGATGGAGGAGTGCGACGGGGCGCCCTTCTACGTGCTCGGCCCGCTGGTCACCGACATCGCCCCCGGCTACGACCACATCACCAGCGCCATCGGGGCGGCCCTGGCCGGCTGGAGCGGGGCGGCGATGCTCTGCTATGTGACGCCCAAGGAGCACCTCGGCCTGCCCGATGCCGAGGACGTGCGGCAGGGGGTGATCGCCTACAAGATCGCCGCCCACGCCGCCGATCTGGCCCGCCACCGGAAGAACGCCCGCCAGCGGGACGACGCCCTCTCCCGGGCCCGGTTCGGCTTCGACTGGAACGAGCAGTTCAGGCTCTCGCTCGATCCCGAGCGGGCCCGCGAGTATCACGACCAGACGCTCCCGCAGGAGACCTTCAAGAGCGCCCACTTCTGCAGCATGTGCGGCCCGAAGTATTGCTCGATGAAGATCTCCCAGGAGATTCGCGAGATGGCCGCCGGCGAGCCGGAGGTGCCGGTCGTCGAGCTGCGGTAGCAGCCCAGTCGTGGTTCGGGGCCTGAACCCCCGGCCGATTCGCAGGTTTGCAAGTCGTGCCCTCAGGTTGGCAACCTGAGGAAGAGCCCCGCTTGTCAGTCCTGCCACTCGATCCGCGTGAACTCGGGCTGCGGGCCGTTCCAGCCGGGTTCACGGGCCGGCCGTTCGCCGTTGAAAAAGCCGCACAGCCCGAGCTGATCGAGTTCGCTCCACGACTCAAGCGGGCCGGCCGACGGGACGGTCGGTGAAAAATCCGTCAGTTCAAAGAGGAGCGTTTGCGGCTGGGACTGCCCCTGGACTTCCCGGGTGCACGTGAAGGTCCGCCTCGGCCCCCGCTCCTGCCGCCACTCGTTTTCGATCAGCACGACAGTGATCCGGTTGGTCTGCGGCAGGCTGAGCGTGACGGCCAGCCGCGAGCCGTCGGGCCCGCGCCAGGCCGGGTCGGTCACCTTCCGGGTCCACCGCTGCCAGTGCACCGGGTTCGACGGGTTCAAGCTGTACCAATCCCGCCAGCCATGACGAAAGTCATCGAGCAGCCGGCCGCCGACAGGCTGCTCCCGCACGCCGGCCCCCGCCAGCTGCTCCGGCGTGGCCGACCGCAACTCGCTGCTGATGCAGACTTCCCGGACGGAATCGCGAAAGCCGGGCAGGCGGCTCATCGAGACCGGCTCCGGGATCGTGTGGAAGACGTTGGCGAAGGCGAACAACGGCCGCCGCGTCGACCCGAGTGGCAGCGACGCTGTGAACGTGTCGCCCTTCCGGGTGACGTCGGCCGACCGCCAGAACCGGCTCCGGGGGTCGGGATCGACGCTATAGAAGATTTCGCAGCGGGCCACAGGCCAGTTGCCGGCGGGCCGCACCACGAACTGCGGCACGCCGTCGGCGGTGTCGAGGGCAAGCGTGGTGGCGGGCGTCTCGGGCAGCGGCGGGCCGTCCTTGAGGATCCAGTCGAACCAGAGCGGCATCGCGACGGCCACCTCGGGGGTGAGCCGGTGATTGAAGTGGGTCGCCCAGGAATACCGCAGCGGCTGGTCGGGAATCAGGGCGTTCGTCCGGTAGACGTCATCCATCCAGCCGTGGAAGTCGTTGGTGCCGCTGCGGTGGAGCACGGGACAGCTGATTCGCGGGGCATAGTTCTCAAAGGAGAGCGTGCGGCGGAAGAGGTCGACATCGCCCCTGACCCGGGTCTGCGGTGGCGCCGGACCGTCGGCAAACTCGTGCGACTGCCACCGCCAGCCCTGACCTCCCACCGCGGGCACGGCCGCCTTCACCCGCTCGTCGCTGCCGGTGACATACATCGTGAGGTTGCCCCCCATCGAGTAGCCGTGGACGCCAAGCCGATCCGGATCGACCTCGGGCTGCCGCTCGAGAAAGGTGAGCCCCCGGCGGCAGCCGACCGCGAGCAGATACCAGTTGTTGTTCTTGGGGTGTTCTCGGTCTTCGTAGCACTGCAGCGGGCCGGGCAGCAGGGTGCTATAGCCCTGCCCATTGCACTGCGAGGGATCGACGGCACCCCACTCGGTATTGGGCTCTCCGGGCTCGGCGCCCTCCACGGCATTGAATGGCCCTTCGCCACCGCCTCTGCCGCCCCAGTTGACCGACAGGGCCGCATAGCCCCGATCGACGAGAAACCTGACCTCCGCCAGCGATGCCCGCTGGCCGCCGCCGTGGATGTGCATCACGCCGGGGAGCTTTCCCGCGGCATCCGCGGGAAAGCCGTAGATCGCGGCCATCCGGGCCGGCTCGCCCTTGAAGTGGCCGACGAGAAACCGCACGTGGCGATACACCCCGCCGTCCTCCCGCCATTCCCGGATCACCTCCGTCTCGAGCGGATCCCGTCGCGGATCGAAGTCGGCCCAGAGCGCCTCCACCGACCGCGGGATCGCGTCATCCGACCGGGCCGCGATCACGGGACCGGCCACGATGGCGGCCACCAACGAGGCGGAGGTGAGCAAGCGGCTGATGGTCATGAAGGTGTGCTCGTCCGATGGCACGTCACGTCACGGCAACGCGGTCGCGGCACCGTCCGCCATGGCGTTGAGGTCGCAGAAGGTAGGAAAGGCGATGTCCTCGCTGACAAAGTGAACCGACGCGTCGGCCATGGCGACATTCGCGCCGGCCGGGTGGTAGCTGCTCGCCACCCCGATGCTGCCCCAGCGGCCGTTGACCGTGAACTGCGGGGCCCCGTTTCGCCGCGACACGCATCCCAGCGTGCTCATCCTGGTTCCGTGCCCCGCCGCTTCGCAGCCATCGAACCAGCCGCTCCAGATGCCGCCGCGCGGCACCCGCTCGTGGGGCGGAAGCCAGGAGAGCGTATTCTCGGCGCTCGATCGCTCCCCGAACAGGATCACGTTGCTGGTGCCGTCGCGAATGTGGGCGAAGTTGGTCTGGGAGTTGATCCCCATGATCCCCCAGTCGGTTCGCTTATGGGGATTGAGCGGCCAGTTGAGCGCCTTGAGGAAATACGCCAGATCCTGATTGTTCCAATAGCCGTTGACGCCCATCGAACCGACATAGTTGCTCCTCGAGTGGAGGCCGAGGCCGCGTGAGATGGCTTCGGAATCGGTGTAGGGCCGGTTGTAGCCGCCATCGGGGGCTTGATCGCTGTCGCACATAAAGACTGCCAGTTCCGTGGCGACGATCAGCCTGCCGTTGGCACTGGTAGCGCCGTAGGGAGTGTCCCAGTTCGCCGAGACCTGCTGGAGAAGGTCGTGGAGGGGGGTCTGCTCGAGGTGGGGCAGGAGATAGACGGGCCAGCCGATCGAGAGCCCGCTGGTCGGGGCAGATGGCCTTGGCGTGATCGGCAAGGGGCTGCGGCTGAAGCTCGGGCTGGCTGGGCCGTTGAGCCCCGGCGGAAAGACCTCGCCGAGCGAGGCGTAGGCCTGGGCAGCCAGTGAGATCTGGCGGAGATTGTTGCTGCAGCGGCTCCGCCTGGCAGCCTCGCGGGCCGACTGCACCGCCGGCATGAGCAGGCCAATCAGCAGCGCGATAATCGCGATCACGACGAGCAGTTCGACAAGCGTGAAGCCCGTCGTGGCGTTGTCCCGATGCGGCCTGTTCACGGTGTTCCCCTTCCGGGCGATTCGTTCGCCAGCGTCGCCAGATCGAAATCGGCGGAGGTTGTGCCCTCGGCGGGCACCAGGTATTCGGAGACGGCCGACGGCTCGAGGCCGTCGCTGCCTGCGTGAGCCTCCAACCGGCTGATCCGTTCGTCGAGGGCGATCCGCTGGCGATGGGCGGGATGCTTTCGGTCGCCACCGGCCTCCGCCCGCAGGCGGGCCGCATCGCTTCGCAGGTAGTCCAGCTCGTTCCAGGCGGCGGCCTTCAACTCGACGCGATTTTTGCCGGGCGTGGCTCCCGGGATGCCACGCCGCGTTACCAGGGAATACCGCCCGTCGGCGTCGGTGGTCGCCTGGGCGTAGGGGCCTGGGGCGACGTTCTCGCCGGTGGCCAGCGGCGTGAAGAGGACCTGCACGCCCGCGGCCGGCCGGCCGGCGATCGTCACCCGGCCCGACACTGGCGGGTAGTTCCGCTCGCAGCCGACGACGACAAAGCAGGCCGCGACCCCGGTCGCCCAGACAGCGAGGTGCTGCAAGCAGGACGTTGGGGAAACGTTGACAGCACCCATCAGACCCGGTTCCTCGTCACCCAGTTTCCCAGCCTGTCCCTCGAAGGTTATTATTATCGCTTTGGCGTGCGGAGGGCAACAGTCCTGGCTTGAGTCGCTAGAGGGCTGTGCCCGGAGAGAGTAGGGTTTCCCTCATCATGACCTCACCCCGGCCGCGTCGCAGTGCCACGCTCAAGCAGATCGCCGAGGAACTCGGGATCTCGATGATGACGGTGTCGCGAGCGTTGAGCGGTCGGGGGAGGATCTCGCCGGCTACCCGCGAACGGGTCGTGGAGACTGCCACGCGGCTGAGGTACCGGCCCAACCGGCTGGTCCACGCCATCAAGCAGGGCCGCAGCGGCACGGTGGGCGTGATGGTGCCGATCTCGCTGTCCTTCGCGGCGGAGATCGTCCGCGGCATTCACGACAGGCTCGCGGAAAGCCGCTGCCTGCCGATTCTCCATTTCCATGGGCTCGGCCCCCGGGCGGAGCGGGACGAAGCGGAGCGGGAGTATCTCCATCGGCTGCTGGATCAACGTGTCGATGGCATCATCTTCTGGCCTTCGGACGAGACCGTCTCCCAGGTTTATCTCCACGAAGTCTGGGAACGTGGCGTGCCGCTGGTGGCTGTCGACCGCCATCTCCCGCTGACCAAGGCCGATTTCAGCGGCACTGACGACGTTGCCGGAGGCCGGGCAGCCGCCGAGTATCTCCTGGCCTTGGGCCATCGACGGCTGGCCCACATTGGCGGTGAGCCCTGGGTCTCGACCTACGCCGACCGCCGCCAGGGCTTTGAGGACGCGTTGGCCGAGCGGTCCGCTGCCGATGCGAAGGTGACGTGGATCGCGGAAGCGTGCGACGACTGCCGCTGCCTGGAACGCGTTCGCGGGATCCTCGCTGCGGAAGACCGCCCGACGGCGATCTCATTGGCCTCCGATCGGATGGCCCCGGATGTCTACGCGGCTGCCGAGTCGCTCGGCCTCCGTGTCGGCAGCGACGTGTCAGTCATCGGCTTCGCCGACCTCGTAGAAACCGCCTGGCTCCGCCCGCGGCTTTCAACGATCCGCCAGGATCCCTATGCGATCGGCCAGCGGGCGGCCGAACTGCTGCTCGACCGGATCGACGGCCGCGCAGCCGAGTCGCGGCCCCGGAGTGTGCGGGTGCCGCCGCATCTCGTGGAGAGGGACTCGGCAGGGCCGCCCCTCTGAGGCGAGATCGGGTCGGTGCAGCGGCCGTAAAACACGTCGTTTGACACCCGCCGGCTCGCTGCGTTATGTTAAACGCAGGTTTGTGGGGGTCGGGTGATCCGGCTCCAGATGAAGCTGGCAAAGGGGAGAGGATCCGGCATGAGCGTTCTATCGCGCGGTGCGGTGCGGTTGCAGCGACTTCTGGTGTGGGCGTGCTGCGTGGGATCCCTGTCGTTGAGTGCTTCGGCAGCCACGCTCTACTGGGATGGCAACGACAGCACTGCCGGCTTCGGCTCGGCCTCCGGCACCTGGGCCGCCCCCACGGTAGGCACGGCCACGGCCGGGTGGAGCACGAGCAGTGCGGGTACCGCCGTGGTGAATGGCAATAGCGTCACGACCACGACGGCCGATGAACTCTATTTTGGCGATGCCGCCAATGCCCTCGGCGCAGGCACGATCACCGTGTCGGGCACGGTCGACGCCGGCTCGCTGCGATTCGGCCTGAATACGGGAAGCCTGACCTTCTCCGGCGGCACGATCAATCTCAATGCGGGCGGAGTGGTGCAGACGTCTACCGGTGCCTCGACGGCGGTCGGGTCGATCTTCACCTTTGACAGCGATCTCACGGCACCCGCCGGGGGCGTTCGTTTTGGCATCCAAAACACCGCCAATGAGCGGTATGTCGTCAACGGGGTGATCAGCGGCTCGACCGGCATCGACAACCGAACTCAAAATAACTCCGGTGGATGGACGGCCTTGAACGGCAGCAATACCTTCACGGGCAACGTCGCCATCACGACAGGCCAGCTGAACGTGAACACGGTGGCCAACTCGGGCGCCGCCTCGGCCCTCGGGGCGGGCTCGGCGGTGTCTCTCGGCGGCGGGGGTGGGCAATCGCCGCTCCTGTGGTACACGGGCACTGGGGCCGGCTCGACCAATCGAAGTTTCACGACCAACGCCACGGGCGATGCCCGGATTGTCGCCCAGGACGGGGCTCTCACGCTCGCCGGCACGCTGACCGCCGGCACGAACGCTGGTTCGACCTACTCCATGTTTTTTTCAGGCGAGGCCAGTTCTGGGATCAATACCGTCTCCGGCGTGATCAGTGACGGCACGGGCAAGACGCAGGTCGGCGTCAAGAGCGTCACTCCGGCCGGCGGTTCGGCCGAGGACGGCGTCTGGATGTTTTCAGGGACGAATACCTACACCGGGCTCACCTTTGTCGACAATGCCAGCACCCTGACTGTCGCCAGCAACGCCGCGCTCGGCTCGACTGCTGCCGAAACGAGAGTCCGCAACACCGCCGGCCTCAAGTTCGACGGAAGCGGCGGCGACCTGACCGTCGCTGAGAACCTGAACTTCAGCACGAGTGGGAGCGGGGGCCTCCGGAATCTGGCCGGCACCAACACCCTGACGGGGCTCGTCACGCTGCAGGCGGATCTGGACTACCGCCGCAACGCTGGTCGGATCGTGTTCGATGGCGGGGTCACCACCTCCAACAACTCGGGCCTCGGCCTCAATGGGGCGGCGACCGTGCAGAATGCTCCCGCAACCCTCGGCTCGGGGGTTCTGGGGGTTACGAGCAGCACTTCCGAGAGCGACGCCGTTCGGATCGATGTGACCGGCAACACCTGGAGCTTTGCGAGAATCAACTTCAACGGCTATCTCCGCACCGGTGTCAGCAACGCACTGCCCGCTGCCGCCGGTATCGATTTTGGTTGGAGCACCGATGCTTTTTCGAACGGTACGCTCGATCTGGCGGGTACCTCCCAGACCGTCGCCTACCTCCGCCAGACGCCGAGCTTTCCCACCGTCAATGGGAATCAGAACATCACCGGCGGCGGCACGCTCACGATCGACACGGCGGCAGGTGATTACGACTACCGTGGCCGGATCACCGACGGGGCGACGGCGACCTCGATCGTGAAGACCGGCGTGGGCACGCAGATTTTCAGAAACAACAGCGGCACGGCCACGAGTTACACCGGTACGACGGATATTCAGGGAGGCACGCTCCAGCTGGCCGCGGCAGACTCGATCAGCACGAG
>JAQCJP010000003.1 GCA_027592945.1 Planctomycetota bacterium
ACTCGCCGCGATGGCCGGCGGCACCACGCGACCCCGCCGGAAAAGCTGACCAGCGTGAACGGGACGCCGATTCAGGCCGTGGTTGATCGTGGCCATGTGATCGTGGCCATGAAGGCTAGTTCGGTGGAACGAAGCAGCACCAACCACACCCAGTGAGCCTTTATCGCCCGTTCCGCTCCATGATCTGGTCGATCGCCTCCTGGCTGGCCGCCAGGACCTCGACACACTCCGGATCGACCTTGCCGGCGGATGCCAGCCCGCAGAGATGCTCGAGCGCCGCCGCGGCCGTCCATGCCCGCTTGTAGTCACGCTGGCTCGTGAGGGCGTCGAAGATGTCGGCCACCGTCACGATCCGGGCCTCGAGCGGGATCGCCGTGCCGCGGAGCCCGCTCGGGTAGCCGCTGCCGTCGAGGAGCTCATGGTGGGCGGCCACGATGTTCCGCAGCACCTCGATGCCTGCCATCTGCTCCAGGCGGAAATGCCGGATCAGCTTCTCGACGAGGTCGACGCCGAGCTCCACGTGGGTCGCCATCACGGTCCGTTCCTGCCGAGTGAGCGACTGCGGCTTGTGGAGAATCCCCTCGGGGATTCCGAGTTTGCCGATGTCGTGCAACGGCGCAAACAAAAAGACCTGCTCCACGAACTCGTCGCTCAGGTCGTGGCGGGCCGTCAGCTGGCGGGCGATCAGTCGCGCGTAGCGGGCCATCCGCTCGAGGTGCCCGGCCGAGTCGGAGTCGTGCAGCCGGGCAAACTCCCGGGCCACCCGCACCGAGCCGACTAACGCCCGCATGGCCGTCAGCTGATGGCAGATCAGCATCCGGAGGAGGTTGACGTAGACCGCCAGCCGGTCGATGACCGCCTCACTAAAGACCGCCGGCTGGCGGGAGTCCATGAACAGGAAGCCCTGGAGCTGATCACCGTCGAAGAGCGGCACGGTGTAGGACGAGCGGAAGCCCGCCTCGATGATGCGCCTGGAGTGGACGCTGCCGCCTGATGTCTGGGCCGGGATGTCGTCGAGCACCCTGCTGCTGCGGGTTGCCGCAAGCTCGCTGAGGCTGCGGCTGCCGCTCAGGGAAAACTCGTATCCCTGCAGCGGCGTGCCCGCCCGCGAACTGTCGACATAGGTCTTGAGGAGATCGGTGTCGGGGTCGTAGAGCACGCAGGCGATCTGGTCGACCTCGGGCACGACGCCGACGATCTGCTGATGGAGGCCGGCCAACCGCTCGCTCATCGTGACAGCCGGCTCGAGATCGAGCGACTGCAGCCGAGGCGGTTCTGGTCGTGGGGATGGCGTGGTCATCAGCCGGTCGCTGCGGGTGGTCATGGGTCGGGCTGTTCTGGCAGGGCCGCGCAGGCGACGCGATTCCGTCCGGTCCGCTTGGCGGCATAGAGCCCGCGATCGGCCAGATCCACGAGGCTGGCCGCTGAAGCGACGGCCTCGGGTGTCGCGGCGGCGGCGCCGGCCGAGATGGTCACGCCGCCGCCGGCTTCGGAGCAGCCGCAGGGGAGACGAGCGGTGCGGACGGCCGCCACGATCCGCTCCGCGGTGGCCACCGCTTCGTCGAGGTTCGCATCGGGCAAGACGGCCAGAAACTCCTCGCCGCCCCAACGCCCCAGCACCACCCCGGAACCCTCGCAGGCCTCCCGGATCGCGGCAGCGACCGCCACCAGACAGGCATCGCCGGCGAGGTGGCCGGAGGCGTCATTGAGCGCTTTGAAATGGTCGATGTCGGCCATCACGACGGCGAGCGATCCTCCCGTCTGCCGGCATCTCGTCCATTCCGCTTCGAGCACCGCATTGAGTTGCCGGCGGTTGACGAGGCCGGTGAGCGGGTCGGTCTCGGCCAGCGACCGAAGATCGCGGGTGGCCGCCGCGTCGCGGGAGTGCTTGGTGACCGCCAGGTCAATGGCGACCTTGAGATCACGGGCCCGAAACGGCTTGATCAGGTATCCAAAAGGGGAGACATCCAAGGCCCGGGCGAGGGTCGACTCGTCGGAGTGAGCCGTGAGAAAGACGATCGCCGTGTCGTGCCGGCTGCAGATCACCCGGGCCGTTTCGATTCCGTCGCCTCCGTTGGCTAACCTGACATCCATCAGCACCAGGGCCGGCCGCTCCTGCACCGCCATCTCGACGGCATCATCGGCCGTATCGACCACGCCGCAGATCTCATACCCGAGCCCGGTCAGTTCGTTCGAGAGATCGAGCGCGGTGACCGCCTCATCCTCGACAATCAGTACCCGAGGGCCCCGTTCGCTGTTGCTCGCCATCATTCACTCCACCGGATCAGGACACCGTTGATTCCATCTCGGGCGGCGACCGTTGCCGCGCCCCGAATCTGCCGGGTCAGCGAATCAATCAACTGCAGGCCGGTGCCGCGGCTGCCGCCGCTGGCCGGGCCGGGCCCGTCGTCCCCCACGAACAACTCGCAGGCATCGCCGCGGCGATGCAGGTGGGCCACGATCTGGCCCCGCTGGCGGGTCCTGAGGCCGTGCTTGAGGCCGTTGAGCACGAGCTCAGAGGCGATCAGCGAAAGGGGCACGGCATGATCGACCGAGACATGGAGCGGCTCGGCGGTGAGTGTGATGGCGACGTCGCAGCCGTCGGGCTTGTTGGAAGAAACCGTCAGCGAAAGCATCTCGCGGAGGAAGTCGGCAAAGTCGATGGCGGCGTAGTTGCCCGTCGAGTAGAGCCGATCGTGGATCAGCGACATCGCCCGGATCCGTTCCCGGCACTCGAGAAACACCGCCCGGGGCCGGTCACCCTCGAGCTTGCCGGCCTGGATGCTCAGCAGGCTGGAAATGACCTGCATGTTGTTCTTGATCCGGTGATGGACCTCCTTGAGCAGCGTCTCGGACTGAAAAAGTAGCCGCTGCTGCTCCTCGAACCGCTTGCGTTCGGCGATGTCGCGGAGGAACGCACAGGAGCCGGCCCCCGTGCTCGAGGGCACCGTCCAGGCGACCAGTTCGGCCGGGAAGGAGGAGCCGTCGGGCCGGGTCACGAGCACCTCCCGGGGGCCGGTATCGCTGGCCATTCCATGGGTGACATCGAGCAGCCCGACGGGCTTGCCGTCAGGCCATGTCAGGTGGAGCACGTCGTCGACGGGCCGACCGATGGCCTCGGCCCGCGAGACTCCCAGGGAGGCTTCGGCTCGTCGATTCCATTCCTTCACGGTTCCGTCCGGCCCGACCTCGATGAAGCAGTCCGCAGCAGTCTCCAAGATGGACCGGAGCCGGTTTTCTTTTTCGGCCAGGGTGGCCGCTGAGGCCTGCTTCTCGGCCTCGAGGCGGGTCGCCTGGATGAGCGAGGCCGTTGAGGAGGCCAGCGGCGTGACAAGGTCGACGAGGTCTTGGGAGTAGCCGGATTCCCTATTGGCCAGACCGATCAGACCGACCATCTTGCCACCGTAGAAGCAGGGCAGCCCGAGAAACGAATGCATCGGAGGATGGCCCGGCGGCAGCCCACCTCGGCGGGAATCGGTCGCGGCCTGATTGGCGATGACCGGCTCGTTGGTCGTCAGGGCGGCCCCGAAGAGCGTCTTGAGGTTGCGGAACTCGAAGCCGGTCAGCCGATTGGCCTCGTACAGGGCCCGGGTTTCCGGGTTCCAGGCGATGTTGGTGATCGCATGCGTCTTCAGGTAGGGCGTGCCGGCTTCGTCCTGCAGCACCTCGCCGATGAAGCCATATTCGCTGTCGGTGAAGCCGAGTATCCGATTCAGGAGGTCGGCAAAGAGCTGCTGCGATGCCACACCGGCAATGAACCGCTCCTGACTGGTGCGGACGATGTAGGCCATCTCCGCTGTCGCCTGCTCCTTGGACAACTGCTTGAAGTAGGCGGAGCGATCGCGAGCCACGCCGAGGTAGCCGACGGCCGTTCCGGCCTCGTCTCGCAGCCTCGAGACCGTCAGCAACACCGGAATCCGGCTGCCGTCCTTGCGAATGTAGGTCCAGGCCTCGGTGTGGGCCGCCTGATCCTGGAGCGGTCGCACAAAGGTGGCAAAGCCCGAGATCGGCTCGCCGTAGTGGCTGCTGAGACGGGCCGCCCGAGAGGCCACCTCGTCGGCGTCGTGAAAGGCCATTGGCGTGGCGACCCCGACCATTTCCGACTCGCTGTAGCCGAGCAAATCCTCAGCGGCCGGATTGAAGGCGGTGATCGTGCCCGTCGGCGAGGTCGCAATGATCGCCACCCCGGCATGGGCGATGATCGCCTGGCTGATTTCAGCCGGGGTAGCCGTGGGGTCAGCCGGCGGGACAGTCATCATTGCCTGGCGGCCTTGTCAGGGCGACTGGAGAGGATCTCCTGCGATCGCCGCAGCCTCATCACCGGCAGGCGATGCAAGCCGATCCTGCCAGTGGCGATACGCCATGTCCAGCAACTCCCATTTCACCGCCGGGTCAGCGTTGCGAAAGGCGATCCCAAGCGTCCAGCCCAGGGGTGTTTTCTGCCGCTGCACGACCTCCCCCACGATGATTCCCGTCGGAGCCCCGGGAGGCGTGGCAAAGTGAATCTCAACCATCTCGGTGGGCTTGCCGAGGTCGTCACCAGTCTCCAAGGAGCAACCCTGGCGGGAGACATCCCGGATTGTCCCGGCAGCCGGTTCCATCACGATTTCGTGGAGTCGGAAGGCACATCGGAGGCCGAGCGGATAGCGAATACTGCGGCGGTCGTCGGCGTTCATGTCGATGTCCTCCCTGCCAGGCTGCCGAAGGAATACAGCCTATCTGTCATCGAATACTACGCAGGCCCCGGTCGCGAGGTCGTGCGATATCAGATCCACCCGCTTCAAGGCAGCCATCGGGCAGGGGACAGTTTCGGTGAGTGGAGCCCTGGCCCCCGCACGACCGTCCGTCATAATGGGTGGCGGATTCGGCACGGCATCGGCCGCCCCGCGGCGGTTTCCTGAACGAGAACCCACTCCGGCTCGCCCCACCCCATTTATGCTCAACCCGCCCGGCGGTTCACCCCGCATCGATGACGTCCGGATCAGGAACCTCCGGCCGCTGCTGCCGCCGGCGATCCTCCACGAGGAGATGCCGGCCGGCGACGAAGTCGCCCGCCGGATCAGCCGGCATCGCGAGGACGTGCAGGCGATCCTGCAAGGAGCTGATCCCCGGCTGCTGGTGGTGGTGGGGCCCTGCTCGATCCACGACGTCAATGCTGCCCGGGAGTATGCCGCTCGCCTCGCGCCGCTGGCTGCCGAGTTTGCTGACCGGCTGAAAGTGGTCATGCGGGTCTACTTCGAGAAGCCCCGCACGACCGTCGGCTGGAAGGGGCTGATCAACGATCCGGGCCTCGACGGCAGCTTCCAGATCAACAACGGTCTGCGGGCGGCTCGCGGGCTGCTGGCCGACATCGCCGGCCTCGATCTGGCCGCCGGCTGCGAGTTTCTCGACACGATCACGCCCCAGTTCATCGCCGATCTTGTCAGCTGGGGGGCGATCGGCGCCCGTACCACCGAGAGCCAGGTGCACCGGGAACTGGCCAGCGGCCTCTCCTGCCCGGTCGGCTTCAAGAACAGCACCGATGGCCGCGTTGGCATCGCGATTGACGCGATCCGGGCCGCCGCGATCGGTCACCACTTTCTGTCGGTCACCAAGCAGGGCCTGGTCGCCATCGTCGAGACGACCGGCAACCCCGACTGCCATTTGATCCTGCGGGGCTCCGACCGGGGCCGCAACGACGACCCCGAGTCGGTGGCAGCCGCGGCGGCCGCCCTCCGAGATGCGGGGGTTTGCGAGCGGCTGATGGTCGATTGCTCCCACGGCAACAGCGGCAAGGATCACCGTCGCCAGCAGGATGTCGTTGCGAGCATCACGTCGCAGCGGGCAGCGGGCGGCTCACCGATCGTCGGGGCCATGATCGAGAGCCACCTGGTCGCGGGGCGGCAGGACTGCCGCGATCCGGCCGGCCTCGCCTACGGCCAGTCGATCACCGACGCCTGCGTCGGCTGGGAGGACACGGTAGAACTGCTCCACCGACTGGCCGAGCCGTCCTTCCGCTGACCGGCTGCGGCAGGCCGGCCAGGCAGCACGCCGAGCCCTGAGGTTCCGAAAGATCGCCATGACCGCCGCCCTGAGATCCCGTTCGTTCGCCAGGAATCACCGTTCGCCTCGGGTCGGCTTCACCCTTGTCGAGCTGCTGGTGGTGATCGCGATCATCGCTACGCTGATCGGCCTCCTCCTGCCTGCCGTCCAGAGCGTCCGGGAGGCGGCCCGGCGGAGTGCCTGCAGCAACAATCTCCGCCAAATCGGCCTGGCGATCGCCGACCACGAGGTGGTTCGAAAAATCTTTCCCACGGGTCGGACCGTGCGGGATCCCTTCGGCTACTCCTGGTCGTTTCGGCTGTTGCCGCATCTTGAAGGGGGGTCGATCTTCGACAGTTATGTCGCCGAGGTGCCAGTCTGGGACGAGCGGAATGCCACCGCGATGCGCACCCCTGTGGCGACCTACTTCTGCCCGGGTCGCCGGGCTCCGGCGGCCGATCGCAACTTTGACAACAACGACCAGCCGCCGGTGGTGCTTGGCCAGGCGGCCGGTGGAGACTACGCCGCCAATGCCGGCACCTACTTCAACTACGCTCCTCCCGAGGGCGGCGGCAGCGACCCGCGGCTGGCCGGGCCGATCCACACCCTTTCGCGGGTGCGGGCCGCTCAGGTGAGCGACGGCCTGAGCAAGACCTTCGCCGTGGGCGAGCGGCACCTTCCGCCAGTCGATCCCTCCTGGCCGCCGGCCATGGTGCATCACCGGCAGGGCGATACCGCCTTCTTTGCGGCCGACACGCCGGCCACCCAGTTTCGCGACACCTACCGCGGGCTTGCCTCTGCGCCGGACGATCGCAACACGCGGAAGTTTGGGAGCATGCACCCGGGCGTCGTGAGTTTCGTCTTTCTTGACGCCCACGTGCAGGCGATCTCGATCGACACCGATCTGAACGTGCTCCGCTGGTACAGTGCGATTGGCGACGGCAACGACCCCACTGCCCCGGGCGACGGCACCGACGACGGGGGGAGTTGAATCGCCCGGCTCGGAGGCACGCCCCGAAGGCGTTGCCCGCCCGGCAGCCCTGCCGGAGGATCACCACGATTTCCATCGACCTCGCCTTCAGCGACACTGGCTCCGGCCGTCCGCTGGTCATCCTGCACGGCCTCTTTGGCTCGAAGCGGAACTGGGCCGGTATCGCCCATCGGCTGGCAGCGGTCCGTCGGGTGGTGGTGCCCGATCTGCGGAATCACGGGGAGAGCCCCTGGGATCCGCGACACGACTACCCGGCCATGGCCGACGACGTGGCCGACCTGATCGCGCGGCGGATCGGGCCGCCGGCCGACGTGATCGGCCACAGCATGGGGGGCAAGGCGGCGATGACCCTCGCCCTCACCAGGCCGGAACTCGTCCGGCGGCTAATCGTGGTCGACATCGCGCCGGCTCCCTCCACGGGCACGCCCGTTGAGTATGTCCGGGCGCTCAAGGCGGTGCCGCTGGGCGAGTACAGCCAGCGGCTCGACGTCAAGGAGGCGTTGGCGACGGCGATCCCCGATCCGGCCGTGCGGGGCTTTCTGACGCTCAATCTCACCTCCGGACCAGACGGCTTTGCCTGGACGGTGAATCTCGACGCCCTGGAGTCCAACTTTGAGGCGATCCTCGGCTTCCCCGAGGTGCCCGCCGGCTGGCGGTTCACGGGGCCGACCCTCTTCCTGACGGGCGGCCGCTCACCATATGTCCAGCCGGAGCACAGGCCCGAGATCGAGCGGCTCTTTCCGGCAGCGACATTCGAGGTGATCGCGGACGCCGGCCACTGGGTGCACGCCGACGCGGCCGACGCGTTCGTGGCCGCCTGCGAGCGTTTTCTCGGCTACTGAGCAGTTTTGGCCCCGTTGGGCTGTGTTCCAGGAAGGGCCGTGCGGGGCAAATCGCCGCCGACTGCCCGTCGCGGCCAAACAAAAATCTAACTCGCTACGTATCAAATTCTCTTGCAGGATGATTGGACAGCCTCCCTACGATTTCATCGATTCGAGGGTTGCCACACGCCACCGACTACCAGGGCCAAGGAGGGACGTCATGCGACGTGAAGAGTTGCTTTCGCTCTGTGACCGGTTTGCCAGCCGCCGCCGGCAGTTGCTCGTCGGCCGACTGAGTGTTGAATTGATCGATCCGGTGGGCGATCCCGTGCCGGAGATTCTCCGGAGTTTTCGCGAGGCGGAAATCTCCGAAAGCGAGAAGAACGCCCTGCTTTCAATGGTCTGCGACGAGGACGAGCCGGGCTTCTGCGACGATGAGGTCTGCATCACAGATCCCTACGCCGACGAACTGGCCGTCGCCTGCGACGACGACGACCTCCCCTGAGCAGCCCCACCTCTCGCGAGCCCGGATTCCGCGCGTCCTCGAGTTGGAAAAGGGTACAGGCACCTCGCTTCGCTCGGAGCCAGTCCCCTTTTCCATAGGCCTCCCGGCCTCACCCGGTCAATCAACAAACTCGAACTCGGCCGTGGCCAAAACCGCCTGGGCAAGCCGCTCCCGCGGTCCGAAGCCGGCGGTCGCCGCGGCGTTCTCTTCGGTCCCGTGGCGTTCATGCTCGGCGTCGAGCCAGGCGACCGCCAGCGAGTGTTCCGACTCGCTGGGGTCCCGGCTGAGGGCAGTCCGCCAGAGCCCGCGGACAAACGCCGGTTCATCGTTGGCCGCCGCTTCCGACACCCGGGCCGCCAGCCGGCGAGCAGCCTCCACCACCAGCGGCGCGTTGAGGGCGGCCAGGGCTTGTTGGGGGATGGTTGTCCGCACGCGACGGTGCACCGCCGTGTCGGGGTTGGCGATGTCGAAGGTCCGCATGATGCCTGGCACCTCCTGGCGATCTAGCCTGGCGTAGAGCGAGCGGGTCGTCATCTGCTCGATCGCCAGCGGGTCGATCCCGGGCCCGCCGGCTTGCTGCTGCTCGAGCGCCCCCGCCGCGGCACAGAGCGCGTCACGCCAGGACTCCCAGCCGAGCCGCCGCCGATTGGCTCGGGCGAAAAGCCGATTGTCGGGGTCGGCGGCAGTCAGTTCAGGCCGCAGCGTGCTGGCCTGCCGCCAGGCCCGGCTGGTGACGATCTCCCGATGCAGCCAGCGAAGACTCCAGCCTCCCTCCTCGACGAAGCGGGAGGCAAGGTCGTCGAGCAGCTCCGGATGGCTCGCTGGGTCTCCGCGGAGGCCGAGGTCATCCGGCGTCGCCACCAGCCCGCGGCCAAAGTGATGGGTCCAGACCCAGTTGACGATGACGCGAGCCGTGAGCGGATTGGTCGGCGCGACGATGGCCCGGGCGAGTTCCAGCCGGCCGCTGGCATCGTGATCGACCGGCCTGCCGCCAAGCACCGCCGGCAGCCGCCGGGGCACCACCTCGCCCGGCCGGTCGGCGTTGCCCCGCACCAGGATCGGGCTGTCGTGCGGACTGGCATCGCGAAGCACCATCGCCCGCGGTGGCCCGCCTGGGGCCTCCGCCTGGTGTCGGGTGATCGCCCGCTTCCGCTTGCGGTGCTCCGTCCGCTCTTCCCGACGGGCCACCCGCATTGCCTCCTCGGGCAACACCACCAGCGGCTGGCCGGGCTTCAGGAAGGCTCGCTGGATGGCCCGCAGGGAGGCGGCGTCGGCGGGCTGGGTATCGGTTTCCTCCATGTCAGCGGCCCGCTGAATTAGGCGGGCGTAGACTTCGGCCAGCTGTCGCGGGCCGGTCGGCCGGGCGGCAAGCAGTTCGGCGCGAACCGCCGCGTTGACACCCGCGCCGGCAGCTCCCTCCCAGTCGGCCAGTCGGCTGGCGACGGCTGTTGCAAAGGCCTCGTCGGGAAGGCTTCGTACCTCCACCCAGAGCCCGCTGATCGGGTCGACCGGCGAACTACCATCGAGCTTGCGGGTCAGCCGATCGACGAGAAGCTGCTCGATCACATAGCCGTCGTCGAGCCGGGGCGGCCGGCCATCGGGCCGGGGCAGCGGCCGGGACGTTTCCATCAGATAGTCGGCGGCATGGGCGATCGCCTCCCGACTGGCCCGCTCGTGGACAGCCCGCTCGTGATCAGCGAGCCGCTGCTCGAGCTTTGCCATCTTCCGCGCGAAGGCCTCGGCCTCGGAGCCGGGCGGCGGCTCACCAATCACGGGCAACTCCTCGGGGACGACGCAGCTGGCGAAGATGCCATGCAGGGCGTAGTAGTCGGCCATCGTGATCGGCTCGTACTTGTGGTCGTGGCAGCGACTGCAGGCCACGGTCAGCCCCATCAGTCCGCGGGTGACCAGATCGATTCGGTCGTCGATGATGTCATGCTGGTTGCCGAGGAAGGTGCGGCCCACCGTCAGGAAGCCGAGCGCCGCAAGATCGGCGGGCGGTACCGCCGGCTCGACGAGGTCGGCGGCCAGCTGGAGCGTGACAAACTGATCGTAGGGAACGTCATCGTGCAGGGCCTGCACGACCCAGTCGCGGTAGGTCCAGGCAAAGGGATACCCGCTGGCCTGGCCATCAAGGGCGTAGCCCATCGTGTCGGCGTAGCGGGCCAGGTCGAGCCACATCCGGGCCCAGTGCTCGGCGTGTTCGCGGGAGGCGAGGAGCGTCTCGACGAGCTCGCGATAGGCGGCTTCGGAAGGGTCGCGGCAGAAGGCATCGGCCACCTCGGCCGACGGCGGCACGCCGGTGAGGTCAAAAGAGAGCCGGCGGACCAGCTGCCGGGGCGGGGCCTCGGGCGATGGCACGAGCCCCGCCGCTGCGATCTTCTCAGCCAGGAAGCGATCGCTGGCGTGGTGGGCCCAGGCTTCCCGGATACCCGCAGGAAACGACCCCGGCACCGCTGGCGGCTCGTGGCGGACGGGCGGCTGGAAGGCCCAATGGCCAGCCAGGGCCTCCCGGAGCCGAGCCTCCATGTCGGGCGGTCCGACCGCCGAGCCCAGCGGATCATCCGCCGCGCCGCTGCCGGTTCCCGTCCAGGGCATTCCCTCGGCCACCCACCGCTCGAGCACCGTCACCTCGGCAGGCTCAAGCGGCTCGTCGGGCGGCATCTGCAGGTCGCCGGTGCGGCGAACCGCCGCGATCAGCAGGCTTTGGTCGCTCTCCCCAGCAACCGCGGCAGGCCCCGACTGGCCCCCGGCGATCACGTTGGGCCGGCTGTCGAGCCGCAGCCCCGCCTCAGACATGGTCGCCCCGTGGCAGTCCTGGCACTTCTCCACCAAGAGCGGCCGAACCCGGTTTTCGAAGAAGGCCTCATGCTCGGGGGCGGCCGCGACGGGCCCGGCCGGGCTACAGAGCGCAGCGGCGGCTACCAACGGGTGAGCCCATCGGAAGCGTGGTTGCATGCTCATTGAAAGACCGTCGGCTTCCCGCCGACTCACATGAGGGGGCTTCGTTGGGTGCTGCCGATTTTACTCGCTGCCGACGCGGGGCTCTCGGCCGGGGGGTTTTTATGGCGAGGGGACGGGAAGGGGCACGCGGGGGAGCCGGGTCGTATGCTTGGGTTCGTGAGGGCTCCCGAATGATCCACCGATCCGCGTTCTTCACGCCCGCGGTCTCCCGCCGCCAGGTGCTCGTGCAATCGGGCCTTGGGGTCGGCTGGCTCGGGGCCGCGAGCCTGTTTGCCGATGAGGTCCGCGAGGGTTCCGCAGCCACGCTCGCGCCGCGGCCGCCCCACTTTCAGCCGCGGGCCAAGGCGGTGATCCACATCTTCGCCAATGGTGGTCCGAGCCATATTGATACGTTCGATCCCAAGCCGGCCCTTACGCGATACGCCGGGCGGGAGATTCCCAATGCCCTCACGACCGAGCGGCGGACCGGGGCCGCCTTCCCGTCGCCCTTCGCCTTCCGGCGGAACGGCGAGAGCGGCCTCGAGGTAAGCGAACTGTTTCCCGCGGTGGCCCGTCATGCCGACCGGCTCTGCGTGATCCGCGGGATGCACGCTGATGTGCCCAACCACGAGCCCTCGCTGATGCTGATGAACTGCGGCGATGGCCGGCTCGTGCGACCGGCGGCGGGGGCCTGGGTGACCTATGGGCTGGGCACGGAAAACCAGAACCTGCCCGGCTTCGTGGCGATGTGCCCGGGAGGGTATCCAATCAAGGGTACTGAGAACTGGCGAAGCGCCTTCCTGCCCGGTGCGTTCCAGGCTACCTACATCGACACGGAGAAGCGACAGGCCGAGGAGTTGGTGGAATACGTCCGTCATCCATTGCTCGATCGCGATACCCAGCGGCGGCAGTTCGACCTGACCACCAGCCTCGATCGCAGTCACCTGGCCGCCCGCCAACAAGACCCGCTCCTGGAAGCGCGGCTGGCGTCCCTGGAACTCGCCTGGCGAATGCAGGCCGAGGCGGCCGAGGCCTTCGACATCTCCCGGGAGCCGCGGCACGTGCTGGCGCGATACGGCGGCAACGTTCAGGGGCGACAGTTGCTGATCGCCCGACGGCTGGTGGAGCGGGGCGTGCGATACGTGCAGATCTGGCACGGCAAGGGGCAGCCCTGGGACAGTCACGAACACATCGAGAAGAACCACCGTCGCCTGGCCCGGGAGAGCGACCAGGCGATCGCCGCCCTCCTCGACGACCTCGTCGGCCTGGGGCTGCTCGAGAGCACGCTCGTCCTCTGGGGCGGGGAGTTTGGCCGGACGCCGACCGTCGAACTTCCAAACGACGCCGGGGTCAAGGTGGCCAGCGGCCGCGACCACAACCACCACGGCTTCACCGTCTGGCTGGCTGGTGGCGGCGTCAAAGGAGGACACGTGCATGGGGCCACCGATGAGTGTGGCTTCAAGGCAGTCGAGGGCCGTGTGCATGTTCATGACCTGCAGGCGACGATGCTCCACCTTCTCGGCCTTGACCACAAGCGGCTCACCTATCGCCACAGCGGCCGCGACTTCCGGCTGACCGACGTCCACGGACGGGTGGTCCACGAGATCGTCAGCTGACGACGCTTGATCAGGCGGCCCGGGCCACCTGGTCGGCCGCATCACCGGGAACCGGCAGCCGCACGACACGGGCGGTCGCCTCGCCGGACGACCGCAACTCGTCCAGCAGGCTCACCACAAACCAGGGGGTGAGCAGGGTGGTCGTCAGCGGTGCTAGCCACACCCCGCGGACGCCCGGAGCGAGCCTTCGGCCGAGCTCGTAACTCCCGATGATGGCAATCGCGGCCAGCCAACCGCCGGCCACCACCACCCGGCGGGGAGGCCGGGCCGTTGCGGCCGCCGCCATCACCATCACGAGGGCCGGCACGATGCAGGCGTAGGTATTGTTCTCCGTGCGTGGCGACAAGAGCAGCAGCAGGGTGATGGTCAGCGTGAAGACGTGGAGCGTTGCCGACCCGGGATCGAGCCGCCGGAGGGCTTCCCGGCAGCCGAGCACGACGGCCAGGCTGGCGGCCAGTTGCACGGCGAGGCGAACCGGAGCCGGGACGGGATGCCCGGAGACGTTGAAGATGCCGAACAACGTGGCCCAGGCCTCCTGCCCCTGCATCTGCTGCGAAATCCGAAGCACCTCGAGAAAGCCCGCATTCTGCCGGTGCGCCCAGTCGGTATCAGTGATCAGGAAGGGCAGCCCGACCAGCAGCAGGCAGCCGGCTGCCAGGGGTGGGATCAGCCGCGGCCGCAGCAGGGCGAGCACCGCCACCACCGGCAGCGCCAGAGGCTTCATGAGGATCGCCGCGGTGGCCGCGGCAGCGGCGATGCCATGACGCCGGGCCACGGTGGCGGCGATGGCCGCCACCAGAAAGGCCAGCATCGGCAGCGTGGCCTGGCCGTTCCGGGCGGCTGGAAAGGCGAGGATCACGCCCATGCCGCTCATGGCCAGAAAGCACGGGCTCCCGACACGTCGCTCGATCAGTCGGCCAGAGAACCAGAGGGCCAGGGCGAATGCGCCGATCGTGAAGACACGCCAGGCGATCTCGACGGCCGGGCCCGGCGTTGCCGCCATCGGCACGAACAGCAGGCCGGAGATCGGCAGGTAGATGAAGCCGCTGCCGGCGCCGTTGTACATGTCTTCGCCGTGCAGCCAGCCATGCCCGCCCACGGCGTAGGCGCGGGTGACCGACTTCTGGTTGCCCGCCAGTTCGAGGCCGGCGGCCACGACGATCAGCAGGCCCCAGAGCGTCCAGCCGATGAGCTGGTCGTAACGCTGCCACCAGGGTGCGACCGCTTTTGGTCGCAGCGCGAGAATCTCCCCGGCCGCCGCTGCGGGTTCGGCCGCACTGCCCAGGGCATGGTTGGAGATGCCGATCACAGGCTGTTCCAGATGAGAGATGCCGGTTTCATCGTCCACCAAGGAGGGGGATGCCGGCGATGGCACGGTCGGGGCACAAGGTTGCCCCAGATCGGCCAGGTCACGGCAAGCTGGGAAGGATGCGGGTAGAGTGCTGGGCATGGCACCTCCTGTTCGTCTGCCGCTTCCGCGCCGAGGCCGTGGGAGCCGCCCGCAGCGGCTGGTGCTGCTCATCGCCGCGGTGGTCTCGGCGGTGGCTGTGGGCAGACGATCATCCGCTGCCGCCTCGCCGTGGCGGGCGGCCCATCCACGCAACGGAGGCGAACGAGCAGACTGACGGCGGCCCCGGCGGGTCCCACTTCCCCGCCTGGGCTGCGGTGGTTTACTGTCAGGGTCGTATGAAGCATCCCCGCGACATCGTCATTACCGGCCTCGGGGTCGTCAGCCCGATCGGGATCGGCTCCGAACCCTTCTGGGAGGCGCTCGCCGCCGGCCAGAGCGGGATTCGGCCGGTCGATCTCTTCGACGCCAGTTCCTTGCGGGTCAGGTTCGGCGGCCAGATCACCGGTTTCGACCCCAAGCAGTACGTGCGGCCGCGGAAGAGCCTCAAGGTCATGAGTCGCGAAATCCAGCTCGGCTTCGCGGCGGCCGATCTGGCGATGGCCGAGGCGGGGATCGCCGCCGGCAGCGTCGATCCGGAACGGTTCGGCGTCGTGTTCGGCAGCGACATGATCTACGCCGACCTGGAGGATCTCGAGCAGACCTACCGCCGCTCCTCGCGCGACGGCCAGTTCGACTTCCTGCTCTGGTCGGAGGCGATCCACGAGGAACTCCATCCGCTCTGGCTGCTCAAGCATCTCCCCAACATGGCCGCCTCCCACATCGCCATCGCCCACGACGCCCGTGGCCCCAACAACTCGATCGTGCTCGGCGATGTCTCGGGGCTGCTGGCCATCGCCGAGGCGGCCAGCGTCATCGGCCGCGGCTGGGCCGACGTGATGCTCGCCGGCGGCACCGGCTGCCGACTCCATCCGACGGCCCTGGTGGCTCGGGGCGATGCGCTCCTCTCCCACCGAGCCGATGACTTCCGGGCAGCCTGCCGGCCCTTCGATCGCGACCGGGACGGACTGGTCAACGGCGAGGGCGCGGGAACGCTCGTGCTGGAGGCCCGCGAACATGCCGAGCGGCGGGGTGCGAGGATTCGCGGGGAACTGCTGGCCACCGCCGCTCGCTGCGAACCGGGAGCCCATCACCGGGGCCTGACCGGCAGCTCGGTGCGGCAGGCGATTCAGGCGGCCTGCCAGGCCGCCGGGCTCGACGCCAAGAGCGTGGGGCACGTCAACGCCCACGGTGTCAGCACCGTCGAGATGGATCGGGTCGAGGCAAAGGCGATCGCCGCCGAACTCGGCGACGTGCCTGTGACCGCTCCCAAGAGTAGCTTCGGGCACCTCGGGGCCGGCGGCGGGACCGTGGAGCTGGCCGCCAGCCTGCTGGGACTCGAGCGGGGCCTGGTGCCTGCGACGCTCAACTACGAGAATCCTGACCCCGAGTGCCCCGTCAACGTGGTCCATGGCGAGCCGCTGGCCGGCCGCCCCGCGACGGTGGTGAAAGTCAACCTCTCCACGACTGGTCAGGCAGTGGCGGTCGTGGTGAAGACCTGAGGCAGGCGGCGGCCCTACCAGCTCCCGTAGAAGCCAAAGGAGACACCGTTGTAGAAGGTCTGGCCGCCAACATCGATCGCGTTGTTGTCGCGGTTGTCCAGGTTGAACTGCCGCGTGGCGGTCGCCATGCCGGCAACCCAGAGGAAGTCGTAGCCGATCTGGAGCGAGAAGTTGGGGTTGATCTGCCAGCCGGCAAAGATGGTCAGGTCGCCGATGAAGCCGGCACCGGTTCGGGTCGCTTCGTCGCTGAAGCTGTAGGGGCCCTGCTGGCCGACGGGCTGTCCGGTGTTATTGATGCCGAGGGCCGATTGGGAGGTGCTTGCAAAGCTGAGGGCGGGCGCGGCCCGGCCTCGCAGGCCCCAGTAGTAGAACTCATTTTGACTGATGAGTTCGCTGCCGAGGTTGAGGCCCAACAGCCAGTTGGCGGCGCTGATATCGTAGCGGCCGCTGAAATCACTCGTCGGGACACCCGGCCGGTCGCTGGTCAGCGAGAAGTCTTCGTTCACGTTGGCCAGCCGCACACCGAGAATCAGTGACGGCAGCCAGCCCCGTTCGGCGTGCCGGGTCCACTCCCCGTTCGGTCCCATGATCAACTGGTCGCGGCCCAGCCGGCGGCGGAGCTTGTAGTTCCATTCCCAGCTGTTGAAGTCGGAGTTGAAGGTGGTCTCGTAGCGGCCGGCGGCATTGAAGCCGGGAGCGCCGTAGAACAGCGGGGTCCAGAGCGTGTTGCCCCCGACACCGTTCCAGCCGTCGACATCCTCGTAGCTCATGCCGCCGTAGTAGATGAACTCGATGGAGCGATCCCGGTCGAGGTAGTCGCGGCCGAGTGACTTGCCGATCGTCGCCCGGGCACCAGGGGCGACGTTGAAGGGCTGAGCGAAGGTGGTATAGGTGACAGTGCCGGTGACGATGTCGGCCGCGATCAGCGTCCGATTGTTGCGGCTGCGATCTATCCAGAGGCTCTCACCTCCGACATACCAGCCCCCGCTCCAAAACCAGCGTCCCGAGGAGGCCTCGAAGGGCATCTCGTCGAGGGCCCCGTCGTCGATCAGCATCCCGTCGAAGGCGGAAACATCCATCAGGGCGGGGCCTTGGACAACCGCGTCGTCCATGTCGAGGGCCGCGGGGGCGGGCAAGGGCTCGGCGAGTGTCGGTTCCAGGGCCATCCCGGCGGCGGTCTCGGCAGCCGCGGGGAGATCGGGATCGAGCACGAGGGTCTCGGTGTAGGCCACTGGCTCGAGGGGTTCCTCGGACGACTCGGTGGCGACGGCGGCCGGTTCCGGCGCGATGTGGGCGGCAGGCTCGGCCAGTTCGTCGGCCCGTGCCGCCGGGCAGGCGGTGAGGGCCAGAAGGGTGACGAGCGTCCGCAGGATCCAGGTCTTGAGTGAGGCGGTCACTGTCGGAGCATCCCAGGAGGTCGAGGAGACGCCGGGCAATCCCGCGGCGCCGGCAATGTCATCGTCATCGGCACGACCGTTTCCCCAGGAATTTTCGGCAGGATCGACGTGACTTGCCCCAGGCCCCCCAGCTTCTCAGGTCGGGGCGGCAGGGCGGCGGACCCGGCATCGTTGGAAAACGCCTCACAATCGACCGCCGGACGCTCGGGCTGCAGGCGAGAAGGGAGATTGATCGATCTCCGAGTAGCCGCGGTGGTCTGCAACCGTCGGCCAATGACCGGCTGGCTCGGACACGACGAGATGGAGCGGCCGGGGGATCACCGCCCCGGGCGAGACGATGGGCATCAATCGAAATCATCTGATCCTGGGCGGACTGCTGCTGTTCTTCCTGGGCGTCCAGTTCCGCGTGGTCGAATCCTTCACGCTCAGCGAGCGTTCAAGCAGCTTCGTGGCCACGCGTCTCGGGGCAGGCCCGACGGCGCAGCTCGCCTCCTGGCAGGCCCCGCCGCTTCGCAAGGTCGTCGAACCGCCCCGCTGGCTAGGGCTGGCGCTGATGAGCGTCGGAGCGGTCCTGACAATCAAGAGTCTTTCGACGAAGGGGGGGTGACCGGGCCGCCGGCCCCGTCTGCCTCATCCTCGTCGACAATCTCAATCTGAGTCGGGCTCTCGACCACGATCTGGGCCTTGCCCGCGTGTTCCTCGATTACGCCACGGACGCGGACCTTCAGTTCGAGGTATTCCAGTGCCGGGTTCTCGATGCCCTCAGCGGCAAACCGGGCCAGCCCGGCGCGAAAGATCACCGCCGTGAAGTTGCTGCTCTCCCGGTGATCGCGCAGGGAGTTGAGGAAGCAGATTCCCTTGTCGTCGAGCTTCCGGCCGGCCTTGACAGTGAACTCGACGATGCACTCCTCGCCGATGTGCTCGATGGCCGCCGCGGCCGAAATAACCTCGGCTGCCCCAGCCTCTGACGGGCCAGCATCGGTGACTGCCGCGTCGTCACCGCGACCGGTCGCACATGCGATCGTGAGACTGAGGGTGCAGGCCATCAGCAGCAGGCGAGCAGGCGGCATGGGATCCTCCACAGGGGGCGGGGGGCACGTGTCGAGAGGATACCGCACGGCCGGAACCGAGGCGAACGGCCGCCCCCGGCCCGCCTTCAGGCGGCCGTCACGCCGTGACTCTCGCCGAAGTAGTACTTCTTCGCGTCGGGATGGTTGAGCACCTCCTCGGCGCTGCCGTGGCAGAGGACCTTGCCTGCCCGGATGACGTAACTGCGATCGGTGATCGCCAGCGTCTCCCGCTCCCGGTGGTCGGTGATTAGGATCGAGATCCCGTCATCGCGGAGGCCCTGGATGATCTTCTGGATCGAGTGGATCGTGACCGGGTCGATACCGGTGAAGGGTTCGTCGAGGAGGATGATCCGCGGCTCGGTGACCAGGCAGCGGGCGATCTCGAGCCGCCGCTTCTCACCACCAGAAATGTAGTGCGACTTCGACTTGCGGATCCGGGCGATGTCGAACTGTTCGAGAAGTTCCTCGCACCGCCGCCGCCGTTCCTTGGGCGGCATGCCGATCAGTTCCATGATGGCCAGGAGGTTCTGCTCCACGGTGAGCTTGCGAAACACGCTCTGCTCCTGTGCCAGGTAGCCCATCCCACCGTCCCGGGCCCGTTTGTACATCGGCCAGTTCGTCACCTCGGCGTCATCGAGGAGCACTCGGCCCGAGTCGGGGATCACCATCCCGCATGTCATCCGGAAACTCGTCGTCTTGCCGGCACCGTTGGGCCCCAGGAGGCCCACGATCTCGCCGGGATCGACATGGAAATCGACCCCGTCGACCACCCGGCGGCGACCGTAGACCTTGACGAGCCCTTCGACGGACAGGAGCGACATCCCTGCGATCCCTGGGGAAGCCGGCATGCCGGCTGACTCACCTCACAAACCGCATCCTGGCGAAGTTTGGCAGGCAGGGCAATCGCAGTTCCCAGCCGCAGCGTTGGGCGACCCGCACATTCCAGGCGGTGGGCACGGCGTGGGGCCAGAAGACCATCAACGCCCGGCCCACCAGGAGCCGCCGGTCGACGTGATGCAGGGGCTCCTCGGGGGTGCCCCAGGCCCGGCTGTCCTTGCTGGCCGAGGAGTTGTCGCCCAGCATGAAGAACTGGTCCTCTTCAAGCGGGTAGGAGACAACCGGTTCCTCGGCTTCACGGCCCACCAGCGCTCGCTGGCTGCCGCTGCTGACGTAGTAGAGATCACGGAGTACCCGCAGGTCCGCGACGGTGACGTCAGCCCCCTCGGCCGTCACGCCGGCGGGAGCCAGGTCGTCGGGGTCGGTGTCGCCCGGCCGGCCCGAACCGACAACCGGCCGTGAACTGCTTGCCAATCGGATCTCCCGCCGCCACGTGGTCGGCGTGGCGGTCGTGATTCGGCGGCCATCGACGAACAGGGAGAGTTCATCGTCGACGTTGGCAAACAGAATCTCCCAGCGGCCCCGCCCTTTGATGCCGCAGTCGGCCGTCGCAGCGGCGGCCCCGCCCGTCAGCGTGGCGATGCCCGTGGCCAGATCAAACCGACAGGTGTGCCGCTGCCCCGCCTCCACCAGATCGAACTCGACAAAGCCGGCCTCGCTGCGGCTCTCCAGTTCGCATTCCACCGCCAGATCACCCACCCAGTGGGCTCCGTCGACCATCGCGCCCAGCTCGTCATCGTCATGGAGCGAGAGATACTCCGGCGCCTGGTTGTAGGGCTGATAGTCACCCACCAGAATCGGCACGGCCTCGGGCAGCGGGCTGTCGGGTCCGTCCCAGCCGTCAGGCACGAAATGCCGCCAGCGGAGCATGGCCGGGTCGGTGTTGGCCGCCACCGAGAAGGATCGGCCGGAGTCGGCGGTCGTCCAGCGGGGCTGTTCGCCCTCCGCCGACCAGTCCCGCCAGGCCAGCGGCCAGCCGGCATCGACCAACGCCTCGGCGACGTGCCGGCTGTCGTGAACGCACTGCAGCATGGCCCGCAGTTTGGCCGGCGGCTTGCGGGCGATGCCAGGCGCTTCGTCTCCACGGCTCGTCCAAATGTCACCTCCGGCGATCGAGACCGTCTCTTCGGGCAGTCCGATCAGCCGCTTGATGTAGTTGACCCGGGCATCCTCCGGATATTTGAAGACGACCACATCCCACCGGCTCGGCTCGACAAAGTCGTAGGCAAACTTCTCGACGATGATCCGATCACCCGTGAAAGGTGGGTAGGCGTGACGGTAGCGGCCGGTGGCATCGGTTAGCCGGGCGATGCTCCCGCAGTTGGGGCAGCGGGCCTGGTTGACAAAGAAGTTGGGATTGAGCTGGCAGGAGGCCTCGTTCAGCTCCTTGCTGGAGCCGACCCGGAAGGCCGCCTCGCAGGATTCACAGACGACGTCGCGGTGCCGGCCCATCAGGGTCGGGGCCATCGAGCCGGTCGGGATCACGAAGGCCTCGGCCTCGAATGATCGAAACAGCAGGGCCAGCACGAACGCCACCACGATTGATTCGATCGTTTCCCGCCCACCGCTGAGCGGGTTTTGCACGATGTCGCCCTTTCCGGGCGGAGCAGCGGGGTGCTGAGGCGGCATGCTGGTCTCGTTCACTTGAGGGCAATGGTGGTCATGCCATTTTGGGGCAGCATCCCGCCGACCGCCAGGCTCAGCGTGCTGGCGGCGTTGTACTTCGCTGGCAGCGGCTTGCGGTCGTTGCCCGTGCCGCTGATCTCCACGCGGTAGAGCCCGCAGTTGACGCCGGGAAACTCACCGCCGGGAATTGTGGGGCTTCCCACGCCCGAGGCGTCGGTGGTGGCCACGGCCTCCTTGATCGTCCCGCCCATGCTGGCGTCGGGCACGAGTTTCACCTCGACGCCCTCGAGGGGCCGGCCCAGGTGCGTCACCTGCACGGCGACGCTGGTGATGGCGACCTTTGATTCCCGGATCTCTTCCAGCCAGGCCGCGAGTTCGTCCCGAGAGACCTGCCCGTCGCCGTTGCCGTCCATCCCGCCCCGGCCGCCGGCGATGGCGGCGAGTTTCTCGAGGCCCCCGCTGCTGGCAACCGCGTCGGCGATCGCCGCCGGGTCGATCGCCGGGGCCGGAATCCGAGCCGGACGGGAGGAGCCGCAGCCGACTGCCGCGGCGAACAGAATCGCTCCGCCGACGCTGCAGGACAGAGCGAGAAGCCAGCGAGCCGAAACCACGAGAGAGCCTCCGGAGCGATTGCGTCGAAACCCCGAGACACGACGCTGGCGATTGCCCGCCGGCGCCGCCCCACCGGGCCTGGAGTTTATGCTCCCCGGTGGGCGGTACTCAAACGGCTCGCCTCGGGCCTGCTGCACGCGACCCCGGCCCCGGGGGCACGCTGTCGCCAAGCCGTCTCGCCGCCCACCGCGGTGCCTCATTCGGCCAGCAGACGGTCCACCGTCGCTGCGACGTCGTCGTAGGTGAAGGGGCGGTCGAGTTCTCGGGCGGCGAAGTCGTCGTCGTAGCGGATCGCCAGGGTGCCGTCGGGCTTCCAGATGAAGATGGCCGGCACGCTCACGATCTCGAGCTTCTCGGAGAGGCTGTCGGCGTCCTCCGTGGCCAGCATGTTCACCACATCACCTGCCCCAACCCGCTCGAGAAAGCCCTTGACCGGGCCGACGAGATCATCCACCGCTCCAATCCCGTCGTAGTCGAAGCAGAGCGACAGGCATTGCACCCGATCCGGGTGGGCGGCCGCCAGTTCAACAAGCCCCGGAAACTCTTTGACGCAGGGAGGGCAGGAGGTGCTCCAGCAGTCGAGTACCACCACCTTGCCGCGGTGGCGGGCCACCTCCTCCATCAGCCCGTTGTGGTCAACCAGGTGAAGGGCAATCGTCACCGAGGGGTCGGCTGCTGGGCGGTCGGCCGCGGCCGGCGGGGCATCGGCTGGACGGGGCGAGCCGCAACCTGTGAGGATCACGACCGTCGCCACGAGTGCCGTGGCCTGTCTCCAGCGGTCTGAGCCTGCGATGCCGTCGTTCGAGCACATTCGTCACAAGCCTCCGGAGGTCCTGCCTGCCGGCCGCGAGCTGGTCGTGGCCTGCCCGCCGATGAGGAGCCAGGTCAATCTATCCCACATCGTACGAACCTGTGGTTGTTTCGGCATTCGGCGGGTCATCTTCTGCGGCGCGGCCAGGATCCGGGAGCGGATCGCCCGGAACGGCAGTGAGGCGGTGGCGATCGAGATCCATCGCAGCCTGCCGCCGGTGCTCGACCGGCTGCGGAGCGAGGGCTACGAGCTGGTCGGGCTCGAGCAGGCGACCGGGTCGGAATCGTTGCCCGCCTTCCGCTTCGCCGCCCGTACGGCGCTGATCGTCGGCAACGAGCGGACGGGCCTCCTCCCTGAGGAACTTGCCAGGCTCGACAGGGTGGCGGAGATTCCGATGGCCGGCATGCCCCACAGTCTCAACGCGGCGACCGCCACAGCAGTGGCCGTTTACGAATACTGCCGACAGTGGCCGGGTGGCGGCAGCGAGGACACGCAGTGACCCTTGTAATCGGCACCGACGAGGCGGGCTACGGCCCCAACCTGGGGCCGCTGGTGGTCGCTGCGACGGCCTGGCGGCTCGAGGCCGGGCCGGCGGCCGTGGAACACCGCTTGGCCCGGGCGTTGGAGGAGGCCGGGCGGCTCGCACCGGGCGGCCGACTGTGGGGTGATTCCAAAGCGATCTACCGCGGCGGCAGGGGCCTCGAAGGGCTCGAGCGAGGTGTGCTTGTCGCGCTCGCTGTGGCCGGTCAGGGCCAGCCTGCCATCTGGCGGGATCTGATCGCAGGACTGACGGCCGACGGGCCGGAGCCGACAGCAGCACCGCCGGAACAGCGCTGCCTCGATGACCTCTCGTTGCCGTGGCATCAGGCGGCAGGAGCCTGTCTGAAACTGGCCGCAGCCGTCGATTCCCGGCTGGCGGCCGCGGGCGTCAGCCTCGAGGCGGTCCGGTGCCGGCTGGTGCAGCCGGCCGAGTTCAATCGGCTGCTCGACGAGGGGCTCAACAAGAGCGACATCCTCTCGCGGATCACCCTCGAACTCGCGGCCCGGCTGGATGGCCGTGCCCACAACGAACCGGTGGTGATCTGGTGCGACCGTCACGGGGGTCGCCGCCGGTACGCGGCCCAGGTAACGCGGGCCTTCGACACGCCGCTTGTGCAGCCGCTTGAAGAAACCCCCCGTTGCAGCCGTTATGCCTGCGGGCCGCGCCGCACGATCGAGTTCTCCGTGGCCGGTGAGTCACGGCTTCCCATTGCGGTGGCCAGCATGACTGCCAAATACCTCCGCGAACTGTCGATGCAGGCCTTCAACAGCCACTGGGGAAGCAGGCAGACCGGCTTGAAACCGACGGCGGGCTATCCCGTCGATGCGGTCCGCTGGCGGAAGGAGGGGGCTGCCGCCGTCGAGTCGGCTGGCACGTCCTGGGATGCCGTCTGGCGACGGGCTTGAGGGCCGCTTGCGACAGGCCGGCCTGCCAACCAGAATCCTGGGATGGCCATCCTCACCACCCGGCTCTACGTCGTCAGACACGCACCTGCCGAAGATGCCGGGCCGGGCATCAGTGATTGTGATCGGCAGTTGACCGAGAAGGGCCGGCGGCGGTTTGCCCGAATGGTGCAGCGGCTGGTGGAACGTGGTCTGGAAATTGACCTGGTGGCGACGAGCCCGCTTGTTCGTTGCCGCCAGACGGCGGACCTGCTGGCCGACTCGCTCCCGGGCCAGCCCCGGGTTGCCGTGGTCGATCGGCTCGCGCCCGGGGCTGACTGGGAGGCGGTGGTGGCCTGGACGGTGCAGCAGGATGCTCCGCGGGTCGCCTGGGTCGGCCATGCCCCTTGTGTGGGAAGGCTGGTGGCCATGTCGATCGGCGACGGGTCGGCGGCGGTTCGGATGCAGAAGGGCGCCGTCGCCGCGATCGCCCTGGACGACGGGCCCGGCCAGCCCGGCGAACTGCTTTGGCTTGTCTCTCCCGATTTGCTCGGCCGGCGGCACTGATCGGCCCAAGAAACGCCCGCCCGGCGGAAGCCTCAGGGTGGTTTCCCCCGATTCGCCAGCGGCCTATCATAAGAGGCCGTGGTGAGAGCGAATGTCTGGCGAGGCTTGTGCGTTCTTGCAGGCACCGTGAGGGCGGTTCGCTCTGCCCGCATCCGATCACGAACACCCAGAGTATTGAAGGAGGCGTCGCCATGTCGTGCCGCTTGCATGGTCTCACTCGATTTTTCACGGCAGGGGCACGATCGCTCGCAGCGATTGGTCTCCTGGTGGCCGGCTGCAGTCCCGAGGCCGGTCCTCCTCGGGAGGAAGTCGTCGAGATCGAGGAGATCGAGATCGCTCCGGCAGAGCCTTCTGAGCCTGAAACGCCGGCGGTCACCGGCGGCGAGGAGGCCCGTCAGGAGATCGACGAGGAAAAGGCCGCCGCCGACAAGGTAATCGACGAGGCCGCCGAGTCCGGTGCGTCAGAGCCAGAAATGAAGCAAGAGCCGGCGGAGCCGGCTGAGCCGGCAGGGGAGCCGGAGCCGGAGCCGGCTGAGCCCGCCGCCGAGCCCGCAGAAAGCCCAGAGCCGGAGATCGACCAAGAGGAGCCGGCGGAGGCTGTCGCGACCGACCCTGAACGCTTCATGCTTGGAGACCCTTCCCTCACGGCCGGCGTCCCCGGCTCGGGCCCGATCACGCTCGAGGAGATTGATGCCTGGCTGGCTGATCCCCGCAATCACGCGGTGCTGATCCCAGAGTTGCCGCTGGGGTTGTCGCAGGGAGCCGGCCAGATCCAGGGTCTCGAGGCCAACCCGCTGACGCGGGCCAAAGTCGAGCTTGGCCGCCAACTCTACTTCGACACTCGGCTGTCAGCGGATTCGACGGTCTCCTGTGCCAGCTGCCATGATCCGTCGATGGGCTACAGCGCCCGCACCAGGACGGGCGTCGGCATTGATGGCCAAGAGGGCGGGCGGAACTCGCCGGTTTCCTTCAACCGGATCCTCTCGGGAAAGCAGTTCTGGGACGGCCGGGTCGATTCGCTGGAGGCCCAGGCTGTCGGCCCCATTGCGAACCCGATCGAGATGGGCTTCACGCACGAGGGTGTCGTCAAGCGGCTGGCCGGAATCCCGGCGTACGCCCGGCAGTTCGACCGGATCTTCGGAGAGCTGACGATCGATCGTGTTGGCGAGGCAATCGCGGCCTTCGAGCGGGTGATCGTCACGCAGCCCTCGCCCTACGACTACTACGAGCAGCTCCTCCCCTTCACCCGCATGGATGAGGAAGACATCGCTGATGACGAGGAGTTGGCGGAGCTCTATGCCGCCGCCAAGGAAGCCGCCGCCGCCCATCCGATGAGCGACTCGGCCAAGCGGGGCCGGGATCTCTTTTTCGGCAAGGCCAACTGCACCGCCTGCCACGTCGGCGCCAACCTGGCCGACGAGAAGTATCACAATCTCGGCGTCGGGATGGCCGCCGAGGAGCCCGATCTGGGCCGGTTCGTCGTCACCGGTGATGAAAAGGACAAGGGAGCCTTCAAGACCCCGACCGTCCGCAACGTCGCCCTGACGGCACCCTACATGCACGACGGCTCGCAGGCGACCCTCGAGGAAGTGGTGGAGTGGTACGACAAGGGCGGCCACCCCAATCCCTTTTTGAGCGACAAGATCAAGCCGCTCAACCTGACCGACCAGGAGCAGGCTGACCTGGTGGAGTTCATGCGGGCCTGCACCAGCCCGACGCCACCGGTGGAGACGGGGCGGTTGCCCGCCGCGGCCCTGTGAGCGAACGCAGTTTGTTGCCCCTGGCCGAGGCCCGCCGGCCGCTCTATGCCGGTGTTGATCTCGGCGGCACCAACATCAAGGCGGCCCTCGTTGACGACGAGGGCCGCCTGATCGTCTTCCACACCGAGAAGACCCACGTCGACCGCGGGCCTGAGGACGCCGCCGCTCGGATGGGGCAGAGCGTCCACGCCCTCGCTCACCAGGCCGGCATCGCCACGGCCGACATCACCGCTGTCGGGCTGGGGTCTCCAGGGCCGCTCGACCTTCCGGCGGGCACGATCGTGCGGGCAGGCAATCTCGTCGGCTGGGACAACTTCCCGCTCCGCGACCGCGTCTCGGCCCACTGCGGACTGCCGGTGACCTTCGCCAACGACGCCAACGCGGCCGCCTACGGAGAGTTTTGGGTTGGTTCCGGCCGCGACTACGACTCGCTGATCCTGCTTACGCTCGGCACCGGCGTGGGCGGCGGGATCATCATCGGTGACTTGAACATCGAGGGCGCTCACAGCCACGGCTCGGAGTGCGGCCACATGGTGGTCGATCCTGCCGAGACCGCCCGGATGTGTCCCTGCGGCCAGCCGGGGCACCTGGAGGCCTATTGCAGCGCCAAGTCGATCGTGGCCAGGGCCGAGGAGGCGGTTGCCGGCGGGGCAACCGGCTCCCTGGCCGCGGCAGTGAGGGGCGGTGAAAAACTCACCCCGATCCTGATCGGCCGGGAGGCGGAAAACGGTGATCCGCTGGCGACCGAACTTGTCATGGAGACGGCCCGCTGGCTGGGCATCGGGATCGTATCACTTGTCCACGCCATCGATCCCGAGGCGGTGATGATCGGCGGGGCGATGACCTTCGGCGGTGCGCGGACACCGCTGGGAAGAGCCTTCCTGGAGCGGATGCACCAGGAGTTTCGGCAGCGGACGTTCCCATCGCTGGCGGACAAGACGGCGATCGGCTTCGCAAGCCTCGGGGGCGACGCCGGGTCCATCGGGGCCGCCGGGTTGGCCCGGCTGGCGACGCGGCAGGGCAGGAATCCCGCGTCCGCCCGCTAGAATCTCTGCCATGCCAATCGACTGCCACCACATCCGCAACTTCTCGATCATCGCCCACATCGACCACGGCAAGAGCACGCTGGCGGACCGCCTGCTCGAGTCGACCGGTACGGTCGACAAGCGGCAGCTCAAGACCCAGATGCTCGACGACATGGAACTCGAGCGGCAGCGGGGGATCACGATCAAGGCCCGGGCGGTGCGGATGGAATATCGCCACGAGGGCGAGACCTACGAACTCAACCTGATCGACACTCCCGGCCACGTCGACTTCCACTACGAGGTCTCCCGGAGCCTGGCCTGTTGCGAAGGAGCCCTGTTGCTGGTCGATGCTTTTCAGGGGGTCGAGGCCCAGACGGTTGCCAACACCTATGCCGCCATGGAGCAGGACCTCACGATCGTGCCGGTGATCAACAAAGTTGATCTCGTGCATGCCCGGGTCGACGAGGTGCTCCTCGAAATGGAGCAGAGCCTGGCGGCCGACCCCGACGAGGTGATCAAGGTCAGCGCCAAGACGGGGGTCGGCATCCCCGAGTTGCTCGCGGCGATCGTGAAGCGGATTCCGCCGCCGCAGGGCGACCCGGAGGCGACCCTCCGGGCAATGATTTTCGACAGTCATTACGACTCGTACCGGGGCGCCATCACCTACGTGCGGCTGCTCGACGGCACGATCCGCAAGGGCCAGAAGATTCGCTTTCTCAGGCAGGGCACGACCCACGAGGTGCTCGAGCTGGGGCAGTTCGTGCCGCAGCGACGGCCCTGCGAGACACTGTCAGCGGGCCAGGTGGGCTATCTCGTCTGCAACATCAAGGACGTCAAGGATGTCCATATCGGCGACACGGTAACGGTCCCGGGGAACGAGGCGGCTCCCCCGCTGCCCGGCTATAAGCCGCCCCAGCGAATGGTCTACTGCGGCCTCTATCCCAGCGATGGTGAGAACTTCGAGGAACTCCGGGACGCCCTGGAAAAGTTGGCCATCAACGATCCCTCCTTCGAATACTCACCGGAGAGCAGCGAGGCACTCGGCTTTGGGTTCCGGTGCGGATTCCTCGGCCTTCTCCACATGGAGATCATCCAGCAGCGGCTGGAGCAGGAGGCCGATCTCGATCTGGTTCAGACCGCTCCTAACGTCACCTACCAGATCCTCAAGAAGACCGGCGAGACGATCGAGATCACCAATCCTCAGGATGTTCCCGAGACCGGTCAGATCGAGGAGTTTCGCCAGCCGATCGTGCGGACCAACTTTCTGGTGCCCGTGGAGTTCATCGGGCCGGTGATGCAACTCTGCACCGATCGGCGGGGCGTCTACCTGAAGACGGAATACCTCTCGCCGACCCGCGCGATGCTCACCTTCGACCTTCCGCTGGCGGAGGTGATCTACGACCTCCACGACAAGCTCAAAAGCGTGACCCGCGGCTACGGCACCATGGACTACGAGCTGGTCGGCTATTTTCTGGCCGATCTCGTCCGGCTCGACATCCTGGTGGGCGGCAAGAAGGTCGACGCCCTCTCGATCATTTGTGATCGCCGCGACTCCGACCGGCGGGGTCGGGCAATCGTCAAGAAGCTCCGTGGTGAGATCGATCGGCACATGTTCGAGGTCGCCCTCCAGGCGGCGATCGGCACCAAGGTGATCGCCCGCGAGACGATCTCGGCTCTCCGCAAGAATGTGACAGCCAAGTGCTACGGCGGCGACATCTCCCGCAAGAAGAAGCTCTGGGCGAAGCAGAAGGAAGGCAAGAAGCGAATGAAGAGCGTCGGCAGCGTCGACATCCCGCAGAAGGCCTTCATGGCGGTGCTCGACACCGGAACCGAGCGGCAGTAGGGCGGGTTCTCCTCACTCGCGGCTCGGGGTGGGCCCGTGCCATCTCGCCGGACGCTCGCTGCGGGCATCCATGCCCTCCGCTCGCTCGTGGGAAACCGAGCTTCGCCATCCTGGCTACGCTTCGGTTTCCCAACGCCGGCTCGACTGGCACGGGCTCACCCCTCGCGAACCCTTGGTTCCGTTTCCGGCGGTCCCGTGATCCCTCACCGCCGCCAGAGCAACTCGGCGTCGGGGCCTGCCGGCGTCGCCAGGACATGCCAGCCGGCTCGACGGGCGGCGGTGATGTCGAGCTGGGGGTCGTCGCCGACGAGGATGAGCTCCTCAGGGCCGAGGCCAAGCCGCTGCTCGACCGCCCGGAAAAACTCCGCCGCCGGCTTCCGCCAGCCGAGTTCCGACGAGGCGAAGACATGGTCGGCCAACGTCAGCGGCTCGACCACCTTGGCGATGGACAGAAGCCGCTCGTCGAAGTTGCTGGCCAGGGCGACCGGCAGGCCAGCCGCCCGAGCCGCGAGCAGTAACTGCCGGCCGGCGGGCACCGCCCGCCAGGACGTCGGTTTGCCGAAGTGGTCCCAGAGATCGGCAAAGATCGCCTCGCTGGACGGGGCGTCATCAAAGACGTCGGCGACGATCTGCCGCCAGCGATCAGCCTCCCTGGCTCTGCTGGTGGCAAAGGCGGGCCGGGCCGAGGCGTCCTCCAGTTCCTGCCTGCGCCAAGCGATCCGAAAGCGTTCCTCGATCACGGCCGGATCGAGCCGGATGCCATGGCGGCAGCCGGCCTCGGAGTAGGCCAGGGCCACCGATGGGGCAGGTTCCGCGAGCGTGTGGACGACGTCAAACACCACCGCCCGCACGCCCGGAGGCGGAAACGGGAGGCTGCCAGGACGATCAGCAGCTGCCGTGGAGAGAGCGACGCTCATGCAGGCAGCATAGGCCGCTCGCTTCTTGCGGGGATGGGCGAGCCGCTCACTGCCGGGGGATCAGCCCCAAATCCAGGCCGAACACGAACATCATCAGCGACAGGATCAGGGCCAGTCCCAGGTAGGACAGGATCCCCACGACATGCTCGCTTGGCGGCTTGCCACGGATCAGCTCATAGAGCAGAAACACCATGTGGCCCCCGTCAAGGACGGGAATCGGCAGGAAGTTCACGACGGCCAGATTCGCCGAGAGCATGGTGAGAAACAGCAGCAGCCGGCCGAAGCCCTCCTCGGCCGACTTGCCCGCCTGCTTGGCGATCTCGATCGGGCCGCCCAGCAGTCGCGGGCTGATGCGGTTCTCCCAGAGTTTGCCCAGGAAACTCGCCACGAGGGTGAGGTCCTCCCAGGCCTTCCGGCCGCCTCGTCGGAAAGCGTCGGCGAGCGATGCCGCCTGCACCTTCTCGAAGACCGGCTCGAAGACAAGTCCGCGATCGACGACGAACTGCTCGGTCGCGGCGACCGGTTCCACCTCGACCTGCCGAGGCTCACCGGCCGCGGGCTCGACTTCCAGCCGAAGCCGGGTGCCTTCCGGCAGTCGCTGGAGCACGGCCATGGCGGCCGGCCAGTTGGGCTCCTCCGCAGAAAGCGGGATGCCTTCGCCCACCTCGGTCTCGCCGGGCACCAGGAACGTGACCCGGGTCAGCCGGTCGCCCGGCATGATGCCCGCCATGCCGCCCGGGCCGTCCGGGGTCACCTCGGCGACGACCGCCGAGACGGGGATGGCCAGTCCGAGCGATGCGATAGAGACCGGACAGCCGCGGCCGGTCGTCTCGTCGTCTCGCCAGGTGACCTGGCGAGGCGTGATGCTGACTTGACGGTCGCCCCCGTCCGCGGCGCTCAGCGTGAGCGTGACCGACTCACCGGCACGTTTTGCGATCCGGTCGTCCAGCGTGAGTGGGTCGCCGAGGGGCTCTCCGGCGACCAGCGTGATGGTTTCACCCGGTTCGATGCCGGCTGCTTCAGCAGGAGAGCCGGCTTGCACTGCCGCGACCGGCCCGGCCGTCATGACCAGGCCGGTCTCGAGCCGCCGCTGGGACGGAAGCACGACCGACAGCCGCTCCGGGTCACCGTCGCCCGCCTGGCGATCGACGCCGAGGGTGACCGATTCGGCCTGGTTGAGGGCAAGGACCGCCAAGAGTTCGGCGTAGGTGCCAACTTCCTCACCGTTGACGGTCTGGATCGTGTCGTTGGGCTCGAGGGCCGGCTCGGCCTCGCCGGCCGCACCGGGCAGACCCCGGCCGAAGTCTTCAGGCAGGCGGAGCGAGAAAGGGCTCGTCACGCCGATCGTGGGCGCGCCGAGGTCGGTGTCGGGCTTGAGCAGAACCGTGCGGGTCGTCTCATCGGCAGGCCGGTGGACCACGAACTCGATGCCCTCATCCACGTCACCGACGGTGACGCCGTGCCGCAGATCGTTGAAGATCGGATTCTCCCGATCACCGATCCTGATGATCTCGTCACCGGTCCGGAGGCCGGCCTTCCAGGCGGCGCCACCGGTGCGAACACTCGAAATCGTGCAGGTCAGTTCCTTCACGCCCAGGCCGTAGGCCAGTGAGGCCATCAGGACGGCGAAGATCACGTTCATGATCACGCCGGCCGAGATGATCGCCATCCGCTTGGGCACGTTCTGGGCCGGATAGCTGCGGGGATCCCAGGCCGGGTGGACGTCGGCAGTCGGTTCCGGCGGGAGATCGCCGGCGGTGAGCGGATGGCCCGGCCCGGCTGCCCGGGCCCGCTGGGCTTCCGCGGCGGCCGCCGCCGGGTTGTCATCCTGGCCAAGCATTTTGACGTAGCCGCCCAGGGGGAGGATGCCGATGCCGTATTCCGTCTCACCCCAGGTGAAGGAGAGGAGTTTCAGGCCGCCCACGTCGAAGCCCAGGAAAAACTTCTCGCACTTCACGCCGCAGGCCTTCGCCACAAGAAAATGACCCAACTCGTGGACGAAAATCACGAACCCGAGGCCGCCGGCCACCTGCAGAATCACGCCCCAACTCGCCGGCTGGAGAATCCATTCCAGCCAGGTTGCCGCCCCGAGCAGCCCGCCGCCTGTCAGACACACGCCCACTTGCCAACCTCCTGTCTGGCCCAGGCGTCGAGACGCGAGATGTCCTCGAGCGTGGGATTGTCTTGAAAGGGATGCTCGTCGAGCACCCGGCTGCAGAGTTCTGCGATGTCGGTGAACCGGATGGCACCGTCGAGAAATCCGCGAACTGCCTCCTCGTTGGCCGCGTTGAGCACCGCTCCTGCGGTACCGCCCCGGGCCGCTGCCTCATGTCCCAGCCGAACCGCCGGAAACCGCTCCAGGTCGGGTGGCTCGAAGTCGAGCTGAAGGGCAGCTGCGAAGTCGAGTCGCCGAGCCGGGCCGGAGATTCGATCGGGGAACAGGAGAGCGTACTGGATCGGAAGCCGCATGTCGGGGGGGCCCAGTTGGGCCATCACGGCACCGTCCACAAACTCAACCAGCGAATGCACGATGGACTGGGGATGCACCACGACGGCGAGTTTTTCCGCCGGCAGCCCGAACAGCCACCTCGCTTCGATGAGTTCAAGCGCCTTGTTCATCATCGTGGCCGAGTCGATGGTGATCTTCGGGCCCATCGACCAGGTGGGATGGCAGAGGGCTTCAGCGGGAGTCGCCTCGGCGAGAGACTCACGAGAACGGGTTCGAAACGGACCGCCGCTGGCGGTCAGCACGAGCCGCTCGACTTCATGGGGCTGGCCGCAGGCAAGAGCCTGATGAATGGCGGAGTGTTCGCTGTCGACGGGAATGATGCTTGCACCGGTCGCTGCAGCTCGTTGCATGACCAGCGGACCGGCCATCACGAGCGTCTCCTTGTTGGCCAGGGCGATGGTCTTGCCGGCCTCGATGGCAGCCCAGGTGCTCCTCAGCCCGGCAGCCCCGACGATCGCCGAGACGACCCGGTCAATCGAGGGGTCGGCCACGAGTTCGTCGAGGGCGTCCGGACCCGCGGCCAGCCTCGTTCCCTCCGGGAGCGCCGTCGTGTCGATTTCGGCTGCGGCCTGCCGGTCGGTCACAACCACCCAGCGAGGCCTTGTCGCCCGGGCCTGCTCGAGGAGTTTTGCAGTGCTGGAATGAGCGGCCAGCAGCCAGGCCCGGAGGCGACCGCCCGAGTGGGCGATGACGTCCAGCGTGCTCTGGCCGATGCTGCCGGTCGAACCGAGCACGGCCACCCGCAGAGCGGTCTCGCCACGGCCAGCCAAGCCCTGGGGGAGAGCTTCGGCTGTGTGATCGCGGTAGGAGGGGGGCATGAAACGACAGCGGGGGGATCCGGGCGAACATACCAGTTTAAAAATCCCGGGCCGGAAGTTCCAACGGCCAAAACTGCCGGAATCGCGGCCTGTTCCAGCCGCGAAACAGTCTCAGGCCTGTTTGTCTGCCGATTTTTCCCGGCGTAGGATGCGAAAGTGATGGTCAGGAGCCCCCTGACGGCAGTCCCCTGGAAAGGTTATGAGCAGCAAACGCGACACGCCCAAGCGGCCCACCGATAGGAAGCCCTCCCTGGGCGGTAACCTCCTCTGGTCGCTGCTGGCAGCCGGGGTGGCAGGCCTCTTTGCCATCAGCCTCATTGGCTCAGCCAGCGAGTTGAAGGTTTCCTACAGCGACCTGCAGCGGCTGATCCGGGCCGCGACGGCCGTCGGCGAGGATCGCTTCATTACCATCTCCGCCGAAGACGGTGGGGGAGCTGGCCTCTACGGCGACCTCCACGACGTCGTGATCGGCGGCTACGAGGTGGCCGGCAAGATCCGCCAACTCCCCGATGGCAGCACGGCTGCCGAGGCGGCCGAGAGTCAGCCTCCGCTGCCGGGCGAGGCCGGGACGGCCGGAATGGTTCGTCGGTTTACCACCGCGAAGTTGCCAACGGAAAACTCCGAATCAGACCTGATGGGACTTCTCGAGGAGCATGGCGTTGCCTTCCGCTACGAGGATCCGCCGAGCCCCTGGCGGAACTGGATGCCGATGCTCCTGCTGACCGGTCTCTTTGGGGTGCTCTTTTTCCTGATGATCCGACGGCTCGGCGGGGCGGGCAGTCCGATGGCCTTCGGCCGCTCGCGGGGCAAGATGTATGCCCAGGAAGATCTGGGGATCACCTTCGACGACGTGGCGGGCATCGAGGAGGCGGTCGAGGAACTCCGCGAGGTGGTCGAGTTTTTGCGGAGTCCGGAGAAGTATCAGGTACTTGGGGGCCACATCCCCAAAGGGGTGCTCTTGGTCGGTCCGCCCGGCACCGGCAAGACGCTCCTGGCCAAGGCGATCGCCGGCGAGGCGGGCGTGCCCTTCTTCGGCCTCTCCGGCAGCGACTTTGTGGAGATGTTCGTGGGTGTCGGAGCGGCCCGCGTCCGCGACATGTTTCAGCAGGCTGCCGCCAAGGCTCCCTGCATCATCTTCATCGACGAACTCGACGCCCTCGGCAAGACCCGCGGCTCGAGCGTGGTCGGCGGCCACGACGAGCGGGAGCAGACGCTCAACGCCCTGCTCGTGGAAATGGATGGCTTTGGCAGCAACTCCGGAGTGATCGTGCTGGCCGCCACCAACCGTCCCGAGACCCTGGATCCAGCGCTCCTGCGGCCGGGCCGGTTTGACAGGCATGTCTTGGTCGATCGCCCCGATGTGCGAGGCCGGGAGGAGATCCTTCGGGTGCATGTGGCCAACGTCAAACTCGATCCGGAAGTCGATATCGGCCAGATCGCCCGGATCACATCGGGGTTCGTCGGGGCCGACCTGGCCAATCTCGTCAACGAGGCCGCCCTGCTGGCGGCCCGCAACGACAAGGAATCGGTCGGGATGGAGGAGTTCAACGAGGGCGTGGAGCGGGTCACCGCCGGCCTGGAGAAGAAGCGACGGGTGATCCACGAGGACGAAAAGAAGCGTGTCGCCTACCACGAGGCGGCCCACGCCCTGGTCGCCCTTTCCCTGCCCAACACGGACCCGGTGCACAAGGTCTCCATCATCCCCCGCGGGCTGGCGGCACTCGGCTACACGATGCAGCGGCCCGAAGACGATCGCTACCTGCTGACGCAGACCGAACTCGAGAGCCGCATCCAGGTGCTCTTGGCCGGCACGATCGCCGAGGAGATGGTTTACGCCGATGTCTCGACCGGGGCCCAGAATGACCTCGAGCGAGCCAGCGAGATCGCCCGGGCCATGGTGATGGACTACGGCATGAGCCGGCTGGGCCGGGTCGCCTACCGCGAAAGCCCGCGGTCTCCCTTCCTGGCGACCGGCGGGGCTGATCTGCCCGCGTCGCGGACCCACAGCGAGGAGACGGCCCGCGAGATCGACGAAGAGGTGCGGCGGATCGTCGATACCTCGATCGAGGCGGTACGGCAGATTCTGGCATCGCGGCGGGCCGCCCTCGAGACGGTGACCAGCCGGCTGATGGAGGCCGAGGTGATCGATGGCGAGGAACTGCGGGCCCTCGTCGAGGCTTCCACCGGGACCCCCCAGCTCGTGCCGGGCACGGCGACTGACCGGCGGCCGGCTCGCCCGCAGCCGAAAGGCGAGCAGCCGGGGGCTGCCGCCGGCGGGGCCGACTCCTGATCCGGCACGATCGCTACGACTGGCAGGGTTGCGGTTGCCGGTGCAGATTTTTGCCCCGCGTGACGAATACAACGACAGCGGTGCGGCGTCAGGGTGCCGCCGTTTCCAGCTGTCTCATGGCTGCCGGCAGCGACCGGCAGGTGGTCGATGTGGAAGAGTGTGTTTCTTGCCTGCGGCATCTTTGCCTGCATTCTGGGCGTTGAGTTGCTTGTCATCGATTCGGCCGTGCTCGTCCCGCTGAGCGGTCGGGGTGAGGCCTCGACGTTCCGGGCCCCTGACTGGGCGCCTTGGACGCTCCTCTCCGTGGGAGCCGCGACAATCCTCCATTTCTGCCAACTGCCTCGCTTCGGGTCGTCAGCGCATCGCTCGCACGTGCATCAAATGCAGTCCCATTAAGGTCTGGGGGCCACGGCTCCGGCCGTCGGCAAGGCCTGATCGGTTGCAGGACGCCGCGGGATGCGGTTCTTCTTGAGAGGGAATCTTGATTGAAGGCGGCAGCAAGGACTGCCCGCCAGCGGCTTGAGTCGGGTCGCCCCGGCAAAGAAGACCACACCCGTGCCCGCCATCCTCACCACCACCCGGCCTGACCGCGACACCGTGCTCTACGACGGCCAGTGCCGCTTCTGCCGGGGCCAGATTGCGGTCTTGCGGCGGTTCGACCTTACCGGCCGGCTGCTCTTTCGCTCGCTCCACGACCCGGCGGTATCCCGGGATTTTCCGGAACTTTCAGCCGACGACCTGATGCGGGAGATGTATGTGGTCGACCGGCAGGGCCGGGCCCGGCCTGGGGCGGAGGCGGTCCGCTATCTCTCCCGGCGACTGCCCTTGCTCTGGCCGCTGGCCGTGCCGCTGCATGTGCCGGGCAGCCTGCCGGTCTGGAAGTGGCTTTACCGGCTGGTGGCCCGAAATCGCTACCGCTTGGCCGGCCGCTGCAACGAAGGAACCTGCCACCTGCACTAAGCAGGAAACTCAGGCGTCGCCAGCGTCGGTCGACTTGTCCTCAAGTTCCTTGAGGAGCCGGGTCATCGTGTTGGCGTGAACGCCAAGCAGTTTCGCGGCTTTGGCCTTGTGACCTCGGGTGACATCGAGCGCCTCGCGGATTGCCCGCTCCCGAAGTTTGGCAAGATCGAGGCAGGGGAGCCGACCGGAGCCAGCAACCCGAGCCGTCGACTTGAGGGGGAGCTTCGGCTCTTCCTGGAGCACGTAGGCCTGCTCGATGCAGTGCTCCAACTGACGGACGTTGCCGGGCCACTCGAAGCTGCAGAACTCCGCGAGCTGCTCTTCGGTTGGCTCCCAGGTCGGTAGGTGATAGCGATCGGCAAATCGTTGGGCGAAGAACTCGATAAAGGAGGGGATGTCTTCGGGCCGCTCACGGAGCGGCGGAACCTCCAACTCGATCATGTTGAGGCGATAGTAGAGGTCTTCTCGGAAGGCGCCCTTCTCAACCTCCTGCTCCAGGTCGCGATTGGTCGCCGCCACGACCTGCACGTCAATCGGCACGGGCTCAGAAGAACCGACCGGCATAACCTCTCGCTGCTGCAAGACACGCAGGAGTTTCGGCTGCAACTCCGGGGGCATCTCACCGATTTCATCGAGGAAGACCACGCCCCCTTCCGCGGCTCGGAAGATGCCGAGCGAGCGACCTGCGGCACCGGTGAACGCCCCCTTCTCATGTCCAAACAGTTGGCTTTCCGCCAGCGACGGCGTGAGCGCCGCGCAGTTGACCGGCACAAACGCCTTGTTGCGACGCGGTCCGCTGCGATGCAGCAATCGCGCCCAGAGTTCTTTGCCGGTGCCCGTCTCGCCGCTGACGAGCACGGTGCATTCCACCTCGGCAGCGCGTTCAATCGACTTGGCGATCCGCCGCATCCGCGGATTCGAGCCGAGCACCCAGTTGGTGCCAAACATCGGTTCGGCAACGCAGGTCGAGGTGGCCACATCTTCGACGATGGCCGGATCGAGAGAGCCACCACGCGGATTCCGCGAGGCGGCATCAGCTGCACGGAAACTCATTGGGCGGATCGACATGCAGCGGAACCTTTCGCTCTGGAGCGGTCAGTCGTCAGACCAACCCCCGATTTCTCCTTGCCCTACGCTCCCCAGTATCTCCGGCCCGGGGCCGGGATGCAACAGGCCGGGATCGATTTTCAGCCTTTTTCGAGCCGTCAGAAAACCGCTGGCCCGCGAGGAAAAACCCGATTTACCCGGTCAATCCGCCGGAACCCCCTCCCGGGAGGTAGCCTCCGCCCGGAAAAACATCAAATGTTGCCAGGGGAGGCGGTCGAACTCGCGAGCCAGTTGAAAACCTGCCGGCTCGAGTTCGGCACGCACCTGGGCCTTGGTCATCTTGTGAAGCGGCTTGATCGGCACGGCCGGATCCTCGCCACGGAACTCCGCGAGCACCAGCCGCCCCTTCTCGGCCAGGCTCTCCCGAATCCGGGCGAGCATCTGCTCAGGGTGGGAGAACTCGTGGTAGACGTCGACGCACAGCACCATGTCAACCTCACCTGCCGGAAGCCGAGGGTCGACGATGGTCCCCAGGATCGGCCGGATGTTGGTCAGCCCGGCGGCAGCCGCTCGACGGGCGAGCATGCGGAGCATCTCCGGCTGGATGTCGACGGCATAGACGAGGCCCTCAGGACCCACCTGGCGAGCCAACTGAAGGGTGTAGAAGCCGTTGCCGCTGCCGAGGTCGCAGACCCGCTGGCCCTGCTTGATCTCGAGGGCCTCGAGCAGCAGGCGGCAGTCTTCTTCCCGCTGGCGGCTTTCCCGCACCAGCCAGGGGGCACCGGTGTAGTGCATCGTCTGGGCGATCTCCCGACCATGGAAGCGGGTCGCTGCTGGCGGGATCACCACCGAGCGATCGATCTCCATGTCAATCGGCAGCGGGGGGGCCGCTGCCACCGGGAGCACCGCGACCAAAGCGAGAAGGGGGGCGAGGGATCGTCTCATCCCCGCGAGTATACGTCGGCCGACTGATCGGGCGGCCCCGACCTCAGGCAGCCGCCTCGAGGCCGGCCTCGCCGGCGGCATCGCAGAGGCTGGCGATCGTGATGCCGGCCCGCGTGGCAACTTCGGCCAGCCGTTCTCGATCGACCAGGATCGTGCGACCGGCCTCGATCGCCAGCACCCGTGCGCCGGCAGCCCGCAGCGACTCGAGCGTGCCGACCCCGATCGTCGGCATGTCGAAGCGAAGATCCTGCCGAGGCTTGGCGACCTTGACCGCCGTCATGCCGCCGGCCGGGCAGAGCCGGCCGGCCCGGCGGATGCATTCGTCGGTGCCTTCGATCGCTTCCAGCGCCAGGGGTGCCCGGTTCTTGACCACGACGGTCTGGCCGATGTCGAGGCGGCCCAGCTCCTTGGCCAGTCGCCATCCGAAGGCGACATCGGCCAGCTGCCGCGGCGAGAGCGGCCGACCCGCCAGCACGCCCTCCTCGGCCAGCAACTCCGGCGCAAAGTCGGTCGCCGGGCAGATCGCCACGCCGCGGCCGTCGAAGGCATGGGCGATTGCTCCCAGCAGCGAGTCATCGCGGTTATCGCGGCGGCGGCTGATGAAGTGGGGCCAGAAGGTCCGCAGGCCGGTCCAGTCGGGAAGGTGCCGCAGCCAGGCGTAGCGGGAAAAGAGGGTCTTCTTGTGGATCTTGCCGGCCATCGTGGCCCGGCGGACGCCGTGCCGCCGAAAAAAATCGACCGCTCGGCCGATCTCCGCCACGCCCACCTCGCCCGACACGTCGGCCAAGGAGTCGAGCGACTGATCGGCGTGGTCGCGGATGGCGAGGATCGCGGTGCGGCCGCCGTGACGGCGGATCGCTTCGGCCACCGCGACTGGAAAGCGTCCCCACCCGGCAAGAATGCCGATCGTCTCGCCATCGAGGCCGGCGGGGGCGTGCTCGCGTCGGAGATCCATGGGCGGCATTGCTGTCAGGCGGCGTCGGCAGTCGTGCCGGGTCCGGCGGTGGCTCGCTCGACGGCCTCAACCCGGGCGGCGAGTGCCTTGAGATCCTTCCGCATCTCGGGAAGCTTCGAGATCGTGGCCAGTTGGAGCTTGCGGTCTCGAAGGTCGACGGCCGGCTCACCGAGCACCGTTTTGCCCGCGGCGATGTCGCACGAGACTCCGGAGCGGGCCCCCAGGACCGCCTTGTCGCCGATGTGGACATGATCCCGGACACCCACCTGACCGGCCATCACCACCCAGTCGCCGGTGGAGGTGCTACCGGCCACGCCCACCTGCGAGCAGATCATGTTGTGGCAACCGAGCCGGCAGTTGTGGGCGATCATGACCAGGTTGTCGATCTTCGTTCCCGCACCGATCATCGTCGGGCCGTAGGTGCCCCGGTCGATGGTGCTGCCCGCCCCCACCTCGACATCGTCGGCCAGTTCGACCCAGCCGAGTTGTGCCGAGAGCTGATAGCGGCCGTCGGCCACCTTGTAGCCGAAGCCATGGGCCCCCAGGACGGCGTTTGCGTGAATCGTGCACCGCTGGCCGACCACGGTGTTTTCGTAGAGCACCGCGTTGGGATAGATGGTGGTGCCCGCAGCAATCCGGCAGCCGGCCAGCAGCCGGACACCGGAATGAATCGTGACGCCGGGGCCGATCTCGCAGTCAGGGCCGACCGTAGCCAGCGGGTGGATTTCGACGTCGGCAGCGATCCTGGCCGAGGGATCGACGACAGCCTGCGGACTCACGCCTCCGCGGCGGGCTTCCCGGGCGGGGCGGAACCGGAGGATCATCGCCGCGAAGGCGGCATGGACGTCGGGCACCTCGATCGTCGGAAGGTGCAGCGGTCCCGAGCCCACCGGCACAATGGCGGCGGTGGCGGCGGTCTTGGCCAGGAGGTGGAGTTTCTCCGTGGCGTCGACGAGCGTGATGTCCCCCGGTGACGCTGTTTCAAGCGTGGCGGCTCCGGTGATCGGCAGCGCGGCCCCGCTTCCGACCAGGCCGCCGCCGACGAGTGTCGCGAGATCCTCGAGCGTGATCGACATGGCAAGGCCTCCCTGGGAGTCGCCGGCGGTTCCGGCGGGGCGGGGAGAATAGGGAGGCCCTCAGGGCGGGACAAGGTGAAATCACCGTCGGTTTTCGCGGCCACCCCACCGCTCATCGCACGCCTGAGCGGTCCTCCAGCCGGCGTCCTGCTGTCAGCCCGAGCGGGTCTTGAGATCAGCCAGGCCGCCGTCGACACCGAGAACCTGTCCGGTGATCCAGTCCTGGGCCGGGTCGAGCAGGAAAGCGATTGCCCGGGCGACGTCCTCTGGTTCCCCGAGCCTGCCGAGCGGATGCATGGCGATTGACGCCTTCTCAGCCAGTTCACTGGCGACCAGTCCGGCGGTCAGCGGGGTGCGGACGAGGCCGGGGGCGACGGCGTTAAACCGGATCTTCTGGCGGGCGTAGGTGGCGGCCGCGGAAAGCACGAGGCCAATGATCCCGGCCTTTGCCGCGGCGATCGCCTCATGGTTGGCCAGCCCGATTCGGGCGGCCGCACTCGAAACGAGCACGACGGAGCCCCCGCCTGCCTTGAGCAGCCGGCCGGCCGCCCGCACGCAGCCAAAGGCGGCGGTCAAATTGGCCGCAAGCGTCGCCTGCCACTCGGCGGTGGTAGTCAGATGGGCCGGCTTGAGCAGGAGCGATCCGGCGCAGCAGGAGATTCCCGTCAGGCCGCCGAGCTGCTCGGCGGCGGCGTCGGCGCAGGCATCGATCGCATCAGGATCGGCAGCATCGACCGCCGCCCAACGTCCGTCCAGTTCGCCGGCAGTCGCCTCGAGTTTCGCGGCATCACGACCCGCCAGAAAGACCCGCCCGCCGCCGGCGACGATGCTCCGGGCCACGGCCGAGCCGATGCCGCCGGCCCCACCGATGATGAAGACCCGCTGCGGGGCGGCTGCGGTCATCAAAGCCAGTTACCCACGGTCTGCTCGAGCTTCGCGTCCGCAGCGAGGCTGCGGAGCTTTTCCATCGCCCGTCCCTGAATCTGCCGAATCCGCTCCTTGCAGACGCCCATCTGGCTGCCGAGTTCGCGGAAGGTTCGGGGCGGCTTGCCATCGAAGCCAAACCTGGCCACGACGATCCGCCGTTCCCGGGGCTCGAGTTCACCGAGAAATCCGGTGAACAACTCCTTGAGTGTCGCGATCTGCTCGCTCGAGCAGTAGTCGTGCTCCGGTTCCTGCTCGGGCCGATCCTTGAGCGCCTCGTCGTCGGCGATAAACCGCTTGCGAAACTGCCGGCCCCGTTGGGAGAGCCGATAGAAGTGACGCTGGATGGCGTAGGTGGCATACGTGCTGAACCGATTGCCGAGGGCGAAGTTGAACTTTTCGACCGCCCGCATCAGCGCCAGATTGCCCTCACTGACCAGCTCATCAAACGACCACGTGGGGTCGACGAACTTCTTCGCGATCGAGACAACCAGCCGAAGGTTGGAGGTGATCAGGATCGCCTTGACGGTTTCCGCCTCTGCGAGAAAGCCCTCGACAAGTTCGATCTGTCGCAGCGAGGCGCGGCGCCGGTCGTAGCGGCCCCGGGTTGTGGCAGCCTTGAACTTCAGCCAGTTCATCCGCCGGAAATAAAACTGCTCTTCCTCTTTCGTCAGGAGCCGGTTCTGGTAGAGGCTGGCGATGTAGGGAGTCATCCCGGAGCTGCTCGACGGAGCCGCACCGGACCGTTCCAGCGGAACCGCAGCCTCGGCAGGAGGCATCGTCGCCAGCCGCTCCGCGTTGCTCTTGAGAAACTCCCGGCACGGGATGTAGTCGATCTCTCGGGAGAAGAGCGCGGCTCGCCGAGACCGCACCTCGGCGAGTCGCTTTTGCCGGGCAGCCTCGCTGCGGCGAGCGGATGACGAACCCCGCTTCCCGTCAGACTTCTGTTTCGATGCAGCCTTGCGAGGCTTGGCGATGGCGATCATGCAGAATCCTTGCGGTTTTCATGGAGGCGTGTCTCCTGAGAGAACCGCAGGCCGGCGGTCCGGCTAACCGCTCGAAGCGGATTTCCGGACCCGCCAATTTTTTCGCATGTTTCAGCCCCCTGCCACCGAGCAACCGCGACGGCGGAGCCGCGACAGGGGCACGACGGCCGCCGCCGCCAGGGCAGCCAGGGCGAGCGTGGAAGGCTCGGGGACAACCTGGAAGGTGTAGACGGCCGAGCCGCTCACCTGGGTCGCCCCGTTGAGGCCAGCGGCCTGGATGCCGACCTGGTAGAGGCCCGGCTCGGTGAAGAAGAGCGTCCGGTGAATGTGGCCGTCGGCCGGCACGGAGAAGGAGTCGCCCGTGAAGGTGGTGTCGCCATCCTGGAGCACCCAGAGCTGGGTCGAGCCGTCGTAGATCGCCATCGTGCCGCCGGCTGGCGCGGTGAAGGACGTCGGCGTGAAGGTGACGTTGCCGAAGTTCTCGCCGGCAAAGCCCTCCTCGGTGGCCCAGCCGAGGAAGGGGGTATCGTAGTGGTCGGCGTCGGCACCAGTGGGCGAGAGGACCCAGAGCGGACTGCCGACCGGCACGCCCAGAGCGTCGTATTGGGAGCCCGTGAAGTCGTAGCCCGTGGCCAGGCCGGTCCAGAAGCCCGTGGGGTTGTCGATCCGGCCCAGGTCGGCCGTCTGCGGGATGCGGATCGTGACATCGGCCGGCTCGAAGGGCTGGCCGTCGGGATCGGTGACCACGACCCCGTCGATCGTCGCCCCCTGCTCGGCGTGGACCTCCATCTCGAAGGCCGTGGGATCGAGCGGGTCGTAGGCAACGCCAATGTCGCCGTGGCCCGCCGACCAGACTTCTCCGCGGGCGGTTGAGATGGGCAGAACTGCCAGTGCGGCCGGCACAAGCAGGGCTGGAAGCATCAGGCGACGGATCGTCATAGCGGTTTTCTCCATGCAAGAAGGAAAGGTCGCGAATGTGCAAATGCAACACATTTGCGTATTCTGGCGGCCCCCTCGAGAATTTGCAATAGTATTGCAAAAAAGAGGGTCGCTCTTCGGCCTGCCGTCAGGCAGCCCTTTTTCGTGACCGCCGGACGACACGCCAGAGTCCGCCGGCTGCCGCGATTCCCATCAGCCCAAGCGTCGAGGGCTCCGGCACCGGGGCGAAGGCGACGTCGACCATTGCCTGGACACCCGCGGGCACGTTGCTGGCGAAGCCCTGCTCGAAGGTGACCAGAAAGGGCTCCGAGGTGGTGAAGCCCGTGCTGCCTGCACCTGGTCCGAGCGTCAGAACGACTCCGTAGAGGCCGGTCGTCGCCCCGTCCGGCAGCGAATAGTCGATGTGTTCGTGGAAGGCGCCGGTGCTGGGCACCGAGGTGATCACAAAGCCCGGCGCGCCGGCGGTGTCGCTGCCGGTGATCGTCGCCGAACGGACGCCCTGGTAGTCGAGGGTCATCGCGGCCGGAGGGGGAGCCAGCGCAAAGCCGTCCCAGTAGAGAAGCTGCTTGGCGAAATCGACTCGGATCGTGGCCCCTGCAGGGAAGGTGCCCGCCAGGCTGTCAAAGCCGGGGCTTTCAGTGGTGTAGGGCGTGGCCAGCGGCATGAGTCCCTCGTCGAAGACCCGCCCGGCATACTCGCCGGACCAGGTGCCCCCGCTCGTCGCGATCGGCCCGTCGGCCGTCGGTACGGTCAGCAGGATGTCTCCCTGATGCTGGGCCGCCGCCGGGATCGCCGGGACGAGCAGGCACGACAGGATGACGAAGGGAAGGCACCGCATGGGATCACCTCGCAACACGTAAAACACGATTCACTGGGCGGGCTTGGCAAACTCGAAACCCGTTTCGACCCACTCCCCGATCTGCGACTCGGG
>JAQCJP010000166.1 GCA_027592945.1 Planctomycetota bacterium
AGAAGATCGATCCGCAGGAAGTGCGGCGGCTCGAGGAGACGGCCGCCGAGGCGAAGCGGGCCGCCGAGGAGAAGGCGGCCGCCATTCGCGCCGAGCGACAGGCGGTGCGGAATCCACGGGCGGAACTCTCCAGGCTCGAGGCCGAACTCAAAATCGAGGAGGACTTGGCCCGGCAGGCCGCGGCCCGGGCCGCGGCGGCCCGCGAGCAGCGGCAACGCGAGCAGGCGGAAGCCGAAAAAGCGGCCGCGATGGCGGCGGCCGAGGTGGCCAAGCGAGAGGAGGCCCGGGCGGCGGCCGCGAAACGACTCGCCAAACTCGAGCGGGAATACGACAGCCTCCCTGTGCCGGCGGCGTTGCCGGCCAAACAGGTGCGGCTGCCCGACCCCCGACCGGCACCGCCGGACGTCAAGCAACTGCGGGTGCTCTGCCGCGAGGGGCGGATCTGGATCGTCGACATCGACGCGTTACGGGAGAAGGCGATGCGGCGGGCCGACTATGTGGTTCGCTCGCAACGGCTCGACCCCGACGGCGACCGCTGGATCCCCGACCGCCAGACCTTCTTCGAGAAGTTCAACGAGGCCCCGGTCAAGGCGGGCGGCTTTTCGATGACCTTGGACGCAGCGGCTAACAGCAGCTTGGTGCGGCTGGTGCTCAATCGGGGCCGCGGCGAGGAGGCTGACGATACGATCCGCGGCTCGGGCGAGCTGGCCCGGGCCCTCCGCCGCGTCACGCCAGCGACGCACATCGTACGGTTTTTCGTCTGGCCCGACTCGTTCGAGGCCTACCTGAAACTCCGCGAGTACACCGGCAGGCAGGGCTTTGCGGCAGGCTGGGAACCGACGACGGCCGACGATGAGTATTTCATCGGCCTGGGCAAGTACCTGGTGGGAGAGAAGCCGCCCCCGGCACCGCCGCCGCCGCCCGGCACGAAGCCGACCCCTCCACCGCCGCCTCCCAATCTGGTCGACTGAGCCGATGCGACGGGATCCGCCTCTGGCTGCGGACGGACGGCGGGCGAAACCGCTGCTCGTCTTCGGTGTCGACTTCACCTCCGCCCCGCGTCCGGCCAAGCCGATCACCGTGGCCGTCGGCTGGCTGGTGGGCGGTCGCCGGCCGGCCTATCGGCTCGAGACCGTCCGCTGCCTCGAGTCGCTGGCGGCCTTCGAGCAGTTTCTGCGGGAGCCGGGCCCCTGGCTGGGCGGCTTCGATCTACCCTTTGGCCAGCCCCGGCCACTGATCGAGCACGAGGGCTGGCCCACCGATTGGCCCGCCTTCGTGGAGTTCTACTGCGAACAGCCCCGGGAGCGGCTCCGCGACCGGTTCCGGCGGTGGTGCGATGCGCGGCCCGTGGGCGACAAGTTTGCCTGGCGGCAGACCGACAAACCCGCCGGCTCGAGCCCAGCGATGCGCTGGACCAATCCGCCGGTCGCCTGGATGATGCACGCCGGGATCCGTCGCATGCTTGCCGCAGGCCTCCTCTTCCCGGCCCACGCCCACCCAAGGCAAACGCTGCCGAGGCCGGGCTCGGGCAGGCAGCGGATCGCCCTCGAGGCTTACCCCGGCTTGACGGCCCGAAAGGTCTCCCGGCAGTCCTACAAGAGCGACACGCGGTCACACCAGACACCGGAGCGACGGGCCAATCGCAGCCGCATCATCGCGGGGCTCGTGGCAGCCACCGCCGGCCTGCGGCCCCGGCTCGAACTGAGCACGCACTGGCGCCGGCGGCTGATCGCCGACGGTGGCGGAGATCTGCTCGATGCCGTGATCTGCGGGCTCCAGGCCGCCCATGCCGCGGGCCTGCCCCGCTACGGCCTGCCGGCCGACCTTGACCCACTCGAAGGCTGGATCGCTGCGGTCCCGCCGCCGCTTTAATCGGCCGCGGGTCTCCCTCAGGCCAGCTCGAAGACCGCCTCGATTTCAACCGGCACACCCAGCGGCAACGACGAGGCCCCGAAGGCGCTCCGCACGCCGACGCCCCGCTGGGGCCCCCAGACCTCGGCAAAGAGCTCGCTGCAGCCGTTGATCACATGCGGGTGCTGCGTGAAGCCGGCCGGGCAGTTGACCAGCCCCATCAGTTTCACGACCTGCGTGACGCGGTCGAGGCTGCCGAGATCGTTGACGAGCGTCGCCAGGATCGCCAGGCCGACCAGCCGGGCCGCCGCCTTGCCGGCATCGGCGTCGAGCTCGCCCCCCACCTGCCCCGTGAGCAGTGCGCCGTCGGGCTGAAAGGGCAGATGGCCCGAGACATAGGCCTGCGAGCCGACCACAAGGCAGGGCCTGTAGGCACCAGCTGGCTTGCCGATCGGGGGGAGGGCAAGGCCGAGGGCCGCGATCCTGGCCTGCGGCGATTCGGGAAGGTCGGCTGTCATGGCACCACGTCGAGGCGGGAACGGGACCGACGCAGCAGGGCCCGCCGGAGATCGAGACGATACCGGCCGCCGCAGTTTCACTCAACCGCCTGACGCCGCAGCCGAGTCATCCCGCGAGCCGGGCGGTCGAGCACCCTGGAGCGACGTCCCCGGGTGGCGGAGCATGGGGTACAACCGGGGTGGTATCCAAGCGATTTTTCCCTTCCCACGTTGAGACGGAACGATGAACCCCAGGGGATCGCCGATCGCCGCATCCTGCGGCTGCAGACGTTCTTTACAGTCTGCGAAACTGCTTCACCGACTCCTTGCGGTCACCATCATGGTGTCCGGGAGCTGGGGCCTCGGACCACCAGCGATCGCAGCCGAGCGGAACATCGTCGTCTTTATCACCGACGATGAATCGCCAACGCTTGGCTGCTACGGCGATGCCGTGGCCGTCACGCCAGCCGTCGATGCCTTGGCGGCCGACGGCATGCTGTTTGAAAACGCCTTCGCCACCACAGCGAGTTGTTCGGCCAGCCGGTCGGTGATCCTGTCGGGCCTGCACAACCATGCCAATGGCCAGTACGGCCACCAGCACGACGTTCACAAGTTTGCCAGCTGGTACGACGTCGTCAGCCTCTCACTGCCGAGGGCGCTGGCCCGGGCAGGCTATCGCACCGCCCGGATCGGCAAGTATCACGTGGCCCCGGAGGAGGTGTATCACTTCGAGACGGCGCTCAGGAGCAACGCCCGCAACGCCGTGCAGATGGCCGAAAGCTGCCGCGGGCTGATCGAGGCCGACAGCGACCAGCCCTTCTTTCTCTATTTCGCTACCAGCGATCCGCACCGAGGCGGCGGCACCGATGACACCGCGCCACTCGATCTCAAGCCCGATCTGTTCGGCAACAAGCCGGGCCGGGGCAGCCACCAGGGAGTCAAGGAGGTCTTCTTCGACCAGGCCGACGTGCCGGTGCCGAGTTTCCTGCCCGACACCCCCGAGACCCGCAGCGAACTGGCCCAGTACTACCAGTCGTGTGCCCGGATTGATCAGGGCCTCGCCCGGCTGGTCGAAATCCTCAAGGCAGCCGGCGTCTATGACAAGACGCTGATCCTGTTCACCAGCGACCACGGCATGGCCTTCGCCGGCGGCAAAACGACCGTCTATGAGCCCGGCCTCCGGGTGCCCTTCGTGGTCCGTGATCCGTATGTGGCCAAGCGAGGCACCCGCACGAAGAGCCTCGTCAGCCATACCGACATCACGCCGTCACTGCTCGACTTTGCCGGTGAGCTTGACCATGGCAAGCACCGGCCCAAGCACTGGGTCGAGCCGCGGGACTACTGGCGGGACAAGCCCTACGCCAGCCGGGAAAACCACGGCCCCCGCCGGGGTCTGCCGGCCTACCACGGTCGCTCCTGGCTGCCGCTGCTCGCCGACCCGGCGGCTGAAATTCACGACGCCCACTTTGCCTCACACACCTTCCATGAGATCCAGATGTACTACCCGATGCGGGCGGTGCGGGATCACGACTGGAAGCTGATCTGGAACATCGCCCACCCACTGCCTTATCCGTTTGCCACGGACCTCTGGGCAGCGAGTAGCTGGCAGGCACAGTACCGGCGGAGCATGGATGCCCCCTATGGCCGGAAGACGGTCGCCGAGTACATCCAGCGACCCCGGTTTGAGCTTTATCATCTGGCTGAGGATCCCGATGAGTCGCGAAACCTTGCCGACGACCCGGCCCACGCCGCCACGCTGCTCGAGTATCAGCAGAAACTCAGAGCGATGCAGCAGGAGTACGGTGATCCCTGGATTACCAAGTGGGAGTATGAATAGCAGCTATCGATAGTCGCTGGGGCAACGACCACTTCAGCGGCATCGCCTCTGCCGGATGCCAGGCAGGCCAGGGTCATTCCGATACCGGTGCGCCGCCCGACTACCGGGGCTGAAACCGACGTCATTTACGATTCGCCACCGGCGCTACTCCGGCTTGCCGTCTGCCGCCGCGGCCTCGCGACGGCCCGCTTCGGCAGCCGCGTCTTCCGGGTTCTCCTCCTGGCACATCCCGCGGAGCGTCGTGTAATCGGTCTTGCCGGTGCCGAGCACGGGGATCGCATCGAGCCGGCGGACCTCGTCGAGACGCATCACGCCCCGGAGGCCGTCGGCGAGGAGCATCTCCGCTGCGTCGCGGAGCGAGAGGTCGAACGTGGTGAACAGCACGATGTGACGGCCGTCGTCAGTCTCGATGCCCTCGACGGCCACCCGGGGCCCGTTCTCGTCCGGCGGATACCGCTTCTGGAAGGGCTCCTCGAGGGCCGGTAGCGAGATCATCTCGCCCCCCGCCTTGAGAAACCGCTTCAGGCGGCCGCGAAACCGCAGATAGCCGTCGTCGTCGGCCGCGACCAGATCGCCAGTGCGATACCACTGCTCGCCCTCGTGTTCGACAAAGGGCGACGGCCCGTCGTAGCCGTGGTAGCCCTTGAAGATCGAGGGCCCCCGAACCAGGAGCATCCCGGTCTCGCCCGGTCCGACCGGCTCGTGGGTTTCTTCGTGGACGAGCCGCGCTTCGACATGCTTCACCGGCAGGCCGATGCTGCCGGCCTTGGGCTTCGCCAGACGGTTGGCGGCGACGACTGGCGAGCACTCGGTGATCCCGTAGCCCTCGAGGATCACCGCGCCGGCCGCCCGCTGCCGGCAGAGGTCGTGCACCCGCTCCGGGCAGGCCTCGGCGCCGGTGATGATCTTCCGCAGGCTGGCGAGTTCGTCTTTCTGGCAGCGGGCGAGAACGTAGCTCAGGAAGGTCGGCGTCGTAAAGAGCAGCGAGGGCCGGTAGGCCTCGATCACCCGGACGAGCCCCGCGGCGTCGGTCGGATCGGCGTGCCGCACGCAGCGGATGCCGGTCAGCTGCGGCAGGAGGACGTTGCCGGTCAGGCCGAAGGAGTGGAAGGGGGGCAGAAAGCCGAGCAGCGAGTCGTCGCGGCCGGGCTCGAGCACGTCGATGCTGTCGAGAATATTCGTCAGCAGATTGCGATGGGAAAGGGGCACCGTCTTGGGAGCGCTTTCCGAGCCGCTCGTGAAGAGAAACACCGCGGGATGATCCTGATCCTGCGCAGGAAGCCGATCGAGCCAGCGGCGGGGGGCCAGCCGCGCGCCGAGGGCCGCCTGGAGGGCCTCCCCCTTGCCGATCTCGCCGCGGAGGTCTTCCACGAAGACAAACTCCGCACCCTCGACCTCGATGCCGAGCCGATCAACCAGCCGCCGCGAGGTGACGATCCGCTTCACGCCGGTCACGGCGATCCCGTGGGCGAGATTGGCGGGGCCCGTCGTCCAGTTGAACATCACTGGCACCTTGCCGGCGAGGTGGAGGCCGTAAAAGACGAGATCGGCCGCCACGCTGGCTGGAAACATCACCCCGACATTCGGCTCCTCGAAGCCGCCAAACCGCCGGGCCATCAGCCCCGCGCCGACAAGTAGCCGCCGATAGGAGAGCCCGCCCGACACGCCATCGGCCGTGGCCACCTGATCGGGCCGCTCGACCGCCCGCCTGACGAAAGCCTCGGCTACCGTCGGGGCGAGCAGCCAGTCGTCGCCGGCGGCCGGCCGGGGCGGCGCGAACCAGGCCGCGGGTACCTCCAGCGGCGTGGCGGCCTCGGGCCCTGCCGGCAACTTGCCGGCAGCCAGTGCCCAGAGACCGCCGAGGCTGTCGACCACCGTGCTCGACCGGAAGCCGAACTGCTGCTCGATTCGCAGCGCGAGCTCCATCCGGTCGAGGCTGTCGAGCCCGAGATCCTCGAGCCGGGTGGCAGCTGCGTTCTCATCCGCTTCCAGATCCCGCTTCAGGAAGGAGGCCACCAAATCATTGACGAGCGAGATCGTCTTGGGGTCGATGCCCGCGGTGTCGATCGCCGTGGCTGCGGCCTGATGAAAGTCGCCGTCCGTCGGCCCGAACAGCCAGTTGTAGCGGACAAACGTCGGCTCCTCTCCCTGGTTGTCGGTCGCGGGATTTTCGTTGAACCACCGCTCCAGAAACCGGTTGAAGGCATCCCGCGATTCCAGTGGCAACTTCTCCCGCGGCATCACCTCGGCGTGGAGATGAACCAGCCGCCTCGGCAGGAAGAAAACCAGCCCCGCCAGCAGCCAGCCGAGCGCCGCCAGCATCGCCTGCGGCAGCGGCGGCGGCTTGCCCTCCTTGGCGCAGCTGAACAGGCTCCCCCAGACGCCGCGGGTGCGGACGAGCACCACCGTTACCTCGGGACACTGGCTGACGAGGTCGTAGACAACGCGAGCCGAGCCGATCACCTCACGATCACCCCGCTGCAGCCGCCCCGAGGCGTAGATCAGAAAACTCTCCCCGGCGTGAACCCGCTCAATCACGGCCTGGATCAGCGCCTCGGCCCGAGCGGCTGCCTGCCGGCTCTGGGCCGACATCTCTGGCACCTCAAAGGCCCGCACCAGCTTCATCAAGGGCAGGAGCACCGGCACCCGGTACGTGCCGGTATAGACCAGCGGCCGAAGCGGCTGCCGGAGGCCGACGTGGGAGAGCACGATCGGCGGGTCGATGAAGCCGGGATGGTTGGGGAGGACGAGTACGGGCCCTTTGAGCTCGCGGAGCTTCTCGAAGCCGTCGCGGTCGACCCGATACCGCAGCCGCAAGAGCAGGCGACCGAGCGTCCAGAAAATCCGATTGAGCCAGAACATCGCAGTCATGCGGGGTCCGAACGAAGCCTTTGAGCGACGTGAGCAGGGAACCAACGCTGCGGCCGGTCCTCCCCATGCGGCCGATTCTTGCAAAATATCGGCTTCGCTGCCGAAAAAATGGCTGCCTTCCATCGGTGGGTGAACGATGGCATCAGCCGTGCCGGGAATCGGCGGTCGCTTTGGCGACCCGGGCGATGAAGTCGGGATCGGCGAGGTCATTCTCCCCTGTCGGCAGGTGTCGCACCGCGGGCCCGGCGTCATCTCGCAAACCGGCTTCGGCCTCGGCATCCAGTTCATCCCTTGTGATCGGCTCCCGGATCGCCTGCTGCCGCCGGACGATCGCAGCCGACGCATCGGAGGCATCGCCGCCGGCTGCCAGCCGCCCGGCCACCCGCTCGAGAACGACAGCCTCCGGGACGAGCAGTTCCACCCAGACAAGCCTCGCCCCGGCCGCCCGGACAGCATCCGCCAGCATCGCTCGCTGCCACCGCATCAGGCAGGCGGCATCGACCACGACGTTCCTCCCCGCCGCCAAAAGCCGCCCCGCCAGTCCGGCCAGCCGCTCGTAGACCTGCCGCGTCCTCGGCTCACCGTAGAGATCGGCCTCGGCCGCGGCGTCGGCAGGGCGATCGGTAGGCCGCATCCCCGCCAGCCGCTTGCGCTCCACGTCGCTCCGCAACCGGACCGCCTCGATCGCACCGACGAGACGATCGGCGAGCGTGGTCTTGCCGCTGCCCGACACCCCCACGGTGGCCACCAACACCGGCCGCGGCGGTTGCATCAGCCGTTCCGCAAGGGCGAGGTAGCGATCGGTGTCGGCCCGGTCAGCCGCGGCATCGCCGGCCCGGAGGGCCGCCACGGCAGCCCGGACGACCGCCCGGTAGACCTCATAGAGCGGCAGCACCTCGGCGGCGGCGTGGTCGTCGGCCGCCTCCATCCAGCCGCTGATGACATGGGCCGCCAGATCGGACCGGCCGCGGGCCTTGAGATCCATCGTCAGGAAGGCGACGTCGTTGGCGACGTCGATCCAGCGGAGCGAGGGGCTGAACTCGATCGCGTCAAAGGGAGTCATCCGGCCGTGATGCAGCACCAGATTTCCCAGATGCAGGTCACCATGGCATTCCCGCACCCTGCCTGCAGCCCGGCGGCCTTCGATAATCGCGCGGAGCCCCGTCAGCCGCCCCTCGAGCCAGCCGGCCACCCGCTCGACCCGGTCAGCGAGGTCGGCCCGCTCTCGCCGGAGCTGATCCAGGTTGATTGCCACTGCCGTGCGAACCGAATCGGCGGTGCCCCAGGGCTGATCCAC
>JAQCJP010000167.1 GCA_027592945.1 Planctomycetota bacterium
GGGGAGTTCCTCCCCGACGGCTCCGGCCGCGGCGTTCGTGGCAGCCGTTCCCGAGCCGAGCGGGCTGGCGGTTGCCAGCGGGCTGCTGGCTGCCGCGGCCTTTTGCTGGCATCGAAGGCGGTGAGACCCGCGTCTTCAACCGACTGGCATGGTCACCGATGTGGTCAGGCAGCGACCGGGTGACGATCCGCACCAGCCTGATGTTCGCGAGCGGCACATCGCCGGAGCACCAGGCCGATCCCGATCAATGCCGCCGCAGCCGACAACCCGACCGCCGGCTCCGGCACGACCACGACCTGGAGGCTTCCCTCCTGGAAGTAGGCCGAGACGCCGTTGCCGAGGTCGTAAGCGTTGGCCGCATTGAGGTTGTCGAGATTGGTCGTGTCGACCGCGCCTGAGACAAGCGTGTAGGTGCCCAGCGCGGTGGCGGAGGTCAGCCCGTCGAGGTTGTCGATGCCGAACCGGCTCCCAGCCGTCCCTGCGGCAAAGGAGAGCGTCCCGCTCGTTAGCGTCAAGGGGGTTGTGGCGCTGAAGGCCATCCGTGAAGTGGTGCCCATCGAGAGGCTGCCGGCGATGCTTCCGTTGCCGCTGAGGGTCTGCCCGGCTCCGAGTGCAAAGCCACCCGTGACGCCCGAGACATCAAGCAGGCCGGCAGCTGTGACTTCGATCTCGCCGGAGGCGAGGAGCACGCCCGTGCTGAGGGCAAGCGTCCCGGCGGAGACGGTGGTCTTGCCGGTGTAGGTGTTGGCTCCGGAGAGCGTGAGGGTGCCGGCGCCGTCTTTGGTGACCGTGCCCGTGGAGGTGCCGATCACACCACTGACGGTGGTGTCGCCCGCGCCACCGAAGGTGAGGTTGTGGGTGCCGGAGATACCACCGGTCGAGAGCGTGAGCGTACCGGCATCGGAGTTGATCCGGGTGGCTCCGCTGAGCGTGATCGCGCCCTGGTATTCGTTGGCACCAGAGATGTTTCGCAGGGCGCCGTCGCTGCTCACGCCGGTGCCCGTCAGCCCGAGGGCCTCGCTGCCGATGGTGATGTCGCCGGAGAGTTCGAGGGCCGCGCCACTGCTAACGGTTGCCTCGCCAGCAGTACTCCCTAAGGCGCTGTTGCTTGCGGCACGAAGAACGCCAGAACTTATCGTAGTCGTTCCGGAAAAACTGTTCGGGCCAGAGAGGGTGAGCGTCCCGGCCCCATTCTTTGTCAGCGATCCCGATCCGGTGGAATCCGTGAGGTCCGCTGAAATTGATGTGTTGCCCGCACCATCGACGGTAAGCGTGAAGGTTTTGAGGTCGATTTCAGTGCCGGTGAACGCCAGAGTGCCGCCGGAGGAAATCGAGGTGGTCGCGCCGCCATCGAGGGAGATGTTGCCGGAATAGGTATTCGTGCCTGTGGAGTTCGTCGCCCCGAGGCTGCTGCCGTCGCCATTCAGTCTCACGGTAATGAGACTGTTCACGGTGGTGCCACCATCCGAGTCTGAGATCGTGAGGTTGCCGGTAGCGGTCGATGACTCTGGACCAAGCGTGATGTTGCCGCTGGTCAGGACGGACCCTGCCTGGAACTCGATGGTTCCTTGGTCCACGAACACGTTCCCAGTATACGAGGAGTTGTTGGCGTTGATCTGAACCGTTCCCGTCCCCTTTTTCACAAAAATGCCGTCACCGGACAGGGTCGTCGCGCCGCCGGCGGTAGCTTGCGTGACTGTGCCGGCGGTGTCGATCTCGTAGAACAGGTCGAAGTAGGTCTGATAGTTGTTTCCGCCATCACTGAGGAAGGTGGTGCCCTGGTTTCCCGTCTGATCCCAGTAGTACTCAACCACATAGCGACCACTCGCCGTGATGCCGGAAGCAAGATTTACGTTTTGGTCAGTCTTTTTCCAGAGTTGGTCTCCATTCCCCAAGTCGCTACCAAAGGGGAGGGCGAAACTTGAAAACGTTGGTGCAGTTCCACCGTCTGAATACACGCGGTAATACTGATTTGCCCCAGTCACATTGCCGCCGTCGTTCTTAAACGTCTTGGCCTCGCCGCCGCGCAGGAGAAGATTTGAGGTTCCGACGATGAAGTCGCCGTAGTCGGTATTGTCAAGGCTACCAACGTTGAGATAGGTGCCTTCCCCTGCGGTGCTGCCATCCGTCACATAGAAAATCGCACCACCAGTGCCATCGCCGAAAAATCCAGTGGCGGCGTGAGCGGGCTGGCAGCATGCATTCGCGATCGCTAAGGCCACGATCGATGCCTGGATGCCGACCCCCAAACGCTCGGGGTGACCAATCGCGGACGGTCGCCCGCGCACTTTGCGCGTGACAGCGGCGGGTCGAGAGAGGTGATCAGCCCGAAAAAGTTCAAGAAAGCTGCTACGGAATCTCATGATTGACATCCCCGTGCTCACCAAGAAATGGATAAGTTCCCTTCCGCCAAATCCACGCCAAGAGAAGTCACCAGGATAGAAATCCCTCATATGGTGGTCAAGGATTTCTGGGCCAGCGGCCCTTAGGTTTCGAGGCGGGGTAGCTCGGGGCTAGCAACGACGATTCGGGGAAAGCCCCCAAAAACACGACAAAGACAGCGGTCTTTCACTTTTTCGGTGAAAGGACGAGTGGCTGACTGTCGATGGCACGACGGCCGGGGTCCCCACGGCTCGCGGCGGGGGCTTTGAAGGGTCTTAGAAGATGCCGAGCTGGTCGCGGGCGGATTCGGTCATCCGGTCCGGGGTCCAAGGGGGATCCATCACGATCCGGACCTCGACGTTGGCGACGTCGGGCCGCTGGGTGAGCACCCGCTTGGTGTCGGCAATCAGCTGCGGGCCGGCTGGGCAGGCGGGGCTGGTCATCGTCATGTCGATCGAGACATCGTGCTTGGCCGCGTCGTCGGCCGCAGCGGCGAGCGTGACGCCGTAGATCAGCCCGAGGTCGACGATGTTCACAAACAGCTCCGGGTCCTTGACCTCCTTGAGCAGCTCGTGGACCTTCTCCTCGCTCAAGGGGCCGGTGTCGGCCGGTGCAGGTGGAGCGTCAGTGGTGGCTGCAGCAGCCGAAGCGGGTAGCTCGGAGGCCGGAGAAGCGTTCGCCGCCGCGGCAGGGGAGGGGGCCCCTGATGATGGGCCGCCGGCCGCCGACGAGGCGGCATGGGCGGCCGGGCCGTCGGCGGTGGCAGAGTCTCGCAGCCGGACCCAGACGCCGCCGTCTTCGAGTTTGACCTCGTGGGACCGAGTTGGCCGCACCGCCGGCATCGTCAGGGCGGCGCCCGATCGGATGTCGAACTTCGCGCCGTGGCGGGGGCAGGCGATCGTGTGGTCGCGGAGGGCCCCGTCGGCCAGCGGGCCGCCGTCGTGGGTGCAGACGTCGTCGAGGGCGAACCACTCGCCGCCAACGTGGAAGAGGGCGATCATGTCGCCCTCGACCTCGACGAGGGTCTTGCCGGGATCGGGGACCTCAGAGACGTCGATGACGCGTTCGAACTCGTGCATGGGGGGCTTCTATTGGGGCTGGCTGCGGTCAGGTGATGCGGCGGATCCGGCTGCAGACGGCGCGGGCGAGGGCCTCGCGGACCTCGGGGATCGTGATCCGGTCGAAGACCTGCTGGAAGAAGCCGGCGACGACCAGGCGGGCCGCTTCGTCGGCCGAGAGGCCGCGGGCCTGGGCGTAGAAGACCTGCTCGGCGTCGACGCGGCCGCTGGTCGCCCCGTGGGTGCAGCGGACGTCGTCGGCCTCGATCTCGAGGCCGGGGATCGAGTCGGCTCGCGACTCGTTGGAGAGCATCAGGTTGTCGTTTCGCTGATAGCCGTCGGTCTTCTGGGCGTTTTTGTCGACCTTGATCATGCCCCGCCAGACGAGCCGAGAGCGATCCTGAAGGGCGCCCTTGTAGAGCAGGTCGCTCTTGCAGGAGGGAGCCTCGTGGTGCTGAAGCGTGTTGTAGACGAGGTGTTGCCGGCCCTCGGTGAACATCACGCCGTTGACCTGGGCTTCGGCGTCGCGGCCGGCCAGGGCGACGTCTTGGGCGACCTGCGAAAGCCGGCTGCCGAGGGCGCCGAGCGTCCATTGGAGCCGCCCGCCCGCTTGGACGACCGCTTTCTGCCGGGCGACGTGCCAGACCCCGGTGTTCCAGTTTTGAAGGTTGACCATCCGCAGGAAGGCACCCCGGCCGACAACGATCTCAGTGCCGCCGCAGTGGAAGCCGCCGGCCGAACCGGCCGGGCCGCCGCCGGCGGTCTCCGTGAGCAAGGTCGCCTCGGCGCCCTCGCCCAGGACGACGAGCACGTGGGCCGTGTCGACCCCGCCGGCCGAGATCGCCGACATCACGTGGAGCGGCTCGGCGAGTTTCACGCCGGGAGGCACGTAGAGCACGGCGCTGCCGCGGTGGAAGGCACCATGGAGGGCGGCAAACCAGTCGCAGCGGGAGTCGATCACGGAGAACCAGTGGGGCTCGAGGGCCTCGCCGAGCTCACCGAGCACCGCCTCGGCCGAGCCGAACCGCACCCCCTTGGCCGCCAGGGCCGGGTCGAGCTCGTCGCAGACGACATGCCCATCGAGCGAAGCAAACCGCCCCGCGATCCCAGGGACTGGCTCATTGTGCGGAGCAAAATGTGCCCGTCCCTCTTTTCTTCCGCATACCTCCTCCGGAAAGCACTCCGCCGCCGCCTCACCCGAGGCGATCGCCGCGGCGAGCAGCCCGACTGGCACCTCCCGCGTCGCGGGCGGTGCCGAGAGCCCCCAGGCGGCCGGCTTGAAGAGCCGCAGGTCGGTCCGCATCCAGTGCTCGCTCTTGCGGTCGGGCAGGGCGAGCGACTCGAAGGCCTCGAAGGCCTGCCGCCGGCGGTCGTTGACCCAGGCGGCGGCGTCAGCCGCGGTGATCACCGCGTCGAGGCCGGCCCGGTCGAACCGGTTCTCGAGGGAAGAGGATGAAGAGACAGGCGCGGTGGCGGCGGGCATCATGGGCTCCCGGGGTAATCCTGGCCGGTGGCCATCAGCCGACCGAGCCTTCCATTTGCAACTGAATGAGCTTGTTCATCTCGACGGCATACTCCATCGGCAGCTCCTTGACGAGCGGCTCGATGAAGCCGCCGACGATCATGGCGCTGGCCTCGGCCTCGGAGAGGCCGCGGCTCATCAGGTAGAAGAGCTGCTCCTCGCCGATCTTCGAGACGCTCGCCTCGTGGCCGATCGAGACGTCCTGCTCCTCAATCTCGATGTAGGGGTAGGTGTCGCTGCGGCTGGCATCGTCGAGGATCAACGCGTCGCAGACGACGCTCGACTTGCTCTTGGTCGCCCCGGGCTCGACCTTGACCAGACCGCGGTAGCTGGAGCGGCCGCCGTTCTTCGAGATGCTCTTGGAGACGATCCGGCCGCTGGTCCGGGGGGCGGCGTGGACGATCTTCGCCCCGGCGTCCTGATGCTGGCCGGCCGAGGCGAAGGCGATCGAGAGAATCTCGCCGCGGGCCCCCGGCTCCATCAGATAGACCGCCGGATACTTCATCGTCAGCTGGCTGCCGAGGTTGCCGTCGATCCACTCCATCAGCGCGCCCTCATAGGCCATCGCCCGCTTGGTGACGAGGTTGTAGATGTTGTTGGCCCAGTTCTGGATCGTCGTGTAGCGGCAGCGGCCGTGCTTCTTGACGACGATCTCGACGACGGCGGAGTGGAGGCTTTCCGAGGAGTACATCGGGGCGGTGCAGCCCTCGACGTAGTGCACCTGGGCCCCCTCGTCGACGATGATCAGCGTCCGCTCGAACTGCCCCATGTTCTCGGCGTTGATCCGGAAGTAGGCCTGCAGCGGAAACTCGATCGAGACCCCCTTGGGCACGTAGATGAACGAGCCGCCCGACCAGACGGCCGAGTTGAGGGCGGCAAACTTGTTGTCGCTCGGGGGGATGATCGTGCCGAAGTACTCCCGCAACAGGTCCGAGTGCTCGCGGACCGCGGTGTCGGTGTCGGTGAAGATCACGCCCTTCTTGGAGAGGTCTTCCTGGAGCGAACCGTAGACGACCTCGCTCTCGAACTGCGCCTTGACCCCGGCGAGGAACTTCCGCTCGGCCTCGGGGATGCCCAGCCGGTCGAAGGTCTGCTTGATCGCGTCGGGGACCTCCTCCCAGGTCTTGCCCTGCTGCTCGGCGGGCTTGAGGTAGTAGTAGATGTCCTGGAAGTCGATCCCCAGCCGGCCGCCCCAGGAGGGCATCGGCTTGCTCTGGAAGATCTCGAACGACTCCAGGCGGAAGTCCCGCATCCAGCCCGGCTCCCCCTTCATCTCGGAGATCTGGGCGACGATCTCGGCGTCGATCCCTTTGCGGGCCTTGAAGACCGCCGGGGAATCGGTGCGGAAGTCGTACTTGTTGATCTCGCCGATCGCGTCGGTCGTCGTGTTTTCCAGTCCGGTCGCCATGGCTGCGGATCTCCTGCGTCTCTCGTGCTCGTGTCGTGCCTGTGGTCTGCCAGTCGTCGGTCAGGTCGAGACCGTCTCGGCCTTGGCGTCTTCCATTTCCCGTTCCACGGCGGCCGCCTCGGGATAGGCAGCCCGGATCCGCTCGTAGCCCTTCTTGTGGAGCTCGGCGGCCAGCTCCGGCCCGCCGCTCTCCACGATCCGACCGCCGAGCATGACGTGCGTCTTCAGGGGCACGTTGTGCTCGAGGAGCTGCTCGTGGTGGGTGATGATCAGGATGCCCATCTGGTGGCTGGCCTCGCCGCCGCCGCTGCCGATCCGGGCGATGCTCTGGCTGGCCAGCCGGACGGCGTCAGCGTCGAGGCCGCTGTCGGTCTCGTCGAGGATCGCGAACCGGGGCTGAAGCATCGCGAGCTGAAGGATCTCGGCCCGCTTCATCTCGCCGCCGGAGAAACCGTCGTTGACATACCGCCTGGCGAACTCGGGATCGATCGAGAGCTCGGCCATCTTGGCCTTGAGTTCCGCGCGAAACTCCTTCATCGGCATCAGCTCTTCCCCTTCCTTGCGGTCGGGGTTGCGGACATTGGTCACCGCGTGGCGGAGGAATTCGGCCAGCCGGACGCCGGGGATCGACATCGGCCGCTGGAAGGCGAGGAAGATTCCGAGCCGGGCCCGCTCGTCGGGCTCCATCGCCAGGATGTCGTGCCGGGTGCCGTCGGCATCGACCAGTTCGATCGAGCCGGCGGTCACCTCGTAGCCCGGGTGGCCCATGATCGCGTAGCCGAGGGTGCTCTTGCCGGAGCCGTTGGGGCCCATCAGGGCGTGGATCTCGCCGCGACCGATCTCGAGGTCGACGCCGCGGAGAATCTCCGTGCCCTCCACGCTGACGTGGAGGCCCTTGATCACGATCATGTCCTTCGCCTGGCTCATCGATCCTCTTGCTTGCGGTTGGCGGGCCTCGACGGCCCGAGGGGAAGCTTCTGGAATGAACGAACAGCTGGTCAGCCGGTGATCTTTTGGTGGTCGAAGACGAGGTCATCGCCGTCGACCGCCGGAGCCACGTAGCCCGAGTGATGCGGCACGGGCAGTTCGTCGGCCATCTTGCCCGGGCCATCCTTTCGCTTGGCAATCCGCTGGCCCTGGATCTTGTCCTGGATGCGCATCAGCGCTTCGAGCAGGCTCTCGGGCCGCGGCGGGCAGCCGGGCACATAGACGTCGACGGGAACGACCAGGTCGACGCCCTTGACGACGTGGTAGCCCCACTTGAAGTACGGGCCGCCGCCGGTCGTGCAGGCACCCATCGCGATCACATACTTCGGATCGGGCATCAGGTTGTAGAGTCGGCGGACGCGGCTGGCCATCTTGTAGGTGACCGTGCCGGCCACGATCATCAGATCGGCCTGCCGCGGCGTGGCTCGGAAGGCACCGGCCCCGAACCGGTCGAGGTCGAAGCGGCTGGCCCCGGCGGCCATCATTTCGATCGCACAGCAGGCCAGGCCGAAGGTCATCGGCCAGATGCTCGATTGGCGGGCCCAGTTGATCGCCTGCTCGACCGTCGTGAGGACGAGGTTTTCCTCGAAGCGGCCTTCGATCCAGGGTCGATCGCCGACCTTGGGAACGGCTGGCGGCTGAAGGGTGGTTACGGTCATTGGGTCGGCTCTCCGCTGCGGGGTGGCTGGCTGGTTTTTCGCTTGGTTCGGTGTGTTAAGTCAGGGAACCGCTCGGCATTCGACGCGTTAACCGGCGGATGTGCAAGCCCCGCCATCCGTCGGCCCGTCGCTCGGCT
>JAQCJP010000168.1 GCA_027592945.1 Planctomycetota bacterium
CGGCGACGAGGCCGCCCGGGAGCGGGCCGATCGCCGACTCGACCGCCGCATCGCCCGGCTCGTTCGTCGGCTCGAGCGAGCCCTCGGCCCCGCCGCCGCAGGCCCGGCCGACCTGACCGCAGTCATCGCGACGTTGGTGGAGCAAAGCGGTGGCTCCGCCTGGACGCAAGCGGCTCGGCTGCTCTACGACCTCCAGAAGATCTGTGTCGATTCCGAGCGAGAGAGCTACCGCACCCAACTGCTGAGCTGGGCCTTTACGCTCGGCCGGATGCCGTTGATCCGGCCCTTGCCGCTGCAGCGAGTGGCGCTCGTGCATCGCCATGCCGCGGCAGCGTTCCGGCGGCTACCGGCAGTGCCGCTACCCGGCCGGCTGGCCGAGACGGCGGCCGGCTGGCTGAGCCGCGTCCTTGAATCGACCGAAATGAGTGTCCGAAGTCGTCTGCAGCCGCCGGTCCGCGCCTCGCTCGTGGAGGCGGGGCTCGAGCCAGACACGCTTGTCGAGGAGGCCGCCTTCGACAAGCTCGTCGATGAACTGCTCGACAGCGTCGTTGACCGCGGCTTCGAGTCGTTTGCCAATCTCCGCGACGCCGTCTCCCGCAGCCAGGTCAAGCTGCCCGATCTGGCCAGTCTCCACGAGTTGATCGAGGGCGATCCGCTGCTCCGGGCCGATCGCAACCTGGCCGGCTCACTCGACGGCAGCTACCGCAAGGCGCCGGCCTACCTGCTGGCGATGCAGCGGCTCAGCGCCCTCGCCTTCGGCGTTCCCCTGGGCCGGGCGCTCACGCTCCACCTGCTCCTTCCCTTTGGCGGAGCCTGGGTGCTTTGGAAGGGGCTCGAGCACATCGTCGAGCCGGTCTCCCGCTACTCGTTGGGAGAACCGGTGCACATTTACAGCCGGACGGCAGTTATCGCGACTGGCGCGATCATCTGGCTGCTGATGCATGTCGCGGCGGTGCGGGCGGCGGCCAGTGAGGCGGTCCGGGCAGCCGGCGGACTGGCCCAGCTGATCTTTATCACGCTGCCCGGCAGGCTCCTGCGACTGCCAGCGGTGGAGCAGTTTTTGAGGAGCCGGCCGGTCCGGCTCTTCCGGCGGTATCTCTGGAGCCCGCTGGTGCTGACCGTCGGCGTCTGGCTGCTGCTGCCGCACGGGGGGCGGGCGAGCGACGGACCACCGGCCGGGAACTGGTTGTCGCGGGGCAATCCCTGGCTGCCCACGGGGCTTTTCCTGGCCTCGGCGGCCACCCTCAACTCGCCCCTGGGCCGCAGCCTCGAAGAACGTCTCCTGGAAACGGTCGGCCGAGCACTTCAGCAGCTCCACGCCCGGCTGATCGTTGGGCTCGTCGCCTGGGTCGTCGACACCTTCCGGGCCGCGGTGGACTTCATTGAAGGCATGCTCTACGCCGTCGACGAGCAACTGCGGTTTCGCAGCGACGAGTCGCGTCTCGCCCTCGCGGTCAAGGCGGTGCTGACCACGCTCTGGTCGGTGGTGGACTGGCTGGTGCGGTTTTGCGTGACGCTGCTGATCGAGCCGCAGCTCAATCCGATCAAGCATTTCCCGGTCGTCACGGTTTCTCACAAGCTGCTCGTGCCGATGATTCCGGTGGTGGCAGGCAACCTGGCCGCCGCCACTGGGATGGAGCGGGGGCTGGCTCTCACAACGGTGACCTTCGTGTCCACGGCGCTGCCCGGAGTGTTCGGATTCCTCGCTTGGGAGCTCAAGGAGAACTGGCGGCTCTATGCGGCCAACCGACCGCCGACGCTGCGGCCGGTGCAGGTGGGCCGCCACGGCGAGAGCATGCGGCGGCTCCTCCTGCCCGGCTTTCATTCGGGCACGATTCCCAAGTTGTTCGGCAAGTGGCGAAGAGACGTTGATCGGCAGGGAGACACAATCAGTCGCAGCCGTGCCGAGGAGCACCTCGCCGAACTGAGCCATGACATCGCCGCCTTTGTCGATGACGAATGCCTCGGCCTCCTGCGGCGGTCGCGGCTCCTGGCTGATCTGCCGCTCGAGGTGGGGGAGGTACGGCTGGCAACGAACCGGGTGACCATCGCATTGGTGAGCGAAACGCTGCCGGGAGGGCCCCTGGAAATCGAGCTGGGTCAGCAGGGAGGCACGCTGATCAGCCGGCTGGCAACCGCCGGCTGGCTCGACGGGCTCCGGGAGGATCGTCGGAGGCTGGTGCGGCTGGCCCTGGCCGGGCTCGACTGCCTCTGCGGCGTCGACTTCACGACAGTCTCGGATGCCGGCCGCACCGAGTCCCTCCCGGTCGAGCCGATCGCCTGGGTCGATTGGCAGGCGACCTGGGAGCGGGAACGGACGGCCGGGGCCGGCCCGGCTCAGTTGGCCCAGCGGCACTCGTAGACCATCCCGGCTTTCGGATTGATCACTGACCAGCCGATCAGCGTGCCGTAGGGATGATCGATCGAGTAGCGGGGCGTCATCGGCTCCGGATGCGTGGCGAGGCCCTCCGGGTAGCGGAGCAGGCGATAACTTTGGTACGGCCGATCCTCCGGAAAGAGCATCCAGACAGTGAGCAAATCAGCCGGCGCGGTCAAGTCAAGCGGCAGCCGGCCCTCGAACAAAAGATTCTCCTGCAGGAGGAAGGTGGCCTCCAACGTCACCGGCTGCCCGATGGGCACGCCTGAGCAGTCGACATGGATTTCCAGCGGCGGTGAGGTGGCGTTCAGAAGGCTCGAGGCCGGCTTCACGGAAGTGTCTCTCCGGAAGATCGAAATCGGTGGCTGGCCCGGGGGCTGAAGGACCTGCAGGCCCTCTGATGGCAGATAGGAATGGAAGACGAGGTGCCGGTGGCTCTCGTCGTCGTCATCAAAGCGGATCAGGATTCGATCCCGGATTCGGGCATTGGGGCCCCGCCGCACGGTCGCCTCCCGGAGGTCGACGATCCGGCTGTGTGAGAGGATGTCCACCCCCGAATAATCGGGCGCCGTGGCCGGTTCGGTCGTCTGCTCGACCTTGACCGGCATCCAGTTGGCCGATGGGTCACCGTCGACGAGATCGAGCACCAGCCGGATGTCGGGATCCCCCGCCGCGATCGAGTTGATCACACCGGTCAGCATCTCGGCATGGCGGTGAACCCGCCAAACGTAGAGGGGCAGCCAGACGAACAGGAACAACGCTAGCACCGCGTAGACGTAGGTCGGCCAGTCACGCAGGTCGAAGATCGTGCTCCAGATGCGGCGGCGGCTCCCCTGGCGGAGTTCTGCCGCGGTCCGGGCGGCGATGTTGGTTCCGGCAGAACGGGCCGTGCCCGGCCGCGGCTCGGGGGCGGCCACCGCCAAGGGCAGCGCGTGCTTCCCTGGCAGGGGATCCCAGACGGGGCCCTCGTGGACCGGCAGACCGTAGCGGTCGGCGAACTCGCGGTGGGTCGAGCGGGTCACCTCGTAGCCGTGTTGGATCAGGGCGGCGACCTCGAGATCGCTGAATCGGTCGAGATCGGTCCGCAGCGAGGAGACCACCTTTTGGACCACGGGGTGAAGAACGTGCGAGTCTTCCGTGGGATCGATCACCTTGGTGATGGGCAAGAAGAAGAATCCGTTTTGGTCGCCGAAGTTCTCCCGCTCCAGCTGCCAAACGCGATCCCAGAGGATGTCGGTCGCCCGGATCGACTGGGACAGGAAGCCGATCTCGCCCCGGACGAGAATCTGGAACGGCTTGCCGGCGTCGCTGACGAGCACGCTGTCGTACTCCACGTCGTTGAACCGCTCCAGCCAGTTGAATGCCCGCGTGCCGAGATTGTCGTAGACGCCGCCGTCGGTGAACGACTCGCCGGGAAACTCGCCCTCATTGACGCCAAGATCGGCCGCTGTCACCCGCACTGGTGGGAAGAATCCAGGGAAGGCCGAGGAGGCACAGACCGCCTTGGCAACGCTCATGGTCGTGCCGCGGATGTGCTGAAAGGGATCGGTGGTCGTCGCCCCGCCGTGGCCGCGACGGAGGATGTGGAGGCCCCGGAAGTTAAAGCCGGCCAGGGTGCCGTCGCTGACGTTGGTCGTCAGGATGTGGAGACGGGGCCGCTCCGGGAGTTCGAAGAGGCGGCGATCGCCGTAGAGAAACTCCCGGTAGTACTCCTCGAGCAGGGCGTTGGGATAGAGTTGCTGGGTGTCGCTGCCGATCACCTTTCCCGCCAGGCGGGCCGGGAAGGCGATCGGGAGCCTGCGGACGATGTGATTGCGGAGGTCGAACTGGACGAACCGAATGATCTCGGCAGCGGCCTCGTCGAAGGCCGCCTCGTCGCCCACGTAGCGATCCCAGTTGAGCACGAGATGGGCGGCCAGAATGCTGCCACCGGAGACGGCGGCGATGTCCCTGATCTGATGGATCAGGCCCGAATCACGGAGATAGCGAATCACGCCCAGGTGGTAGAGCGTCGCTCGGAAGCCGCCGCCGGAGAGTGCCAGACCCGTGTTCGCCATAAACCGCATGCTGTTCCGCGCAAACCGTCCGAATGAGGCAGATTCGGCCGGGTTTGGCTACGCTTTCCAACTGAGATCGCGGCGGATGATCGTGGCTCGACCAGATGCCTCAGCCGCCTATCGGCATCCTAGTGCGCCCGTTGCGGCCAGGTCATGAGAAAAAAGGCTCGCCCTCCGAAATGCCGGCTGACAGGGTCATGCGGCTTGTGCCGGCGGTGAGGGTGTCCCGCGAAATGCGGCTGCCATGATCAAATATCTCGGTTCGAAGCGTCTGCTCGTGCCGGCGATCACCGAGATCGTCCATCGCGTACCGGATGTCGGCACCGTGCTGGATATCTTCTCCGGGACCGCCCGGGTGGGCCATGCCCTCAAGGCTGCCGGCTACCGCGTCGTCGCCAACGACCACAACGCCTACGCCGTCACCCTCGCCCGCTGCTATGTCGAAGCCGATCGCCCCGAGGTGCACTCCGAAGCCAAGCAGCTGATCGCCGAGTTCAACAGGCTGCCGGGGAAGCCAGGCTGGTTCACCGAGACCTACTGCATCCAGAGCCGATTCTTCCAGCCCAAGAACGGGGAGCGGATCGACGCGATCCGCGAGGCGATCGCCGCCAAGGGCCTTCCGCCCGACCTCGAGGCGGTGGTGCTGGTCAGCCTGATGGAAGCAGCCGACCGCGTCGATTCGACCACCGGCCTCCAGATGGCCTATCTCAAGGAGTGGGCCCCGCGGGCGGCCAACGACCTCTGCCTGCGGATGCCCGACGTGCTGCCGCGGGCGGCGGCCGGCAAAGGGCGGGCCCTGGAACTCGAGGCTGTCGCTGCGGCCCGGGCCACGCCGGCCGACGTCGCCTACCTCGATCCGCCCTACAATCAGCACAAGTATCTCGGCAACTACCACATCTGGGAATCGCTCGTCCGCTGGGACAAGCCCGAGGTCTACGGCACCGCCTGCAAGCGGATCGATTGCCGCACGCGGCAGAGCGACTTCAACTCGAAGCCGCGGTTCGCGGCGGCCTTTGCAGAGCTGGTGGCGGCGGTCCGGGCCCCCTGGATCGTGCTCTCCTTCAACGACGAAGGCTTTCTGACGCGGGAAGCGGCCGAAGCTCTGCTGGCGACCCGGGGCGAGGTGACCGTCATCGAGCGGGACTACCCGCGGTATGTCGGGGCCCGGATCGGGATCCACAACCCGGCCGGGGAGAAAGTCGGCCGCGTGGGACGGCTGCGAAACAAGGAACTGCTGTTCGTGACGGGACCGGAAGCCTTGCCCCCGCCGCCGGAGCGAGTCAGTTGACCTCAGGCCCGAGCAGGTAGGCGAGGATGTCGCGGAGTTCGGCGGCCGTCTGCACGAGCCCTTGAGGCATCGGTGAAACTGCCGACGTCGCTCGCTCGTCAATCGTCTGCTTGGGGATCATGCGGCGGGTGGCGTCCGCCAAGAGGAGTTCGACGACGGTTTCATTCTCCTCGACCACGAGGCCGGAGACGACCTGGCCTGTATCGGTCACGATCGTCGTGCCCCGATACGGCTCGGCGATCTGCTTGCTCGGCATCAGCACCGACTCGACGATGTATTCGGCCGCATAGCGACGGCCGATCCCGGCCAGGCTCGGGCCGCCGGCCACGGCCACATCGAGCGAGGCGGAGTGGCACTTGCTGCAGCCGATGGCCTGAAAGAGCCGTCGGCCGTTGGCCGGGTCACCCTCGGTCGCCACCCCGCTCCAGTCATGGGCCAGCAGGGCCTGAGGGTCGCCGGCTTCACCCGCGGCACCGGCGGCGAGCCGTGCGGCAAGCGCCGGATCGGGCGGCTCTTTGCGTATCGCCCCGGCCACTGGAGCGCGACGGGCCGCGGCGGCTTCGGCCAGCACCGCGGTGGCGGCCGGTGCGGATCGCGGGTCGTCGATCAGCGAGAGAAAGTAGGCGGCCTGCCGGCTGACCGCCTCATTGGCGTCAGCCAAGCCCCGGACGAGCAGATCAAACTCGGTAGCCCGCGTGTCGCGAATCAGTTCCCAGTAGGCCGGCATCGTAAAAAAACCGATCCGATCGACCGTGCGCAGGTCGACGATCTGCCCCTCATGATGAATCAGCGGACCGAGCACCCCGCCACGCAATACATCGGGCGGCGGCACAAAGCCCGCTGGGGGCGTGGCGACTCGGCGGCCGGCGGCGAGGATCGCTGCGAGTCGGATGGCGTCGTCGTCAGCGTCGAACAGGGCTGCGAGCCCGTCGGCGGGAAGCCTGTCGGCGAGGAGCCGGCTGGCCGCCTGACGGAGGAAGCGGTCGGTACTGCGGGCCGGCCCGGTGACCACCTGACTCGGTACCCCCTCGAAACCAAAGAGGGCCTCCACGGCGGCGAGTTGGACCGGCGGCGACGGGTCGCCCAAGGCAGCCACGAAGACCGCCTCCGACACGCCCCGGCCGGCCCCGCCGGCCATCGCCCGCACCGCCTGCAGCCGGACGTTCGCATCGGCATGCGTCACGAGCGGCTCGATCCGCGGCCACGACGGCTCGCTGGATGCCGCGACGAGGTGCACAAGATGGCCGAGGAGTTGTGGGTCGGGAGAGGCTGATTCGGACTGTTTGGCCAGCAGGACCGCCGCCCTGGCCGTAGCCTGCTCGCCGCGGCGGAGGATCTCCTGGTGGGCCCCCTGACGAAGTTGCCAGGAGTCGCCGGCGAGCAGGGCAGCGAGTTGGTCGAAGTCAGCGTCGACCAGGCTAACGGCCCGGTCGAGCAGCGGTCCCTTCGCTGCTGCGGAGAGGATCAGAAGATCGCTCGGATAGACGGGTGAGGTTTCGTTGCCCCGCATCCCGCAGGTGGCCACGACGATCCGCCCGTCGGGAGCCACGGCCACACCCACCGGCCGCATGAAGTTCCTGCCCTGGAGGAGCACCTGTTCTCGAGCCCGGAAGGATGCTCCCGCCGGCTGCATCGCAAACGCGGAAAGCGTGCTTTGGCCCCAGCGGGCCAGGAGCAGCATCCCGCCGCAGGCATTGTGAAGCAGCGGCTCATCGTAGTAACCCTGGCCGACGGGAATCGTCCGTCCGAGGTCATCGACCAGTGTGTCGAGGAGATCCTGACGATCGGGCGACTTGGCCGGCGTCCAGCCCCGGGGCCAGGCAAAGTCAGCCCCGTCGGTGACGTGGAGGAGCCGGCCGGGCACGAACTCCAAAGGCAGGCTCTCGTGGTCGTTGTCGTGGGTAAACAGGTTCCAGACATTGTCGTAGACGAGCCCGCACGGGTTTCGCAGGCCTCCGGCGACCAGTTGCGGGGCCGTGCCGTCGGGCCGCAGGCGAAGCACCCCGCCGCTGCCGTTGAGCGGGAGCTTTCCGCCGTCGGCGGTGTATGCGAAGCAGTGGCCGATCCGCCTGGCCAAGGGGAGCGCCGGCCCGTCCCAGACGCAGTCGCCGAAGGAAATCCGCAGATCGCCATCGGGACCCCATGCCAGGCCGTGGAGCCCCTGGTGCACGCCGTAGGTGGCCCCACCTGCACTCCCGGCGGGTATGCCCCACAACAATGGTCTGGCCGTGATTCCCGCTCGCTTCAGACGGGCTCCCGGCAAAACGAACAGCGTCGTCACGGTCTGGACATAGAGATCATCACCCCGCACAGCGATGTCGTACACCCAGGAGTCGGGCGGAAACCGGAAGAGTTCGGCCCGTGGCAGGAAGCCTCCCTCGCCATCCGGATCGTAGGCG
>JAQCJP010000169.1 GCA_027592945.1 Planctomycetota bacterium
CAGAGGCCAAGGATGGCCGGAGCAAGCGTCCGCGAGATGGCACGGGCCCGCCCCGAGCCCACAGCGGGCAGCGTCAGCGGGCGGCGGCGGCGGCGACTTCCTCGACGGCCCGCACGATCTGGTCTTCGGTGTGCTCGGCCGTGATGAAGAACCGAACCCGGGCGGCCGATTCACGGACGGCAGGATAGAGGATCGGCCGGGCGTTGATGCCCCGCTCGAGCAGATGCTGGGAGACCGCCAGCGCCCGCTCTGAGCTGCCGAGAATCACCGGGATGACCGGCGTGTTGTCGCTGGTACCGGTGTCGAGCCCGGCGTCAATCGCCAGCTTGAGGAACAACTCGGCCCGCTCGCGGAGCCGCTCCACCCGCCAAGCCTCCCGCTGCAAGACCCGCACCGCCTCGAGTGCCGCCGCCGAGTTGGCGGGGGATGAGGCCGTCGAGAAGACGAGCGCGGGCGTTGTCAGCCGGAGATAGTCGACCAGCCGCCGGGAGCCGGCGATGTAGCCGCCACCCGAGCCGAGCGACTTGCTGATCGTGCCCATCCAGAGGTCGCCGGCGGCCGGACTGACGCCGAAGTGCTCGCAGATGCCACGTCCCGTCGGGCCCATGGTGCCCAGCGAGTGGGCCTCGTCGACGTAGAGCAACGCCTCGTGCCGCTGCTTGATGTCGATGAACCGGGGCAGGTCGGGATAATCGCCGTCCATGCTGTAGACGCCCTCGATCGCCACCACCACACGCCGGTAGCGGCCGCGGAGGTCGCGGAGCAGCCCGTCGAGGGAGTCGGCGTCGTTGTGCCGGAAGCTCCGGGCGGCTGCTCCGGAGGCGGTCACGCCCTGGGTCATGCTGTTGTGGGAAAGCTCGTCGTAGAGGATCAGATCTCCGTCGCCGAAGAGGTGAGACAAGACCGATGCATTGGTGCCGTAGCCGCACGGGAAGACGGCCACTCCTTCAGCGCCCAGGAAGGCGGCCAGTTCCGCGTCGAGCGCGTCAAGGAGGGTCGTGTTGCCACCCACCAGGCGGCTGGCCGAGCTGCTGCAGCCGAAGCGGTCGATCGCCGCCTTGGCGGCAGCGGTCACATCGGGATGCCCTGCCAGACCGAGGTAATCGAAACTCGTGAAGCTGACGATCTCGCGGCCAGCGATTCGAGCCGAGCGACCCGCGACCGCCTCGTGTGCCAGCAGAAAGGGATTGGCAAGGCCAACCTGCTCGAGTGTCGCCAGCCGCTCCTCGATCACACGACACTCGGGAAAGTCATCGTCCTGCCCGGGTTGCGCGGGAGCCGGCCCGTTCTGAGGCTGGGGCGTGACGCGAGGCGGGGCCCGGTCGGCGGCGTCAAACATCCGCTCGGCGACGCATTGCACGAGGTCACCGCAGGTCTGCACGTCGATGAGCCACTCCTCGTGAAACCGCATCCCGTAGCGGCCCTCGATCCGGGTGATCGCGTCGCCAAGCCGGGCGGCGTCGATGCCGGCCGCCATCAGGCTCGACCGCACCGAGAGCGGCCGCCGGCTGTCCGGGGGCAGCGACCGCTCAAGTTCACGAATCACAACCGGCGTGATCGCCTCACGGGTGTGTGCGCCCGGTCGGGCGCGGGGATCGACCTCTTCGGTCGAACCGCTGACCCCGGACGTGGTGGCGGCGGCATGCCGCCCCAGCCTGCTGTTTGTCGTCGAAATCATCGTCCACTCCGCCGCCAGCGGCACCCGCTTAGTTCACGGCTGCACTATACGGAAAACGGACGCATTTGATACGGGGATCTTCCCGGAAGAATGTCCGTTCGAACGGCACGATCGGCTGCCGACCCTGCTCCGACACGGGCAAAACAGCCTCTTGGCAGACTTTTCGGGCTGACCAAGCAGGCGGGGCGGTAGCGATCGAGGCGGTCCCGGTCAGTCTGCCAGCAACCGTCGAAGGACAAAGGGCAGAATGCCACCGGCCTTGAACTGATCGAGTTCGACGGGCGTGTCGATCCGCACCAGGCAGGGGATCTCCTTCGTGCTGCCATCGGGGCTTGTCGCGGTGACGGTGATCGTGGCCCTGGCCGCGAGCGCGTCAAAGGGAATGTCGAAGGTCTCCTCGCCGGTAAGACCCAGCTCTTGCCAGGAATCAGGCAGGGCCAGCGGGAGAACGCCCATCCCGACCAGGTTGGAGCGGTGGATCCGCTCGAAACTGGCGGCCAGCACCGCCCGCACACCCAGCAGCATCGTTCCCTTGGCGGCCCAGTCGCGGGAACTGCCGGTGCCGTATTCGCTGCCGGCGAGCACCACCAGCGGCGTGCCCCGCTCGCGATACTTCAATGCTGCATCGTAGACCGGCATCACCTCGCCGTCGGGCAAGAGCCGGGTTACGCCTCCTTCGGTGCCGGGAGCGAGCAGGTTGCGGATCCGAATGTTGGCGAAGGTCCCGCGGGTCATCACGCGATCGTTGCCGCGGCGGGCACCGTAACTGTTGAAATCTTCCGGTGCGACGCCGTGCTCCACGAGGTAGGTGCCGGCCGGGCTCGTCTTGGCGATGCTACCGGCCGGTGAGATGTGATCGGTGGTCACGCTGTCACCGAGTGCCAGAAGCACGCGTGCCCCGACCACGCTCTCCGGGACCCGCGGCTCGCGGGTCAGTTCGGCGAGGAAGGGCGGCTCCTGGATGTAGGTGCTCGCGGCGTCCCAGTCGTAGAGTTCACCGGCGGTGACGGGCACGTCGTTCCACCGCTGGTTGGAATCCCAGACGTTGCCGTAGCGGGCCTGGAACTGCTCGGGCAAAACGCTCGCAGCCACCACCTGATGAACCTCCTCGCGGGAGGGCCAGATGTCGGCGAGGTAGACCGGCTGGCCGTCATGCCCGGTGCCGAGCGGCTCGCTCGCCAGGTCAATGTCGGTGGTGCCCGCGAGCGAATAGGCGACGACCAGCGGCGGACTGGCCAGCCAGTTGGCTTTGACGAGCGGGTTGACCCGGCCCTCGAAGTTGCGATTGCCCGAGAGGACCGCCGCGGCCACGAGATCTCCCTCCGTCACAGCTTTGGCCACCGGCTCGGGCAGGGGCCCGGAGTTGCCAATGCACGTGGTGCAGCCGTAGCCGACCGTCTCGAAGCCGAGGGCGTCGAGATCCTTGTCGAGTCCCGACTTCTCGAGGTAATCGGTCACAACCCGGCTGCCAGGAGCGAGGCTCGTCTTGACCCAGGGCTTGGCAGAGAGGCCTTTCTCGGCGGCCTTGCGGGCAACCAGGCCGGCGGCGACCATCACGTCGGGATTGCTGGTGTTGGTGCAGCTGGTGATCGCCGCGATCACGACCGCCCCATGAGCAATCTGATCGGCATGGCCGTTCGTCTGGACGGCGGCGGTCCGCCGAAGGGCCTCCCCCTCCAGTGCGAAGCCGCGCTGGGAGGTCGGGGCGGTCAGCGCCGCGGCAAAGGTCTGCTTGACGACCGAGAGGGGCACCCTGTCTTGAGGCCGCTTGGGCCCGGCCAGGCTCGGCACGACGCTGCCGAGATCGAGGCCGAGCCGGGTGGTGAATTCCGGCACCGCCGAGTCGGCCGTCCGGAACATTCCCTGCTCTTTCATGTAGCGCTCGACGAGCGTCACCTGCTCGGCCGGCCGCCCGGTCAGCCGGAGATAGCGAAGCGTCTCGTCGTCGATCGGGAAAAAGCCCATCGTCGCCCCGTACTCCGGGGCCATGTTGGCGATTGTCGCCCGGTCGGCCAGCGGCATCGATGCCAGCCCGGGCCCGAAGAACTCGACAAACTTTCCGACCACGCCCGCCTTGCGGAGGATCTCGGTGACCGTCAAGACGAGGTCGGTCGCGGTGGCTCCAGGGGGGAGCTCACCGGTCAGCTCGAAGCCGACGACCTCCGGCAGCAACAGCGAGAGCGGCTGGCCGAGCATCACCGCCTCGGCTTCGATTCCGCCCACGCCCCAGCCGACGACCCCCAGCCCGTTGATCATCGTGGTGTGGCTGTCGGTGCCGACGAGCGTGTCAGGGACGGCCACGGGGAGGCCACCGTCGGCCGACTCGCGGAGGAAGACGCAGCCGGCCAGGTATTCGAGGTTGACCTGGTGGACGATCCCGATCGCCGGCGGGACCACGCGGAAGTTGCGGAAGGCCTGCTGGCCCCACCGCAAGAAGGCATACCGCTCGGCGTTGCGGGCGAACTCGATGTCGACGTTTTTAGCCAGGGCGTCATGGGTGCCGAAGAAATCGACCTGCACCGAGTGGTCGATCACCAGATCGACCGGCACGAGCGGGTTGATCTTGCCGGGATCGCCCCCCAGCCGCTGCATCGCCGCCCGCATCGCCGCCAGGTCGACAACACAAGGCACGCCGGTGAAGTCCTGCAGCACGACCCTGGCCGGCTTGAAGGGAATCTCCAGCGCCGCCGGCTTGGCCGCTTCCCAGGTGGCCAGGGCCCGGACATCGGCTTCGGTAACGGCGTAGCCATCGCAGGTTCGCAGCAGGGCCTCGAGGATCATGCGCAGCGAGTACGGCAGGCGGGAGGTGTTGGTCACGCCGGCGTCGTCGAGGGCCCGGAGGCGATGGAGGGTGGCAGGCCCGTTGCCCGTCTCGAAGCTGGCACGGGTGGAAAATGGGTCGGCAGGGGGAGTCGGCATGGCAGGGCTGGCGGGATACCTGATTGGGGGATCTCGAGGACTGCGGGGATCCTTTCCGCTCGGAACGTGTCCGGCCGGGTAGCCTAGCAAACTCCGGAAACGGCGCAATCCAGGCTGATTCCGACCGCCCGTCGGCTGTCCGGTTATGCGGGCGGATGCGACCCGCTCACGGAAAAAAAATGGGGAGCGTTGTCGACACGGGGAGCCGTCCGGGTGTATAGTTTGGTTGTCGGCGGGCGGTAGGCCCGATCGACCCAACCGAACAACAGGATCTCTTCAGCGGCTGTTCCCCCCCCCAAGACCCACACTTCGATAGCCGCTACGGGCCCGTGGTTTCCCCAAACCACGGGTCCTTTTCTTTTGGCTTCGGGGCTCGCCCCTACCCCACCCGGCCGCGGTCGAGGAGGCCGGCGATCAGGCCGCCGCGAGTGTCGATCGGCGACGTCGTCCTCCGGGCGGCCGGGGCGGCAAGGATGTCCCGCATCGCCATCATCCGGCGGCCGCCCGACTGGGCGTCGTAGCTGTTGAAGGCGATTCGCAGCCGCCGGTCGGCAGAGACTTCCTCCCCATTCAGGGCGATCCGCGTCACTCGCCCGCCCGGCTCCCGGGTCACCTCGAAGGGCCAGAGTGTCCGGTCGGAGCGACGATCTTTGGCGTCCTCCGCCAGGATCACCATGAGTTCCGCCGGCGTGACCTCCGCCGTCACCAGCATGTTTTCGTAGGGAATGATCGTCCAGCAGTCGCCCACCGTCAGCGGGCCGGGCTCGAGGTCGCCGCTGCCGAAGCTGCCGTGGAAGACTCCGTCTACCTCGATGCCACGCGTCGCTAAGGCATCGGCGAAACACTCGCAAAGGAGTGCCACCAGCTCGCTCCCCCGCCCCTTGCCCGGAATCGGCCGGGTCACCGTCGCCACCTCGCGGGCCAGCTCCTCTTCGGACGCGGCCAGGTCCCCGGCGGCCAGCTGCATCACCAGCGGATCGAGGGCGAAGCGGTCGTCCATCAGGAGCGTGTAAGCCCGCCGATCGACGAGCTTGCGGCTTGCCAGGTCGAAGGTCAGGTCGACCCGACCGCAGTGAATGCCATGGTAGCTCGCCTGAGAGCAGAGCACGTCGTGCATCAGCCAGGAGGGCTGGTTCTGATGGGAGTGGCCGGCCAGGTAGACGTCGACACCTTCAGCCTCCCGGAGGATCGCCCGCAGCGGATTGGCGTAATCGTCGTCGAACCGCCAGCCCATGTGGCCGGTCACGACGACCGCATCCACCTTCTCAGCCCGCACCTCGCGGACAGCCGCGACCAGCGTCTCGACTGGATCGAGCGGGCTGACGCCTCCGAGCACCTCCGGAGGCAGCCAGTAGGGCAGGCCGGGCGTGATCAGCCCGATCAGCCCGATCCGGAAGCCACCCACCTCGCGGATCGTCCAGGGCCGGACCCGCTCCCAGACGCCGTCGAAGCCCCCCGGCTGCGATCCGCCCCGCTCGATATTGGCGGTGAGCACCGGGCAGGCCGAGTCGGCCAGCAGGCCCTCGGTTTTCTCCGGGCCCCAGTCGAAGTCGTGATTTCCCAGGGTCCAGGCGTCGTAGCCGAGCCGATTGAAAAGGTCGATCATCAGCCGGCCGCCGGAATGCATGCTCACGGCTGTGCCCTGGACGACATCACCGACATCGACCGTCAGCGAATGGGGGCAGGTCTTCCGCCACTGCCGCAGGCAGGTGGCCACCCGGGCGAAGCCGCCCACGTCCTGAAGGCCCTCGTAGGTCTGCGTCGGCAGAATCCGACCGTGCAGATCGGTCGTGTGGAAGATCGAGATCGTCCGGGCGCGGCCGGTCTCGGACCGAGCTCGACCGGGAAAACTGACCAAACCGGCAGCCCCGCTGGCAGCCGCCAGACCGCCTGCCGCCAGGAATCTTCGCCGCGACGACCGCCGCCCGCGCTGCTCAGCCAGGAAACGGGTCACAAATACCTCGGCAAAGAGAAGGCGGGGCGGCCCGGCTGTTCCGGGCCGCCCTGCCCATGAATCAGTTCGTCTCGTTGGCCGCCAGGGCGATCATCCGAAACAGATCGGCTGCAGTGGCCCGCTGCGGCCGGTCCGCCTTCGCGGTCTCGTGGGCGACCAACTCGAAGATCGAAGGCCGCCCAGCCGCCGTCGACGTCGCCTGGGGCCCGATTGCCGCCGCCTCGACCGAGATCAGCGGCAATGCCGAGCGGCTGGTGGTCCGGCTGATCGAGGCCACGGCCCAGTCGATGAAGCCGACCTCACCGTCGCGGTCGATGTCGTAGGGATTCTCGATCCCGGCCGAGTCGGCTTGGTTACGACGGATCTCGAGGACATCCCGGAAGGAGACGATCGCATCGCTCGACGAGTTGCCGACCTCCCCGATCGCATTGCCGAACAGGAAGACATCGGCTCCCGCCAGCCCTGTCGCGGCGGTCGGCTCGACCGTCACCTCGAGCCAGGTCCTGCGGATCGCTCCGTCGGCCCAGGTGATCGTGATCCGGGTCGAACCATCAACGCCCGCCCCGGGCCGGACCGTGATCGACTCAGGGGCGGGGGCGTCCCGCCAGACCTCGCCGCGGCCGAACGGCCCGACCCTGAAGCTGAAGTCAGCCGCCGTCGGGGTTCCGGCCAGGTCGGCCACGTCGATCATGATCCCGTTGAGCCCGCGGGCATAGCTCGTGTAGTTGACGAAACTGGCTGTTTCACCGGGCAGCAAAGGCTGCTTGTCGGTGGCGATCGCCGCATCGTCAGCCTCGTTCGCCGCGTTGTCGAAGCCGTCGAAGGCCGAGCCGTTGTAGAAGACCTGCCGGCCAACGACCGTTGCGGTGCCGGCCGGAGGTTCCGGCTCGGGTGCCGGCGGTTCCGGTTCAGGTGCTGGCGGCTCCGGCTCAGGTGCTGGCGGCTCCGGCTCGGGTGCTGGCGGCTCCGGCTCGGGTGCTGGCGGCTCCGGTTCAGGCGCTGGCGGCTCGGGAACGGCAGAGAACGTCAGGTCGAGGCGATAGGTGCCGAGCGAGCCAAATCGCCCGCTGCCGGCGACCGTCGCGTCGTAGCGAGAGTTGCCGTACCCGGAAACACCGAGGTAGTAGGTGCCGTCAACCGGAGCTGAAAACTCCAGGTAGCTGTCGAGTGACCACTGGTAGTCGTCATTGCGGGCCAGTTCCCGACCATCAGCATCGAACAGCCGCAGAAAACTGTCGAGCGAACTGCCGATGGTCCGGGCCGCGATGTCGGCCGTCACTGATTGTCCGGCAACGAGAGAGACACTGTAGAGATCGACGTCCGCCCAGCGATGGTCACCATTGCCGATCAGCCCTTCGACCGTGGCCGAACCGCCCTCAACGACGACCATATCCGCCTGGGCCAAAGAGTCATTCGGCTCACCCGGGGCAACGGGCGGCTCGGGCTCCGGAGTCGGCGGCTCGGGCTCGGGCTCTGGCTCGGGCTCGGGCTCGGGCGCCGGCGGCTCGGGTTCGGGCGCCGGCGGTTCGGGTTCGGGCGCCGGCGGCTCG
>JAQCJP010000170.1 GCA_027592945.1 Planctomycetota bacterium
GGCGGCGGCGGCTCGGCTGGAGGCCGCCAGCCCGCTCCAGTTGCTGGCCCGCGGCTGGTCGCTCACCTGGCGAAAAGAGAGCCCCGAGCAGACCCTGCGGAGCTCGGCTGGTATCAAACCCGGTATGGCGTTGGTAACACAACTCGCTGACGGACGTATCTGGAGCACCGTGGAATCCGTGGAATAGAGACGCCCATGACGACCGCTCGCCAACCCGATGGGAAACCAGCCGAACTTCAGGCTGAAGCCGCCGATGCTGTCGGCTTCGAAGAGGGCCTCGCCCAGTTGGCCGCCCTCGTCGCCAGCCTGGAATCGGGCGGACTGGGACTTTCCGAATCGATCGAGGCCTACGAGCGGGGCGTCGGCCTGCTCCGCCGACTGCATGGGGAACTCGCCCAGGCAGAGGAACGGGTCAAGGTGCTTGTCCGGATCGATGACGAGGGCAGGCCGGTGCTGGCTGATCACGATGACGGCGACGAGCCCGCCCCGGGGCCGACCCGCAGCCGGGGCCGCAGCCGGGCCCGGGGGGGCCGCACGAAGCCGCTGCCCGGGATGGACGGGGCCTGCGAAGAGGCCTAAACTTCACGAGGGAAGAGCACGCGGCAGGGAGGCAGGTGTCCGCTCCCCGTGCGGCCCACACGACAGGTCCCCGCATGGCATCGGCTCCCCAGGCAGACACGACGACGCTGTCGGCCCCTCACGGTCTCAACACGACCGCGGTGCCCGTTTCGCTCCGGCGGGTGAGGGACTTCATCGAGCCCCGGCTGGCCGACGCGGTCGCGGCGCTGGGCGATGACGGTGAAACACCCGAGCGGCTTCTGGCGGCCATCCGGCATGCCCTGCTTGCCCCGGGCAAGCGACTCCGGCCAGCCCTCGCTCTCTGGGCCGCCCAGGCCTGCGGGGGCGGTCGGTCACAGCCTGACTGCTGGGAGGCGGCTGCCCCAGCAGCCCTGGCCGTCGAGATGGTTCACGCCTACTCGCTCGTGCACGACGATCTGCCCGCAATGGACGACGATGACCTCCGGCGGGGGCAGCCCACCTGCCACCGCGCCTTCGACGAGGCCACGGCGATTCTCTGCGGTGACGCGCTGATGCCGCTGGCCTTCGAGACGTTGGCCGGGGGCCTGCCCGCGGCGGTTGCCGGCCGGGCCTGCCTGATGCTGGCCCGAGCGGCCGGAGCGGCGGCGCTGGTCGGCGGGCAGTTAGACGACCTCGCCTGCGAGCGGGGCTGGGGGATCCCGCCCGAGCCGGGCCAGACCGACGCCCAGGTCGCCTGGATGGAGCGGATTCATCGCCGCAAGACGGGAGCCCTGTTTCGGGCCTCGCTGACGCTTGGCGGACTCGCCGTGGGAGCTGATCAGCAACGCCTCGACGCCCTCGACCGTTTCGGCAGAGCTTTTGGCCTCGCCTTCCAGATCGCCGACGACATCCTCGACGCCGAGGGAACCGAAGCCGCCATGGGCAAGCGGGTTGGCAAGGATGCCGGCCGTGGCAAGCTGACCTACCCGACCGTCATCGGCGGGCCGTCTGCCCGGCAACGAGCCCTGGAATTGGCCGACGAGGCGACCCTCGCCGCAGCTGAACTCGGTGAATCGGCCGCCGAACTGGCGGCCCTGGCACACTGGATCTTGACCCGCGACCATTAACAGCGACCGGCCAGTCCCCCGTCGCCGGCCCCTTCGGACACCATCCATCATGCCCGAGATTCTCCCCTCCATCACCTCGCCCTCCGACCTCCGGGATCTCTCGCCGGAGCACTTGGAGCAGCTGGCGAGTGAAATGCGGCGGGCATTGACCCACGTGGCCGCGTCGCGGACAGCCCACTTTGCCTCCAACCTCGGCGTCGTCGAACTCTGCCTTGCCTTGCACCGGGTCTTCGACTTCAGTCGCGATCGGCTGATCTGGGACACCGGCCACCAGATTTATCCGCACAAGCTGATCACCGGCCGCTATCCCCAGTTCGCCACGATTCGCACCCGGGGCGGGCTGATGGGTTATCCGAATCCGGAGGAGAGCCCCTACGACCTGTTCATGACGGGTCACGCCGGCTGCAGCGTCTCGACGGCCCTCGGGCTGGCTAGCGGCGACGGCCTGCTCGGTGAAGACGACCGCCGGAGCGTGGCCGTGATCGGGGACGGCGCCCTGCCCTCGGGCATCGTCTTTGAGGCGCTCAACAACGCTGGTTTTCTCAAGAAGCGGCTCTTGGTGATCCTTAACGACAACAAGATGTCGATCTGCCCGCGGGTCGGAGCGTTGGCCGAGTATCTCGACATCATGCGGACCAATCCCTGGTATCGCGGCATCAAGCACCAGGCCGGCGAGATTATCAAGGGCGTGCCAGTGGTCGGTGAGCAGATGGAGCGGATGCTCTCCGGCGTCAAGGAATCGATCAAGACGTCGATCCACGGCGGCGCGCTCTTCGAGGCACTTGGCGTCCGCTACTTTGGCCCCGTCGAGGGGCACTCGCTGCCCAACCTGATCCGGTACCTGGAACTGGTCAAGGACGCCGAAGGGCCCATCCTGCTCCATGTGCTCACCGAAAAGGGACATGGCTTCAAGCCGGCCGAAGACGACCCGGTCTTCTTCCACACCCCGGCCCCCTTCGAGTGCGATGATGAAGATGGCATCGTCAGCATCAAGAAGTCATCGACCAAGGCCTACACCGACATTGCCTCGGCCGCGATTGCCAGGGCGATGCGGAATGACCCGCGCGTCACCGTGCTGACTGCGGCGATGTGCCAGGGCAACAAGCTCGAAAAGGTGCGGGCCGAGTTCCCCGACCGGTTCTTTGACGTCGGGATCTGCGAATCGCACGCCGTCGCCTTTGCGGCGGGCCAGGCAAAGGCTGGCTGCCGGCCGATCGTCGACATCTACAGCACGTTCCTGCAGCGATCCTACGATCAGATCTTCCAGGAGGTCTGCCTGCAGAACCTGCCGGTCACCTTCATGCTCGATCGGGCCGGGCTGACTGGTCCTGACGGTCCCACCCACCACGGGGCCTTCGACCTTGGTTACATGCGGCTCTTCCCGAACATGGCGGTGCTGGCTCCCGCCGACGAGCACGATCTGGAGGCGATGGTCGAATGGGCCCGCGACCACGATGGGCCGGTCTCGATTCGGTATCCCAAGACCGCCGCGGTGCGGCAGGAGGGTCCACGAACCCCGTTGGCGCTCGGGCGGGCGGAGGTGGTTGCGGAAGGCTGCGACGGCCTGCTGATCGTTGCCGGCACACTCCTGGCCGAGGCCGTCAAGGCGGCTGCTCTGTTGCGGGAGGCAGGGCTCGAGGTCACGGTCGTCAACGCCCGGTTTGTGAAGCCCCTCGATAGCGAACTCCTGCTCGAGCGGATCGAGGCGGCCCCCTGGACCGTGACGATCGAGGAGAACGCCCTGCCAACCGGGTTCGGATCAGCCGTTCTCGAACTGGTCGCCGACGCCGGGTTGGCGGCCGGCCCCATCCGGCGGCTGGGGCTTCCTGATCGCTTTGTCGAACACGGTGACCGCGCGGAACTGCTCGCCGAGCTCAGTCTCGACGCCACCGGGATCGCCGCGGCCTGCCGGGCCCTGGCCGGCCTCGGGCCGAGCGGCAACGACGTCACGGCGCCCCTCACGGCCCACGATTGACCCACCGAGCCGGCGTCCTCGGGCCCGGTGCTGCCATGCCGCATGCCAGCCGCCTGCGAGCCAACCAGCCGCCCACGGAGCCGCTCCACGTCATCATCCTGGGCTCGGCGGCGGGAGCCGCCGCGGCCGAGCGAATCGAGCGGGCCCTCACGGGACACGGCCACACGGTCTCAGCCGTCGGACCATCCCAGACGAGCGGGGAGCACGCGGGGCCGATCACCGAGGCCGATCTGGTGGTGGTCCTGGGGGGCGACGGCTCGATCCTGCGGGCGGCCCGCTGGATGGGCTATCACCAGGTGCCCGCCCTGGGCATCAATCTCGGCCGGCTCGGCTTCCTGGCCGACACCCCTCCAGCCGACGTCGACGACGCGATTGCCGAACTCATGGCCGGTCGCTTTCGGCTGGTCGATCACATGATGTTCGAGTGCGAGGTGGCCCGGGAAGGCGAGGTGATTCACCATGATCTCGGCCTCAACGAGACGTCGATCCTGGCCGGCCCGCCCTTTGCCATGATCGAGATCGACCTGCTCGTCGACGGTCAGCCCGCCACCACCTACCGGGCTGACGGCCTGATTGTCTCGACACCGGTCGGCTCCACCGCCTACAACCTCTCGGCAGGAGGTCCGATCGTGAGGAAGGATATGGACGCCTTCGTGTTCACCCCGCTCAACCCGCACACGCTCACCAACCGCACGGTGATCGATTCGGCGGACCGCCGGTACGAACTCCGCGTGCCCCGTCCCAACGCCGGCTCGACCTGCCTGGTCGACGGCCGGGTCGCCGCGGCAATCGCGCCGGGCGATGCGATCCGGATTCGTCGCGCCCAGCCGCGATTCACGCTGGTGGAGATCGGTGGCCACGGCTACTACCGCACGCTTCGGGAAAAGCTCGCCTGGGGAGGCGGCCTGCGGGCCGCCGAGCGCAGCCGGCCGGAGGTTGATTCGTGAGGTGCCTCGGAACGGTCTTCCTGGTGTTGGCCCTTCTGATCCCGGCTGCTGTCGGCTCGGCCAGGGAGGCGTTTCTGCTTCGCTACCGCTTCGAAGCCGGCGACGCGATCGCCAGCCGGGTCGCTCATCGTGCCCTGACCGAGACAACCATGAACGGCGTCACCCAGTCGGTCGAGACGCGGACCGACTCGACCAAGACCTGGAGCGTCGTGGCGGTCGATGACAACGGCCGGGCCACGCTCGAGCAATCGGTCGACGACGTGACGATGACCTCACGAGCCAGCGACCGCGGCGAGGTTCGCTGGTCGAGCGAAGACGAGGCCGCCCCGCCACCGGGCTACGAGGGGGTTCGTCAGAGTCTGGGTGTGCCGCTGGTGCGGATGCTGGTCTCATCCGACGGCCGGATTCTCGAGCGGCGGGAGCTGCTGCCCTGCCCGGCCACCGCCACCGGCGACTTGGTGGTAGTGCCGCTGCCTGCCGAGGCGGTGCCGGAGGGGCATGAGTGGGTGGTTCGCGACGAGGTGGTCGTCGAGGTGCCCAACGGCCCCCGCAAGGCGGTCCGCACCCGGCTCCGCTACCGGCTGGAAAAGGTCGAGAACGGGCTGGCCACGATCGCCGTAGACACGACCGTCCTCACCCCGGTTGACGACCCGCGGATCGAGGCCCGCCTGCTCGAGCGGATCTGGGACGGAACGATCCGCTTCGACATCGAGTCGGGCCGGATCACCAATCGCAGCACCGCCATCGACCGCCGCGTCGTCGGCTTCGGCGGCCCCCAGTCGAGCGTTCACTACAAGGCCAGCCTCGAAGAGCAACTCCTCGACGAGTAGTTGCCGCGGCTCGGGGTGAGCCCGTGCCAGCTCGCCGGACGCTCGCTACGAGCATCCTGCTCTCCGCTCACTCGGAGGTAATCGAGCTTCGCCTTCCGGGCTTCGCTCGATTTTCTCACGCCGGCTCGATTGGCACGGGCCCACCCCAACCCCTCAGCCTGCCCGAAGAATGTCTTCGACGCGCCGGATCGCCTCGCCGGCGTCCCAGGCCGCCTCGGCGAGGACGATGCGCGTGCCCTCAGCCAGCCACTGGCTGACCGACTTCTGGGCCGTAATCACCGTCGAGTGGCTGCGGCGGCCAAAGAAGCCGCTGATTTCCGAGAGTGCGGCGTGGGTGTGCTTGCGGGCGAGAAACATCGCCAGCATGCGGGCATGGCTGACCGAGCGGGCCCGGCCACTCGACTGCAGGCTCCCTCGTGCCAAGCCAAAGGCAGCGCAGACCGCCTGCTCGATCTCGGCCAGCCGCACGCTCCGGCCGCTGGAACGCACCAGATCGACGAGCGCCTCCTCGGCCAAGCCGAGGCTGATGGGCACGCCCAGCATCGAACTGGTCGCCTCGAGACGGTTGACCGCCCCCTGGAGTTCCCGGGCGTGTCGGGTCATGTGGGTGGCGACATAGTCCGTCACCTCATCGGGCACGACGAGGCCGCGACTCCGGCAGACCGCCGCCACGATGCCCCGCCGCACGTCGTAATCACCCGGCTGGAGCCGGGCGATCATCCCGCCCCGCAGCCTGGTGAGGAGTTCGGCGCCAAGCTCAGGGAGGGCGTCGGGCTCGCGGTCGCAGCCGAGAACCACCTGCCCCCCCTGCCGCTGAATCACCTCGATCGTCTGCTGGAGTTCCTGGAGCGTCGCCCGCTTCCCGACGAAAAACTGCAGATCATCGACGACCAGCAACTCGGCGGAGCGGCAGGTGCGGCGGAACCCCGGCAGTCCGCTGCCATGGAGAGCCTGGAGAAATCCGGTGGTGAACTGCTCTGCCGACAAGAACACGGCCGAGGCATTGGGGTGTCGCTCTCGAAATCGGCTGCAGCATCCTTCCAAGAGATGCGTTTTCCCGACACCGCTGGGGCCGTGAATCACCGTAGGCGACATCTGACCCGGCCGGCTGGCGGCCATCTCGACAGCTGCCAGCGCCATGCGATTGCCGGAACCGGCGACAAAGTCGTCGAGCCGCTGCAGGCCCCGGCCGAGCCGCCGCGGGGGCTCGGCCGCTGGCGAACGCGGCTCCTCCGGCGGCCGCACGACCGCCAACGGGCGGGCAGCCCCTTCGTCCGACGCGACCTGGTCGGCCGGCTCCCAGAGGACCTGGACGCCCCGCACGCCAACCTGACCCACCACGGCCTCGACCTCGGCCCGGAACGTCCGCCGCAGCCACTCGTGGGTCACGCCATGGCCAGCCCGGATGACGACCCCCGGCCGCTGGCCGTCGGCACCATCAAGCCACGAGGCGTCGCCAAACCAGACGGCAAACCGCTCGTCGCCGATTCGTTCCCGGAAGGCCGCACGCACGCTTTCCGCGAGCGAGCGAATCCCGACGGTCGCGGCGGCGACGACTTTCCCCATGGCTCCTTCCTCATTCGTTCTGTGCGGGCCAAACCTTCGGCCCGAGTGCTTCTTACAAGGCGGAAAACGCTCTGCACGACTGTTGTGTGCGACCGCTTCACTGCCCCGTGTCAAAGCCGGCGCGAGTATAGGAGTGCTTGCAGTGCTGTCAAACGAGACGCATCGCCGGCGGGCGTAGGAATCATGACACCAGCGAATCGGATCATGATCACGCTGCTTGCCGGGCCGCGGGAACAGCCGTCGCCGCCCAGTCGGCATGGTGCACAACCTGTGCGTGGTGGCGGAGAGGGCCACAAATTCCAGGCCAGCCCGTCCGCCGATCGAACCGACGCCGCAGCGCGGTATACTCTCGCCCGCGGTTTCGCCGGAAGAAAAAACGCTTTTGGAGCCCGAGGAATGCAGCTGCCGACGAGTCATCTGAGCCGGTTCTGCGGAGCGATCCGCTCGACCCGGAATCGGCTCCTGGTGGTGGCCACTGCCGTGCTGATTGTGCCGGCAGCCGGCGGCGGTTTGCTTGCTGCTGCGGACGAGCCGGCGGCCGACGACGCAACTGATTTTGAGCCTGGAGACATCTCGATCGGCGAGCCGATCGCTCTGCCCTTCTCCGAGCGGGTTCCCCAAGCCGCCTCAGCAGCGGCTCCGGCCTCCGCCGAGCCGTCGCCCATGCCCCGCTCGCCCCGATTTGCGCCGCAGCCCGTCAGGCCGCTGCCGGAACCGGAATCGGTCGCTGGGGACCGGGTGGACGAAGCGACGACAGAGCAACCGCTCCCCGGCAGCGGCTGGCTTGGGTTCGCCGTGATCGAATCAGATGTCGCAGGTCGCTGGGAGGTCGACACGGTCGCCGTCGGGGGGCCCGCAGCCGCCGCCGGCATCCGATCTGGCGATGAAATTAGGGCGATCGACGGGCTGCCCCTCAAAAGCAGCGATGATGTGTCGCAGGCCATGACGGCCGTCGCGCCCGGCCAGGACGTGCGGCTGGCGATCGCCCGCGGCGAGCAGGTCGCCGATCTCACGATCACGGCAGCGGCCAGGCCGCGGGGCGCCTCGGCCTGGGGTGCAGCGGCGGCCTTGGCAGACCGCGACGGCCCGGTAACGATGGCTGAATCGCCCCGCTCGGCGAGCGTGCCCGCGGCTC
>JAQCJP010000171.1 GCA_027592945.1 Planctomycetota bacterium
CGAGCAGACGTAGACGAAGGCCCGTTCTGAAAGGCCGAGCGTGCCCAGTTCGATTCCGAACCGCTTGCGAAGCACGAACAGTTTCCATTCGAAGTGCTCGCGAGCCACATCCTCGCCTCGGCCCACGAAGGCCTGTCGGATGAAGGGCTCGACGTCGCGGGCGGTGCCGCCGATTGGCGAGTTGTCGGTGGGAACGGTTCGCCAGCCGAGAAACGCGAGCCCCTCCTCATGGCAGAGCTTCTCGAAGAACGCTTCGGCCGCTTCCCTCTCGCCCTCGGACGGCGGAAGAAAAATGTTGCCGGCCGCCCAGTCGCCGGGGGCCGGCAGGCTGAGGCCCGCCTGGGCTGCGACAGCCGCAAAGAAATCGTGGGGCATCTGCATCAGGATCCCCGCCCCGTCGCCGGTGAGCGGATCGCAGCCACAGGCTCCGCGGTGCGTCAGGTTTTCAAGAACCTCAAGCCCCTGCCGGACGATCTGGTGGCTCTTGCGGCCGTGCATGTTGACCACAAAGCCGACGCCGCAGGCGTCGTGCTCCGTGAGCGGGTCGTAGAGCCCCTGGCGGGGCGGGAGTCCGGGACGGTTGATCATCGTATGGTCATCCATGCGGCGGGAATCTTGTGTGTCGATCGGTGCGGAACAGTTCGGGGGCGGTGGCCTGCCGGCATCATCTGACCGCGAATGCGGCTGCGGGTGTGACATCGAGGTCGGCAGCGTGACCGCGGAGGAGTTCGAGAAACCGCTGGGCCGTCGGCGGCAGCGAGCGACTGCGGCCCCGGATGATGCCCAGCGGCCTCACCAGGGCGGCCGCCGCCTCGGCATCGGCGATCCGTACCGTTGCCAGCGTGCCAGCGGCAACCTCCCGGAGCACCGTCGGCTCCGGCAGGATCGAGATTCCAGCGTCGATCTCGATCGCCCGTTTGATCGTTTCGATGTTGTCAAACTCCATGACGATCTCGGGCTCGACGTCATGGTCATCAAGCACCCGATCGATCTCATTTCGGATCACGAGGTCGGCATCGAAGGCCACCATCGGCAGGCCATCAAGGGCAGCCAGCGGTGTTTCATCGCAGGCAGCGAGCGGATGGCTTGGAGCCACGACGAGCACCAGCGGTTCCTCCCGCCAGGCGACGGCCTCGACCAGACGGTTGCTGCGGGGGTAGCTGACGATTCCCAGGTCGCACTCGGCATTCTCGACGGTTTCGAGGACCCGCTCGGGATGGAGGTATTCCAGTCGAACGTTCGCCCGCGGATGCAGGCTGCGGAACTCCTGCACGTACCGGCTCATGTGATGGAGACCGACCGAATAGATGGCTGCGACCCGGACCCGACCGGCCACCTCGTCGTGGAGCGTCCGCACCTCGTCTTCGAGCGCCTCGTACGACGCGAGCAACTTGCGGCACCCATCATGGAAGACCTTCCCCTCGGCCGTCGGCACGAGCGGCCGTTTCGACCGCTCAATCAACTGCACGCCAAGGTGGCTCTCCAGTTGGCCAACGACCTGGCTGGCACCCGACTGGGAGATCCCGTTGTCTTCGGCGGCCCGGGAGAAACTTCGGCGGTTGACGATGTCGCAGAAAATCTTCAGAGACTTGAGGTTCATGTTCATGGGAAACACCGCGGCACAGCGGCCCAGGAACAGAGTTTCCGCCTCGTTCCTGATGAAAAATACCGATAATGCCACGAGGCACTATTTGGATTTCAAATACAATCTAGACGACCGACGGCCGCCGTCAAGGGACCGACTGGCCGCGAAATCCCAGCTCGTGCTGGCTTCGGGGCGGCCCGTGCCGTCTCGCCGGGCGCTTGTTACGGCCATCCTGGCCTTCACTGCGCTCGGAGAACTCCTCGCTTCGCCATCCTGACTGCGCTCGGATTTCTACGCCGGCTCGATCGGCGCGGTCCCACCCCTCGCGAACCCTGCGCACATTCCCCATCTCCCCTATCCCGGAAATCCTGCAGAACCCGCACAGCCCTGCCCGATTGTGAGGTGGGGTTTCATGCGCGATCCTCCTTTCAGCGTCTTCGGGCCGGTTCTCTTGCTGCTCCTCGGAGCAGCGACGGTCAGCGTCTGCGCCTCGAGTCGGGCCGATGAGCCTGCTGCCGTCGTGCCAATCGACGAAACGCTGCTGCTCGAGCCGTCGGCCGTTCCCAAGCCTGTCGACCAGCTCGAACAGGCCGACTTGCAGTGGATGATCGACCAGGCCGTCGCCGCGCGGATGGCGGGGATTCCTCGGCCCCGCTACATCCCGGCGACCGATCTCGTGCCGCCACAGGGGATCCTCATCTACCAAGAGCGGCCCCGCAGCAGCGACTTCCCCTTCGCCCTGGCCATCGGAGGCTTCATCCAGCTGCGCTGGCTGGAGTTTGCCCGCTCGGCCACGCAGTGGACCAATTCGGCCGGCCAGGTGCTGCCGGTCACCAACCTCAACACCTTTAACCTCAACCGCTTCTTGATCTCCTTCAACGGCCATGTCGCCGACGAGCGGCTGTTCTACAACTTCGCCCTCTTCGGCACCTCGAACGTCGGCGCCCGGGCGGGCATCGTCCCGATCGGCCTGGCCGGCTGGAAGTTCAGCGAGGCGGCCGTCTTCGGGGGCGGCGTGGCCCTGATCCCGGTGACCCGCGAGTTCGTCGAGCCCTCGCCCTGGACCGTCGGCGTCGACCGGAGCATGGCCAACACCTTCTTTCGCCCCGGCTTCAGCCCCGGGGCCCAGTTCTCCGGTGACCTGCTCGACAAGCAGCTCCACTACCGGGCCGGCGCCTGGAACGCCATCGACGGCGGCCAGGGCGGAGCCCTGCGGCGGGGCACGTCGATGGCCTTCTCCGGCAACACCTGGTGGGAGCCCCTCTCCCCCTGGGGCTTCGGGCAGGGTGACATGGAGCACCACGACGAGGCCGCCCTGCGGCTTGGCTGTAGCGGACTCTACGCCGAGACCTACGCCCAGATCATCCGCGGCATCAATCCTGAAGACACGATCACCCGCCTCTCCGACGGCACGCCCCTGGCCCTGCCGGGCGCGCTGGGGCCGGGCAGCCAGGTCGATCAGTATCGCTTCAACCTGGCGACGGTCGATGCCGGCTGGAAGCGGGCCGGCTGGGCGGTCAACTTCGAGTATTACTTCCGGCTACTCGACAACTTCAAGGGCAGCGGCCCGTTTGAGGTGCAGAGCCTCTTCGATCAGGGCGGCATGGTCTACCTCTCCTGGTGCTTCATCCCGAGGCAGCACGAGGTCTACGCCCGCTCGAGCGTCGTCACTGGCCCCTTCGGCACCGGCCAGGAGTACGGCGGCGGCTGGAACTGGTACGTGCACGAGTCTCGCCAGGGCCGGTTTACGCTCGAGGCCCTTTCGATCAGTCGCAGTCCCGCCCAGAACTTCCTCTACCCCTACCGGGCCGGCTTCTCAGGCACCGCGATCCAGACGCAACTCGTGCTGGCTTTTTAGGGCCGCCGCGGGCCGCACCAAATCGGGTACAACCCTGGCATGTCTCGCCTTGCCCTTCACTGGCAGATCGCGATCGGGATGGTGGCTGGCGCCGCCATCGGGGTGGTCCTCAACGCCGTGGCCGGGACGGCGACGACGAGTTTCTCCTCCGATCTCCCGGCGGGTCTGACGAGTGTCACGATCACGGACACCGTCGGCCGCATGGTGATCGAGACGGTCGACGAAGAGGGGGCTGGAGAACGCGTCGAAGTCGGCCACGCTGCCGCTGATGACGGGCTGCGGTTCCACTCCCTCGACGAACTGGCCACCGAGCGACCGGAACTTGCCCGGCTGGCCAGTCGGGCCCGTACGTCGCCTGCCAATCTCTGGGGCGGTCGCTTCCAGCGGCTTGGCAACCTCTTCCTACGGATGCTCAAGATGGTGGCGGTGCCGCTGGTGGTCGCTTCGCTGGCCAGCGGGATCATGGGCCTCGGCGGCGCGGCCCACCTCGGGCGGATGTTCGGCCGGACGATCGCCTACTACGTCTCGACGAGCATCCTGGCGATCCTCACTGGCCTCCTGGCGGTCAACATCTTCCGGCCAGGGCTCGGCGGAGCGCCGCGGGAAGTCGCCCCCGCCGAGGAGATCGCTGCCGGTAGCGGGCTGGCCGACATCCTCTTTCAGCAGATCGAGAACCTGATTCCTGAAAATCCTTTCGCAGCGGTCGTTGAGCCCAACTTCCTCTCGATCATCGCCTTCACGCTCGCCTTCGCGATCTTCGCCCTGCGGGTTGGTGGCGAGGTGGCCGACCGGGTCCACCGGGCGGCCGATGCCGGCTTCGCCGTCATGATGGCGATGACCCACGCCATCATCCGGCTGGCCCCGCTGGGGGTGTTCTTCCTGGTGGCTGCCACGACCGCGACGCAGGGGGTGGCGGTGTTCGTGTCGCTCTCGGCCTACATGGTCACGGTCGCTGTGGCGTTGGCAGTCCATGCCGCCGTCACGCTTCCTCTGCTGCTGCGATTCATTGCCCGCCGCAGCCCCTGGCAGTTTGCCCGGGCGATGTCGCCGGCCCTGCTGACAGCCTTCTCGAGCGCCTCGAGCAACGGCACGCTTCCGCTGACGCTCGACTGCGTCGAATCGCGCGGGGGTGTCCGCAATCGGGTGGGCTCGTTCGTCCTGCCGTTGGGGGCGACGATCAACATGGATGGCACCGCCCTCTATGAGGCGGTGGCGGTGCTCTTCATCGCCCAGTTGCACTTTGGCCACGACCTGCCGCTGGCCCAGCAGATCGTCGTCTGCGTGACGGCGTTGCTGGCCAGCATCGGGGCCGCGGGCATCCCGCATGCGGGCCTGGTGATGATGGCGATCATTCTGCAGGCCGTGGGCCTGCCAGCAGAATCTCAGGGGATGATCCTGGCGGTCGACCGCGTGCTCGACATGGGGCGGACGGCCGTCAATGTCTGGAGCGATTCCTGCGGCGCAGCCCTGATCGACGCCCTCGAGGGGCCCGACGATGGCTGAGACCCTCGGCCCTCGGAAGGGCCTTTTTGGGTAGGCTCAGGGACACAGGAGCGAGAATACTGGCCAGAGAGCGTGCGAGGCAGCGGGGATCCCATGGACGCAGGGTGTTTCCGGCAGCAACGCAGTGGTGGCTTTCGGCGCGGCATGACGCTCGTCGAACTGCTGGTGGTGATCGGGATCATCGGTCTCTTGATTGCCCTCCTCCTGCCTGCGGTGCAGGGAGCCCGCGAAGCGGCCCGGCTCGTGCAGTGCGGTTCCAACCTCCGGCAAATCGGGCAGGCGATCCATGCCCACCATGAGGCCCGCCGGCTGCTGCCAAAAACCGTCACCTCGGGATCCGTGGGCTTCTGGGACGACTTCGATCCCCGGGCCGGAACTTCCCATTCCTGGGTCGTGCAGATTCTGCCGTACCTGGAGGAGCAGCCGCTCTACGACCGGTTCAACCTGGCAGAGAATCTGTTTGAGGCGGCCCCGGGGCAGGCGGTCGGCCCGGCGGCGGAGCGGCTGCCGATCCTGATCTGCCCGAGCGACGGCGGCGGTTCGGGAGGGTTTGTCGACGCGAAGCTCACGCGGGGGCAGGCCTGTGGCCGGGGCAACTACGCCGCCTGGGCGAGCCCCTACCACGTGGAGTACCAGCATCTCTATCCGGCCTTGCTGGCCTGGCGCGAGCGGCCCCGGCTGACGGACGCCAGCGAGGGCCTCCAGTCCACGCTCGTCGCGTCCGAGGTGCGGGCCGGCACCAATCCCGCCGATGCCCGCGGAGCCTGGGCGGTGGGCTGGAACGGAGCGAGCGTGCTCGCCTTCGACATGCACCATGAGCCGCCTGACGGGGGGCCTTTTCGGCACTCGATCTTCAGCCTGGGCCACACCCAGCGGCCCAACATCGATTCCAGTGCGATCAACGCGGATGTTCTCTACGCCTGCCCAGAGGCCGATGCTGCCGAACAAGCCGGCATGCCCTGCGGCACCTGGCAGCCCTTCGGGATGTGGTTCTATCTCTCGAGCGCGCCCCGCAGCCGCCATCGGGGGGGGGTGCAGGCCTTGTGGGGAGACTCGCGAGTGACGTTCTTGGAGGAGGGAATCGACGAGGTCGCGATGGCATATTTGATTGCCATCGGGGACGGCCGTCGGGAGAGCCTGTCGAGTCGCTGAGTAGCTGCCGCGGTCGACGGGTTTCGTGGTATAGTTCTGAAAGTTCTCTGCCGCGTACCTCTGGCTGACTCGCTGGCCTGCTTTCCCCCGCGTGAAATACCTGCTTTCGGCAATCCGCGACTTCGAGCTTGGCTCGACGGGCAAGTGGTTCATGCTGTCGGCGGTGATCGGGGTGGTAGCCGGGCTTGGTGGCATCGCCTTCCACGTCGTCGGGCAGGTCGTCCAGCACTACGCTCTGGCCCAGGCTGCCCAACTGGAGCCCGGGGAGGCGGCGGCCGAAGGGGCCCTCTTCGAGCCGGTCGAAGGTGATTTTCGGCCCTGGATCCTCGTGGCGGTCATGGCGGCCGGCGGACTCGCCTCAGGCCTCCTCGTCTACACGTTCGCCCCGGAGGCCGAAGGGCACGGCACCGATGCAGCCATCGACGCCTTCCACAACAAGCGGGGCGAAATCCGCGGCCGGATCCCGATCGTCAAAACGATCGCCTCGGCGATCACGCTCGGCACGGGGGGCTCGGCGGGCCGCGAGGGGCCGATCGCCCAGATCGGGGCCGGGTTCGCCTCGTTCCTGGGCGGGATTCTCAAACTTCCCGCCCGCGACCGGCGGATCATGCTCGCCGCCGGCATGGGCGCGGGCGTCGGAGCGATCTTCCGAGCGCCCTTGGCCGGGGCGGTGTTTGCCGGGGAGATCCTCTACCGGGAGGCCGACATCGAAAGCGATGCGGTGGTGCCGGCGGCGATGGCCTCGGCGATCGCCTACTCGGTGTTCTGTCTCTGGCTCCCGCCCGAGATCCGCTTCACGCCCCTTTTCGGCCGCCACGTCTTCTATGACGTGGGCTCACCGCTGGAACTCCTGCCCTACGGTGCCATGGCGATCGTGCTTGTCGTGGCGGGCGTGCTGTACATCAAGACGTTTTACGGGCTTCATGCCCTGTTCAAGCGGCTTCCGGTCATTCCCCATCTGCGTCCCATGATCGGGGCGGCCCTGGCCGGGCTGGTCGGCCTGGCGATGTACTTCTGGTTCGGCGGCGACCGTGACGCCCTGGCGGTGCTCGGCAGCGGCTACGGCACGCTCCAGAAGACGATGGCCGGCACGCTCGACGTGGCGGTGCCGCTGCTGGTGGCCGTGGCCCTCGTGAAGATTCTGACAACCTCCCTGACGATCAGCTCCGGAGGCTCCGGCGGCGTCTTCGGCCCTTCGATGGTGATCGGGGGCTGCCTCGGCTCGGCCGTCGGCCAGCTCTTCCACGCCTGGTGGCCGGAGCTCGTTCGGCAGCCGCAGGCGTTCGCGATCGTGGGGATGGCCGGGTTCTTCTCGGGCTGTGCCCGGGCGCCCCTCTCGACCGTGCTGATGGTCAGCGAGATGACCGGCGGCTACGGCCTCCTCCTGCCGACGCTCTGGGTCTCGACGCTCACCTTCCTTCTCGGTCGCCGCTGGACGCTCTACGAGAAGCAGGTGCCGACCCGCCTCGACTCGCCAGCCCACCGGGGTGACTTCTTCGTCGACGTGCTGGAGGGCATTGAGGTGGAGAGCGTCTACCGCCGCGATCGGCCGCCCCGTCTGATCCACGAGGGAGAAACGCTCGAGGGCATCGTCCATGCCCTGGCTGAATCGACCCAGCGATATTTTCCGGTCGTCGACGGTGACGGGCGGATGGTCGGCATCTTCTCGGCGGAGGATGTCCGCGGCTACCTCTACGACGACGCCATCTGGCGGATCGCCAACGCCCGCGACGTGATGAAGACAAAGGTGGTAACGGTCCGGCCAAATGAAGACCTCAACTCGGCACTCGGCAAGTTCACCTCGCTCAACGTCGACGAGTTGCCGGTTGTCAATCCAGATGATCGGGGTCGACTGCTCGGGATGCTCCGCCGCAAGGAGGTGATCGCGGCCTACAACCGCCGGCGCATCGAGCACGAAAAGCACCGCCTGGCCGCAACCCGGTAAGCGGCCCACCGCTCGCGACCCCGCATTCCGCGTGTTGCAGCGCATCAAAGCC
>JAQCJP010000172.1 GCA_027592945.1 Planctomycetota bacterium
CGGCGCGATCTCAGCCACGCGGGCCTCGGCTCGGGTAGCGCGGGCCTCGGCAATCGAGAGCCGGGCATATCGCCGCTCGGCGATTCGGTTGGCCACTCGCTCGGCCCGCGGCGGCCGCGCCTGGGCTTCCGCCGCGAAGGGGGACGGCGATACCACTGGTGAAAGAATCACCGCCGCGAAGAGGAGCCGGAAGGTGAGGCGGGAAAAACTCGGATGCTGGCGGGCAGGGGGGTGCATGACGGCCTCTCCAGGGGGCTGGGGGCGGGCGTGGCGGCGGCAAACGCGATTGCCGCACCCTCGGCATTGTGCCTACAGTGAGGCGGTTTCCGCAACTTTTCCCCGGGATCTCGATGACCTCCTACGCCCTGACCCACCTCCGCCAGCTCGAGGCCGAGAGCATCCACATCATCCGGGAGGTGGCCGCCGAGTTCGAAAACCCGGTGATGCTCTATTCGATCGGCAAGGACTCGGCGGTGATGCTCCGCCTGGCTGAGAAGGCCTTTTATCCGGCCAAGCCCCCCTTCCCGCTGATGCACGTCGACACGACCTGGAAGTTCCAGGAGATGTACAAGATGCGGGACGAATACGTCGCCAAAGAGCTCGGCCTCAAACTGATCGTCCACACCAACGAAGAGGGGCGGGCCGCGGGCGTCAATCCGATCACGCACGGCAGCAAGGTCCACACCGACGTGATGAAGACCCAGGCCCTCCGCCAGGCCCTCGACAAGTATCGCTTCGATGCCGCCTTCGGCGGGGCCCGCCGCGACGAGGAGAAGAGCCGGGCCAAGGAGCGTGTCTTCTCCTTCCGCGACGAGTTTCATCGCTGGGATCCCAAGAACCAGCGGCCCGAGCTCTGGAACCTCTACAACACGAAGGTCAGGAAGAACGAGAGCATCCGGGTCTTCCCGCTCTCCAACTGGACCGAGCTCGACGTCTGGCAGTACATCCACCTCGAAAAGATCCCGATCGTGCCGCTCTACTTCGCCGCTGAGCGGCCGATCGTCTGGCGGGACGGCGTGATGATCATGGTCGACGACGACCGGCTGCCGCTCGAGCCCGGTGAGCAGCCCGAAATGCGGCGGGTCCGGTTCCGGACCCTCGGCTGCTACCCGCTCTCGGGCGCCGTCGACTCCACCGCCACCACGCTCCCCGAGATCATCCAGGAGATGCTCCTGACGACCTTCTCCGAGCGACAGGGCCGGCTGATCGACTCCGACGAGGCCGGGTCGATGGAGAAAAAGAAACGGGAGGGGTATTTCTGAGGCCGCCATGTCACATCAATCAGCCCTGATCGCCACCGACATCGACGAATACCTCGCCCAGCACGAGCGGAAGGAGCTGCTCCGATTCATCACCTGCGGGAGCGTCGACGACGGCAAGAGCACGCTGATCGGCCGGCTCTTCTACGAGTCGAAGATGATCTACGAGGATCAGCTCGCCGCGATCAAGAAGGACACCTCCCGGTACGGCACGACCGGCGAGGAGGTCGACCTGGCCCTCTTCACCGACGGCCTCGAGGACGAGCGGCAGCAAGGGATCACGATCGACGTTGCCTACCGCTACTTCTCGACCGACAAGCGGAAGTTCATCATCGCCGACACTCCCGGCCACGAGCAGTACACGCGGAACATGGCCACCGGGGCCTCGACGGCCGACCTGGCGATCATCCTGATTGACGCCCGCCACGGCGTGCTTCCCCAGACCAAGCGGCATTCCTTCATCGTCTCGCTGCTCGGGATCAAGCACATCGTCGTGGCGATCAACAAGATGGACATCGTCGGTTACGACGAGGCGGTGTTCACGCAGATCAAGCAGGACTACATCGACTTCGCCAGCCGGCTGGAGCTGCCGGATGTCCACTTCATGCCGATCTCGGCCCTCAAGGGAGACAACGTCGTCGCCCCCAGCCCGAACATGCCCTGGTACACCGGCTCACCGCTGGTGCCGCTCTTGGAGACGGTCTACATCGGCTCCGACCGCAACATGGAGGACTTTCGGTTTCCGGTCCAGTACGTGCTGCGGCCCAACCTCGACTTCCGCGGCTTCGCCGGCACGGTGGCCAGCGGGATCATTCGCAAGGGCGACGAGATCATCTCGCTCCCCTCCCGGAAGAAGAGCCGCGTCAAGCAAATTGTGACCTTCGATGGTGAGCTGGAGGAGGCCTTCGCGCCCCTCTCGGTGACGCTCACCCTCGAGGACGAGATCGACTCCAGCCGCGGCGACATGCTCGTCCGCCCCGGCAACGTGCCCAAGGTCGATCAGAAGTTCGACGCGATGGTCGTCTGGATGGCCGAGGAGGCCCTCGTGCCAGGCAAGGAGTATCTCTTCAAGCAGACGACGAAGCTGGTGCCGGGGAAGATCTCGGCGCTGCGGTATCGGGTCGACATCAACTCGCTCCATCGTGAGCCGGCGCCGACGCTGGCCTTGAACGAGATCGGCCGCTGCGGAATCACGCTCACCGCCCCGGCGGCCTTTGATGCCTACCGTCGCAACCGGGGGACCGGCGGCTTCATCATGATCGACCGGCTAACCAACGCAACGGTCGCGGCCGGGATGATTCTCGATCGCGAGCCGGCCGACGGCCGCCGCGATCACTGGGAGGACGAGCCGGCGGTGGCCGAGGAGGCCGCGGCCGCCGGCGAAGTGACGGCCGAGGAGCGGGCCAGCCGGTTTGGCCAATCGCCGGTGACCGTTTTGCTGACGGGGCTGCCTGGCTCGGGCAAGACCTCGCTGGCTCGGGCGGTCGAGCGGCGGCTCTTTGACGCTGGCCACGCCGTGACCGTGCTCGACGGCCAGGGGATGCGGCAGGGCATCTCCCGCGACCTCGGCTTCTCGGCGGACCAGCGGAGCGAGAACCTCCGCCGCAGCGCCGAGGTGGCCCGGCTCTTCAACGACGCTGGCATCGTCTGCCTGGCGTCGTTCGTCGCGCCCGACGCGGCCGTTCGGGAGAAGGTGGCCGAGCGGGTCGGCCGGGAGCGGTTCCTGGTGGTCCACCTGGCGGCCCCGGTCGAGGTCTGCCGCCAGCGGGATACCGGCGGTGCCTATGCCAAGGCCGACGCCGGTGAGATCACCGACTTCCCCGGCGTGACCGCGCCCTACGAGCCGCCGGCCGAGCCGGATCTGGTGATCCCGTCGCACGAGTGGCCGCTGGCCAGGAGCGTCGAGGCGGTGCTCGGCCTGCTCGAGCAGAAGGGCGTGCTCGGCTAAGCCCGGGGTTCGCTGCCGACTTTCCGCCGCTGAGGCAGTGGCAACTGCGTTGAGGGGCTGTTGCCGGCGGGGTAGAATCTCGCCGATTCAACAGCCGTTCTCCTTCAGCCGGAGCCAAGGTCATCATGCACCCGTCGTCGAGACACCGCCCTTGGCTCGGCCTTGCTGCCGCGTCGCTGATGGCGATCCTGGTGGCTGGCTGCGGCAAGGGTGACGGGGCGGGTGGCGGTGCCGGCAGCCGGCAATCACTGCCGCCCGTCAAGGTGATCGCCTTCGACGAGGCGGCCGCGACGCTCGAGGGGATCGCCAACGGCACCGTCGTCGGGACGGTCGTGCAGCATCCCTTCCGGTACGGCTACCGGAGCGTCGAGACGCTCCATGCCTTGCAGGAAGGCAGGACCGACGTCATTCCCGAAAGCACGTTCATCAACATCCCGGCGCGGGTCGTGCTGGCGGATGATTCACGGCCTGAGTTTGCCGGGGCGGAGGTGGTGCCGGTGGCGGCGTTTCGGGAAGAGGTCGAGAGCCTGCTGGCCGGTGGCGGGCCGCCCCCGGCGACATCTGGGCCGGAATACACCTTCATCACCAATGGTGTTGCCGACTTCTGGACGATCGGCAAGGCCGGAGCCGAGCAGGCCGCGGCTGATCTGGGGGTGAACGTGACGGTGATCATGCCTGCGTCGATCACCGACCAGACACGCAAGATCGAAGACGCGCTCACCCGAGGTACCGCGGGAATCGCCATCAGCCCGATCAATCCGGCCAACCAAGGGGAGGTGCTCGCCAAGGCGGCCGCCGCCACGAATCTGATCACGCACGACAGCGACGCCCCCGATTCACCCCGCAAACTCTACATCGGGATGGACAACTACGAGGCCGGGATGCTCTGCGGCAAGCTCGTCCGTGACGCGTTGCCGGAGGGGGGCAAGGTGATGGTCTTCATCGGCCGGCTCGATCAGGACAACTCCCAGCGGCGGCGGCAGGGCTGCATCGACGGCATCCTCGGCCGCGAGCCCGATCCGTCCCGCCGTGATGATCCCGGTGCCGAGCTCACCAGCGACGACGGCAGGTACGTGATCCTTGGCACCATGACCGACCAGTTCGACCGGGCCAAGGCGAAGGCCAACGCCGAAGATGCCCTTCTCCGGCACCCCGACGTGGCGGCGATGGTCGGGCTGTTCGAATACAACCCGCCACTGATCCTCGAAGCGCTCGAGCGGGCCGGGCGGCTCGCTGGGCCCGTGACCAAGTGAGTCATCCGGTGCCTCCGCTGGTCGAGGTGCGGGGGATCTCGAAGCGGTTTCCGGGCGTCCGGGCCCTCGACGACGTCTCGCTGGCGGTCGCCCCGGGCGAAGTGCTGGCTCTGATCGGCGAAAACGGCGCGGGGAAGTCGACGCTGCTTACGATCCTCGCCGGTGTCCAGCCGCCTGATGCCGGTGAACTTTTCGTGGACGGGAAGCCCGTCCGGTTTCGCGGCGTGCCGGATGCGCTCGCGGCGGGCATCGCCCTGATCCATCAGGAGCTCAACCTGGCCGACAACCTCGACCTGGCCGGCAACATCTTTCTCGGCCGTGAGCCGCGGCGGGCGGGCTGGCTCGACCTCGCGGCGATGCATCGCGAGGCGGCTCGCTGGCTGGCGATGGTGGGCCTCGATCTCGATCCGGCGACGCCTCTCTCACGGCTCCCGATCGGCCATCAGCAGCTCGTCGAGATTGCCAAGGCGCTCTCGACGCAGGCCCGGCTCCTGATCATGGATGAGCCGACCAGCTCCCTCTCGGCCCGCGAGACAGAGACGCTCTTTCGGGTCGTCAAGGATCTCCGCGGCCGGGGGGTGAGCGTGATCTGGATCTCCCATCGGCTTGGTGAGGTCAGGGAACTCGCCGACCGCGTGGTCGTTCTCCGCGACGGCAGGAATGCCGGTGAGATCACCGACCGAGGCGAGATCGAGCACGAGCGGATGATCCGGCTGATGGTCGGCCGCGATATTGACCGGCTGGCCCGCCGGCCCAGTCATCCACCGGGCGATGTCGTGCTTGCTGCCAGCGACCTGCGGACGCCCGCCCACCCCGCGCACGCGATATCGCTCGAGATCAAAGCGGGTGAAATTGTCGGGATCGCAGGACTCGTCGGGGCCGGTCGCACGGAACTCCTGACGACGCTCTTTGGAATCACGCCGGCGGTGGCCGGAAGCGTCGCGGTGAGCGGGCGGCCCGTCACGCCGCGAACGCCGATCGAGGCGATCCGAGCCGGGATGGCCCTGGTGCCGGAGGATCGCAAACAGGAGGGGCTCATCCTCGAGATGGCGGTCCGGGAGAACGTGTCGCTGGCGGCCCTCTGGCCCGAGAGCCGGGCCGGCTTCATCGATGCCGCCGCCGAGCGGCGGCTAGCCCGGGAGATGATTGCCGCCCTGGGGATCCGGACCCCCGGCGATCGCCAGATCGTGCGGTTCCTCTCCGGCGGCAACCAGCAGAAGGTCGTGCTCGCCAAGTGGCTGGCGATGCAGCCAAAGCTGCTGCTGCTCGACGAGCCGACCCGGGGGATCGATGTCGGGGCGAAGGCCGAGATTTACGATCTCGTCCACCGGCTGGCCGGCGAAGGGCTGGCGGTGCTCTTCGTGTCGAGCGAGATGGAGGAGATTCTGTCGCTGTCCGACCGGGCGCTCGTGATGCACGAAGGGCGGCTGGCCGGCGGCCTCTCCCGGTCGGAACTCAGCGAGGAGAACGTGATGCGCTTGGCGGCGGGGAACGGGTCGGGCAGGATGTCAGCATGAGCGGGCAGCAGGGAACCAGCGACCGATCCCCGCCCGCCTGGCGGCTGCTGGCGGGGGCAGTCTCTCCCAAGATCTTTGGGATCATCGGTCTGCTGGCGGCCGTCTGCCTGTACACCGCCCTGGCGAGCGACAACTTTCTCAAGGTTGGCAACCTCGAGAACATCGTCCACCGCACGGCCCTGTTTGGGATCCTCTCGATCGGCGTCGCCTTCGTGATCATCACCGGTGGGATCGACCTCTCGATCGGTTCGGTCGTCTGCCTGGTCGGCGTGCTTCTTCCCTGGCTGCTGACGACGCACGGCTGGAGCGTGCTGGCGGCGGTCGGCTTCGTGCTCAGCCTCGGAGCGGTGATCGGTCTGGTGCACGGGCTCTTGGTCACGAAGCTCGGACTCCAGCCCTTCGTGGTCACCCTCTGCGGCCTGCTGGTCTACCGGGGTGTGGCTCGCGGGCTGACCCAGGATCAGTCACAGGGGTTTGGGACGGGCTTCAAGGGGCTCCGGTCGCTGGCCACGGCCAGATTTCCGGTTCTTGGTGAGGGGGGCTTTGAGCTGCCCGCCACGACGCTGATCTTCCTGGTGATCGCGGTGGCGGCAGCGGTCTTCTTGAACCGGACCGTCTGGGGCCGTTATCTGCTGGCCCTCGGCCGTAACGAGCAGGCGGCCCGCTACTCGGGAATCGAGACCGGCCGGATGACGCTGCTGGCCTACGTGATCTCGAGCACGCTGGCGGCGGTGGGAGGCATGCTCTTCGTGCTCGACATCAACGCCGCCCAGCCGAGCGACTTCGGCAACTTCTACGAACTCTACGCGATCGCTGCCGCGGTGCTGGGTGGCTGCTCGCTGCGGGGCGGCGAGGGGTCGATCCTCGGCCTACTGGTCGGCTCGGCCCTGATGGTCGTGCTCTCGAACATGATCAACCTCGTCCATCCCCGGTACCAGAACGTCGAGTTCGCGATTATCGGCGGTGTGATCCTGGCCGGCGTGATCGCCGACGAACTGGTGCGGCGGGCGGCCCGACGGCGGCCAGCGGTATGAAAGCCGCTCCTGACGAGCCGGTAGCGGGAATGGGGTCGCCGGCTGATCCCACCGTCCCGCCCTTCTTTGGCCTGGCGACGGCGGTCTTCATCGTCGTCTCGAGCATGGTCGGGACGGGCGTCCTGACGACCAGCGGCTTCACCGTGTACCTCACGGGCAGCAACCAGGCGATGCTCATCCTTTGGGTTGTCGGGGGTCTCTTGGCCGTCTGCAGAGCCCTCTCAATTGCCGAGCCAGCGCTAACGTCGCCGCTTCAGGCGTAATCTCTTGAGGAATGCCCCAACCAAACCCGCGGCGATGAGGCTCGCTGGAGCAGGTTCCGGGACGACAGTTGCAATCACCCAGTTGTTACCCGCTGCCGCGAAGGGATCCGAGGGAAAGGCGCTGTCGAGCCCTGCTCGGTCCGAGTTCAGCCACGTCGACCCGCCGACGCCAGTTCCCCCAGCCGCGTAGATCGGGGAACTATAGAAGTAGTCAAGGGCCACGGTAGCTCCGGCTACACCAAGATCCGCTTGAAGGATCAGGGTGGCCGCTTGCACTACGGAGACGGTTGTCGGGGTCACATAAAGGGCAAAAGACCCTCCAGCCCCCGATGCCGAAGGGTTGATACCCGTGCTGCTCACCGAGTAGGCCGAGCCTCCACTGGGCGTGACGGTCCAGTCCCAGGCCGTGATCGCGGAGTGACTAACGAAGAAGTTGCCACTTGAAGCGGGACTTTCCGTACCGCCAGCCGTATCGACCGTGATCGTGCCGGAAAGCGTGGCGTTGTCCTGGATGGATGGATAGTTGCTGATGTCGTAGGTAATGATCGCTGCCGATGCCGGCGACGTCTGCAAAGCCTGACCCATGCCGGCGAGGATACACCCGCCGAGCGTCAGTGCGCGAATCACTTGTTGACGGAAAAGAGACTGAAGCATCGATGACGGCTCCGTGGGTATCTTTTAAACGACTATAGCTGCAACGCCGCTCATCTCGTCGCAACCCCGGACACCGCCAGCAGGCAGCTCATCGCGAGGGACGAAAGAACCCGAACGGACGGCA